>OKRD01000104.1 GCA_900290335.1 Burkholderiales bacterium | reverse complement strand
GGTCCCCCCACGTTTACGCCAAGCGTTGCGGCGGGCAGCTATGGCCAAGTCCGCGAATCCACCAAGCTGACGGGAACCAATGGTGCCGTAGGCTACGATCTGGACCTGACACACTTTCAGACCGACGGCTATCGCGCCCATAGCGACGCGGTGCGAGACTTCGCCAACGCGCGCTTTGACGTAGCGCCCGATGCCTCAAGTCACTTGATGCTAGTGGTCAATAGCGTGGCCTCGCCCACCGCTCTGGATCCGATGGGCTTGACGCGCAAGGAGTTCGACACCAACCCGCGCTCGGTTGACCCGGTCGCAGTCCAGTTCGATACCCGCAAGACTTTTGATCAGACCCAGATCGGGGCGGTCTTCGATCGAAGCCTCGACGCAGACGATTCGCTGCAATTCAAGATGTACGGCGGGCATCGCAACGCCCAGCAGTTCCAGGCAATTCCGGTGCCCACCCAAAGGCCCCTGACGAGCCCTGGCGGGGTGATCGATCTGGGCCGCGACTATGAGGGCACCGATCTTCACTGGACACGGCACATGGATCTTGCCTCCGGCCCGCTCACGCTCACGGCCGGCGCTTCCTACGACGCCCTCGACGAGGCGCGTACCGGATACCTCAACTATGTCGGACCCAACGCGGCCCCGACGGCGCTGGGTGTGACCGGTGCGCTGCGCCGCGACCAGGCCAATACCGTCGGGGACTTCGACCAATATGTCCAGGCCCTGTGGCAGTTTCTGCCCGCGTGGAGCGCGACGGCCGGCATCCGGCACAGCCTGATCCAGTTCAACTCGACCGATACGCCGATCGCCGGGGTGAGCCAAGGCGACCACAATTCCGTGACCTACGAGGCAAGCCTCCCGGTCGTCGGGCTGGCGTATGCCGCCAGCCAGGACGTGCGCCTATACGGCAATGTTGGACGCGGTTTTGAGACGCCAACACTCAATGAACTGGCGTACCGGCCCAATGGCTTGCCAGGGCTCAACACGGCCCTGCAGTCCGATCACAGTGACAACTACGAGATCGGCATCAAGACCCGGTTCGACCACGGGGGGCAATTCCAGGCGGCCGTGTTTCTGATCCAAACGCAAAGCGAAATCGTCACGCAAACTAATTCCGGCGGGCGCGCTGTCTACCAGAACGCCGGTGCCACCAAGCGCGACGGGATCGAGCTCTCCTGGCGGCAGAATTTGCCCGGGGATTGGCGGGCGCTACTGGCCTATACCTACCTGAACGCCTTTTACAAAGACGCGTATTTGACGTGTCTGACGACCCCCTGCCCCGCTCCGAATAAGCTGGTGACCGCCGGCAACCAGATTCCGTCGATTGCCCGCTCCACCGCGTATGCCGATCTGGGTTGGACGCCGCCGACGGGCTGGCAGGCAGGGGTCGAGGCGCGGGCATCGTCCAGGATGTACGTTGACGATATAAACTCCCAAGCGGCACCTGGATACGCGATCCTGGGCGTGCGCACCGGCTACCGGTTTGCCGCCGGGCCCTGGGAGGTGAACGCTTTCGCGCGAATCGACAACCTTTTTGGTCAAAATTACGCCGGATCGATTATCGTCGACGAGACCAGCGGCCGTTTCTTTGAGCCCGCGCCCGCTCGCAACTATCTTGCGGGCGCAAGCGGCACCTATACCTTTTAGGCAAGCGCACCCGACTGATGACCATATCCGAGCCAAACCGCTACGACCGCATCGCCGTGTCGCTTCACTGGATCGTCGGCGCCGGGATCCTTGCGCAGCTGGGCTTCGGCTGGCTGCTCGGTGAATTCGAGCGTGGCACACCCACACGCGCGCTGGCCATCAATCTGCACAAGTCCACCGGGCTGCTGCTGGCGCTGGTCATCCTCGCGCGGCTCCTCTGGCGCCTGCGACACCGGCCGCCGGCCTACCCCGCAAATATCATGGCCAACTGGCAATTGCGTGCCGCCGGGTTGGGCCACATGCTGCTCTACGTTTGCATGGTTGCCATGCCGGTTACCGGATATCTCGCGTCAAACTTCAGCCGCCACGGGATCCGGTTCTTCAACCAGATCGAGTTGCCGTTGTGGGGGCCGGACGACAAGGCAATCTACGGTCTATTGAATGGCACGCACGATGTGCTGGCGTTTGTTTTTTCCGCATTGGTGGTGGGACACATCCTGGCCGCGCTCCACCATGCCTTCGTCGCGCGCGACGGCTTGTTCGCACGCATGTCCTTCGGCCCGCGCGGGCAATTCTGAATCGTTCTCCGGGACAAGACCATGCTCGACTCGATCCTGCGTTCGACCCTGGCGGCACTGGCCCTCGCGCCGGCTCTTGCCGTCGCGACGGAGCTTGCCTACGTTTCCAACGAGGGTTCGGGCACCGTCAGCGTCATCGATACCGGTGCGGACAAGGTCGTAGCGGAGATCCCGGTCGGGGACAAACCCCGCGGCTCGGCCATCACGATCGACAAGCACGCGTTGTTTGTGAGCGAGCAACCGGACCAGCTGGCGGTGATCGATCTGGACAAGCGTGCGCAAGCTGCCGCAATGAGAGTTGGCCCTTCTCCCGAGGGAGTCGGGATCTCGCCGGACGGGCGCTGGGTGGTGGTGGCGGTCGAAGAGAGCAATGAAGTCGTGTTCATCGAGGTCGCCACGCGGGCCAAGGCGTTCTCGGTGAAGGTCAAGGGAACGAATCCCGAGCACGCCGAGTTCTCGCCGGACGGTTCGCTCATTTGGGTCAGTGCCGAAGAAGGCGAAACGGTCGACGTCATCGATTTCGCCACGCGCAGCGAAGTAGCCCAGATTACCGTCGGTGCGCGTCCCCGCGGCATTGGCTTTTCCGTGGACGGTCATCACGCCTACATTGCCGCGGAGAAGGCCAGTCTCGTGTACGTGGTCGACACCGAAACCTACAAGGTCGAGACCACGATCACGGCCGGCGTGCGCAGCAACGGCATCACGGTCCATCCGAACGGCCGCTGGGTCTATGTGTCCAATGGCGCCGATGCCAGCGTTTCGGTGATCGACACGCAACTGGCGCGATCCGTGGCAACCATCGGTGTTGGCCAGCGGCCGTGGAACATGGCGCTGACCAGCGACGGCGCAAAGCTCTACGTTGCCTGCGGTCGCTCCGGGACGGTCTCTGTCATCGACACCGCCAGCAATACGCGGATCGCCGATATTCCGGTCGGCAAGCTTCCCTGGGGCGTCGCAATCCACTAAGGGGCTGCCGAAGGCGACGAACACGGGCTTGCGGCAACGCGGTCGTGCTCTTCCGACGGCAGTTGCAAGCCGACCCTACAGGAACGCCCGCAAGCCGAGGAAGAATGTACGCGGCTGCCCAACGGCCCAGAAATTCTCGGCAATCCCGCCTCGTAGATCATTGTTGGAAAGCATCCCGAAGTTTGCGTAGAGTCGATTGAACAAGTTGGAAACGCCAGCGTTGATTTCGAACGTGTCGTTGATTCTTTGGGTGAAGCCAAGCTTGACCGTGCAAAAGCCAGGAATCGTGCCAAAGGTCGCCAGATTGTTCTCGTCTCCCCGCGCATAGCTCGAACCCTGCGCCTGCACGAGAGTATCGAGGCGTACCTTTGACGTTAGTTGGTAACCCAATTTGAATTTTGCAATGAGCTGCGGAATGCCGGGAATCCGGTCGCCGGGCTGAACCGGAACGCAGGCGCTGCCGGGGCAAGTGGACCCCGCATTGGCGGTGTCGGCAACATCGAAGGAACTCTGGTACGTTGCGTTGAGCAGGGTCGTCGCTATGACAAAGTCAAACGGAGCAAGCTTTCCGTCCAAAGCCATTTCGACCCCCTCGCGGCGGGTCTTGCCCACGTTCGAGAAATAGCCGGTCGTCAGCGTCGATTGGTTGAAAAGAATGTCGTTCGCCAGATCGCTGTGGAAACCGGCAATCCGCCAGCCGAAGCCGGCGCCGAATTGACCGCGCCCTCCAACCTCGATGCTCTTTGCGAGCACTCCCTTGAGGCCCGGGTCCGACGAGAATGCGCTCGGCACGCCGGCGCAGGGGTGCGCTGGGTCGGCGCAAGCCAGCTCGATCGCCGATGGGGTTCTGAATCCCTGCGCATAGTTGGCGAATAGCGTCGCACCCGGCGTCAGGGCGAAGGTACCGCCGATCGCGGGATTGAGTCGTTGATAGGAATGATCGCCGCTGACCGCGACCCGATCTCCGAAGATATCGACGGACGTCCCCGAGAGGTCGATCGCGGAATTGTCGTAGCGGGCCGATAGCGTGAGGCTCCAGCGCGGATCCAGAACCAGGGTGTCGGTCGCGTACACCCCAGTCGTAGTGTTGTGCGACTCAATGTTCGATTGCGGCGTGAAGGCGCCGATGCCCAGAGTGGCAGCATTCGCGTCGACCATCGCATACTGGCTTGCCTGCGAAAAGTCCACCGTCGCGTATTCGCTGTCGAGCCCGGCAGAAAAATACTGCCGCGTACCCAGCAGTGTCCCCTGATTGGAATACTGCAGCTTGAGCCCGTAGACATCTTGCGAGTACCCGGTCTCGATGTTGCCCGCGCAGGGCTCACCGTATAGGGAGGTACACACGGCGACCTGATCGGGCGAACCGGCAACGACGGGGTCGTTGATATTGGAGTTGAACATCTGGCGATGGATGTCGCGGAAGTAGACGTTGCCCTCCAGGCTGTTGGCGGCATCCCATTGGCGCTTGCCCGTCAGATTGGCCACAAGATTGCGCGTCGATGCGTAGTCCGGATGCGAATACCCTTGCGTCGCGTCTTCGATCATCGAATGCGGGACGAGTTGATTGCCCGCCAGATAATCATTGACGCATTGAACCGAGAAATCCAAGTCCGTCTTGGCATCCTGGAATCCCAGCTTCGCGAAGAACTGCCGCACCACGCTCGGATTGAATTTTGCCCAGCCATGGTCATCGAAGAAACTGCCGGCAACGTAGAAGTCCGTGTTCTCTTGGTGTCCCCCGTACTCGGCGTCAACGGTCCGGCGTTCGAAAGAGCCCGTCCCCAGGCTTACGCTTGCACCGGGATACGCGAAGCCGCTCTTGGTGTTGATCGCCAGGGCCCCGCCCAAGGTATTGAGGCCGTAGACCGGATTCGTTCCCGGAATGACCGTCACATTGGCTACCGCGATCTGCGGTATCAGGTCCCAGGAAACGACGTCGCCGAACGGTTCGTTGACCCGCATCCCGTCGACGTAGACCGATAGTCCCTGCGGGGTGCCTAGCACGGGCGAGGCCGTATAGCCGCGATAGTCCAGGTCCATCTGGAACGGGTTGCCCTGCGTGTCGTTCACGTTGACACTGCCGACGGCAGCATTGAGCGCATCGCTCACGGTCGACGTTCCGGCGCTGGTATTCCTGGAGGAAATCGTCTGGACGTTGCCGGGATAAAGATTGATCGGGATCCCGGTACCCGAGACCGGGCTGGACCCGATGACGGTCACTTCCGGCAGCTCCTGAGGTGCCGCCTGCTGGTCGTCGGCCAAGACGGGGGCGGTCGCGACCAGCCATGCAGCCAGCGCCAGTAGCAGCCTGCCCCAGTGGCGCAGCTCATACCGGCGCAACGAGGCCACCCGCTTCATGTCTTCTTGCCGCAACGCGCGAGAGTGGATAGGCTTGCCGGCGTCAAACCCTTGCTTGCCGCGCTTCCGGTGGACGGTCACGGCGCTTGGCAAGGGGTTCAACTGCGACGCTCGGTCGATGGTGCTTCGGCCGCAGGCCAAGCGGCGCAAGACCTCACACTCGCATTGGGCCAGTGCGCCAAAGGGGCTGATTGCGCCGCCTCGTCGTGACGGGACGGGCCGGCGCCCAGGACTATCGGGCGAGCGAACTGCGCATCCTCGGTCTGCGCGGATCGGCTAGCAAGGCGCTCGGTCCCCGCTTGGGCATTCGAAGCATTCACAATGCGCTAATCGACATGGCGCCTGGCCGCTGACCGTGCCCGATCAAGCGCTCAAAGATTGGAGCCAGACGCAGCGCCCGCGCCCGGCTTCGCGAGCTCAAGAAAGTTGGCGATTACGCCCCTGGAACATGGCAAACGCAAGCGCCCCTCTGGTGGAATTCGGCGCAGCCGCACTGCGAACGCGGCGCCCGATTGTGGTACTCGACAGCCAGCCAAGTCAAGACGACTACTTTGCTTCGCCGCTCCAATTGTAGGCGCGCACCACGCCCTGCTGATCGAACTTGATCTGCAGCAGTTTGAGGTGGGCGTCGCTCAGGTTGGGCAGATCACCCTCGCCGGCGTAGTACGTCCACTGCTCGAAGCGATCGCCGTTCGTTTCCAGGGAAACCCCGATGCCGGTGGGCGCGCCCAGCCAGCCGCGCACGTCGTTTCGCGTGCTCACGCCGCGCTGGACCCGTGCTTCGAATGCCGCAAGATCGAAGTTCCGGCCCACTTGAACCGTGCTGCAGGCCGAAAGAAGGAGCAGCACGGGCAACAAACCCTTGGCAAAGCGCATGATCTATCTCCTTCGCAACCACAGCCAGGCCAGCCTCGAATGGCGCTGGCGGCAAGCCCCCGCCGGGAACCGCCGCAGCGCAGGCTGCGCCCCCACATGCGGCCGCGTCCCTCGCNNGGGACCCACTCCCGCGGGTCGGCGCAGCGGCAGCGAAAATGGCTGCCCAACTGCGGCGTAGTTATCAATGCTAATATATTTGCACAAATGTAATAATCGGCATACTTGTCGAAGAGTAGTCTATCTTTCCCCCAACATTCCTAGGGAATCGATCCGATCATGAAACGCATTACTCTCTTAGCGCTAGCGTCGCTCCTGGCCGCTTGCTCGACCACGACTCCGCCCCCCGCCCCCGCCCCTGCGCCGGAGATGAAGACACCCGAGGCTGCGCCACCGCCACCGCCACCACCGCCCGCAAATCCGGCGCCCGTGGTCCAGATGGAGACGCCGATGCAGGTGTTCGAGCGCACGAAAGTTGGCCTGGACAAGCAGAGCGTCTATTTTGATTTCGACAACTACGCCATCAAGCCCGAAGGCTTCTCGGTGATCACCGAGCATGCAAACCTTGCCAACACGTATACGCAGGACCACGTCACCTTGCAGGGCAACTGTGACGAGCGCGGCAGCCGCGAGTACAACCTGGCCCTGGGGCAGCACCGCGCGGAAGCCGTGAAAAAGAGGCTGGTCCTGCTGGGCGTTCCGGAGGCGCGCATCGAGACCGTGAGCCTGGGCAAGGAGAAGCCGCGCGCGCTGTGCCACGACGAGAGCTGCTGGCATGAGAACCGGCGCACCGACTTCATCGATACCTGGAAGTGAGATCGCTGTCCACCGGCAGCCGGTACTGTCGGTAGCAAGCGGTGCTTGGGCGGCTCCGCACGCGGATACCGCCCTCTTTCACATCTCGGCCAGGGGAATGCGTTTGCCCGCCCGGTCGCGTACCTTCATGCGCTTTGCGAGCTGCACCAGCTGCTGCTGCAGCGCCAGCAGGTCTTCGTGAGCGAGCGAGCGCAGTGCATCGGGCAGCACCCCCTCGAGCGGCATGGGTGCGCGCGCAATCGCCTCGCGCCCCGCATCGGTCAGCGACAGATGAACGACCCGCTGGTCCGCAGGCGAGCGCTCGCGCTGGATCAGGCGCAGCTTTTCCAGGCGCTCGAGCAGGTTGCTGGCGGTCGATTGATGCACCGCCATCGCGCGCGCGAGCTCGGTGACGCGGATGCCGGGCCGGCGGTGCAGTTCGGCCAGCACCCACAGTTGCGCACCGCTCACGCCGGTGCGCTGCTGGACCCACTGGAAGTGCTTCTTCGCCGAGCGAAAGATCAGACGGAATTGCTCGAGCACGGCAAGCGCATTTTGCTGATGCGCATCGCGCCGGGACTTTCGTTCCATGGCTGGGACGCGCGCCTTTTTTGGCCGAGGCGCCGGCAGCGCCGTCACGGGGCGGGCAAGCCTGCGGCGTTTCGCCGGGTCATGCCTCCCCTTGGGTTTGCTCGTCACCATGATCGGCAGGCCTGTAATTGCGTTCGCGGATTTCGGCGTGGGTTGCGCTCGCTCGCAAGTCTATTCGAATGCATGCTGGCGCATTCGGCTTCTTGGCCCACAGCGTGAACATCGCCCTACGGCATCCTGGATGCCGACAACGAGCAAGGGTTCGCCGAGGGGCGAGAATTCTGGGTTCTCCATTCCAGCCGCACGCCGACGCCATGGTCGGGCCGTTACCTGGTCACATCGTGGACTCATCGCGCACTTCCCGTCCGGCCTGGTCACCAAAGCCGCCCGCACGCTGAGGAAATTGTTTTTCCTGGGGGCCGTTCGACGATCCGGGGCAAGCTTGGCTCGCATGGAGCTACTGGCCCGCCGCCCCTTCGTTGCCCCCGGGGCATGCTGCGCGCGCGGCTGGGTGCCCTTGACCCCGCCGCACGAGCATGCAAGCGGCACGCATCACAACGCGCAGGAGCACATCACCGCCCAAATCGTTCCCGTCGCGGACCTTGCTTCTTGCCAAGGATCAAGCCGCGGCGCCGCTACCGCGCTACCGTCTTCCTCGCCGTGATCCGGTTGGGCGCCGGTGCGCGCGATGAGGCGAGTAAGACGAACCGCAAATGATGGGTGCCTTTCCCCTTGCCAAGGTGTACGGGCTGCTCGAGCCCGGACCGGTGGTGCTGCTGAGCACCTGCCGGCGCGGCGTTCCCAACGTCATGGCGATGTCCTGGCACATGATGGTCGAGTTCGAGCCGCCACTGCTGGCCTGCGTGATCAGCGATCGCAATTACTCCTACGAGACGGTGCGCAGCACGCGCGAATGCGTGATCGCGATTCCCACCGTGGAAATCGCCAAGAAAGTGGTCGCCTGTGGCAACTGCTCCGGGCGCGACGTCGACAAGTTCGGGAACATCGGACTGACGCCGCGCAAGGCCTCGCTGGTCCAGGCGCCGCTGATTGCCGAGTGCTACGCCAATCTCGAGTGCGTGCTGGCCGATGTGCGCATGGCCAAGCGCTATGGCCTGCTGGTGTGGGAGGTGAAGCGGGCGTGGATCGACCGCGGCAAGAAGCATCCTCGGACGATTCATCACCTGGGGTATGGCGACTTCATGGTTGCCGGACGCACGATGCATATCGCCTCGCGAATGCGCTAGCGCCGCCACTTGGTTGTTTTCCTGAACGGAGCGCCCAAGTTCAGACCAAGCACTTTGCTTCGCCCACGTCAAGGCGCCGGTCGGCGCGCCGCGGTACGCTGGCGCATCGAGCAGGGAGGACATCATGGGCGATATGAGCGAGTTGCCGTTTTCCATGCCGCTGGGCAAGGCCCTGGGAGGCCGGCGCTCGGTGCGCAATTTCAAGCCCGACGTGCTCACGCGGGGCCAAGTAAGGAGCCTTCTGCTGGCCGCGGTTCATGCGCCGACCGCCGTCCACCAGGAACCGTGGGCCTTCGTGGTGGTGCAGGACAAGGCGCAGTTGCGCCGGATCTCGGATCTGGCCAAGCCGCTGCATGCGCTACAGATGCAGCGCTTACACGTCGAGCGGCACCGGCACGGACCGGATCCCTTTGCTGATCCGGCCTTCAACATCTTCTACAACGCGGGCACGCTCATCCTAGTGTGCGGCTTGGCCGATGCCCCGTTCCTTGCGGCCGATTGCTGGCTCGCCGCGGAGAACATCGTGCTAGCGGCGTACGCGGCAGGGCTGGGCAGCTGCGTGATCGGCTCGGCCGCGGCCGCTCTGAACCTCGAAGAGATGCGGCGCGAGCTGGAAATACCCGCCTCGCTCACGGTGCTGGCGCCGATCATCGTCGGCGTGCCGGCCGACGATGCGGGGCCCACGGCCCGCAAGGAGCCGCGGATCCTGCACTGGAGCCACGATCTGGTCTAGGGGCCGGAATTCATCGGCGCCCGGCCTCGCTCGCCTGGGCGGCCACGGCCTGGCTAGGCGAGGAGCCCCGATGGGCGGATCCGGCCAGGGATACTGGTGCCGTGATGTATCCCTTTGATCGGCATGCGCATTTATTGTTGTTACAAATTAATGCAACGCCACCGTTGCGTTTTATTTTTGCGTGACCTACGATTCCTTTTATATATAGCAAGAACGCGAACGTCTTTTCGGAGGTCCCGATCATGCTAAAGCCAAGAGTCGCGCTGCTTATTGCCTTGCCGCTCCTTGCTCTGGGTCTTGCTCCCGTCAATGCCGCGATGGCCCAAGGATACGGTCACGAATACGGTCACGGATACAGTCACGGATACGGATACTATCGTGGATACGGATACGGTCACGGGTATGGCTATGGGTACGGACACGGCCCCTGGCCGCTGGCTGCCGTCGCCGCGGTAGCCGGAGTCGCCGCGGCGATCATCACCGCGCCGTTCGCGATCATCGGCGCAATTGCCGATCCCGGGCCGCCGCCGGCCTACTACCCACCGCAGGCCTATTACCCGCCGCAAGCGTATTACCCGCCAGCGTACGCCCGCGGCTACGCGCCGCCGCCCGTCTATAGCTACCCTGCTCCTGCTCCCGGCTACTATGCACCGCCGCCGGCGAACTACCCTGCGCCTCAGGGGTACTACCCGCCGCAGTGAGCTGCGGCCGCAACGTCCCGCTATAACGTCAACTGAGGCGCATGCCGCCGAGCACTCCGCAAGCAACCCAAAGTTCCGCGTCCCCTTCCGCCAAGCAGCGTTCCGGGCGGCCATCGCGCGACGCGGCCGAGCAGCTGCGCGAGCGCATCCTGGAGGCCGCGACCGAGCTGCTGTTCTCGCACGGCTATGGCGCCACGAGCATCGAGGCGATCGCCCGCCGGGCCCGCGTTTCGAAGAGGACGTTCTACCACCGCTTTGAGGACAAACCGGCTCTGATGAGCGCGGTCGTCGTGCGGCTGATCGATAGCCTGCGGCCCCCGGCCAGCGTGCCGCTGCTCGATGGCCAGTCCCTCGAAGAGATCCTGGTTCACCTCGCCTCGCTGATCTTGCACGCGGCGCTCAAGCCCCGGGTCCTGCAGCTGCACCGCCTGATCGTCGCCGAGGCGCAGCGCTTTCCGGATCTGGCGGCGGCGGTGGCCAAGGCCGGCGGACGCCAGGAGGCCGTGACATTGATCAGCGAGTTGCTCCTGCAGCAAAAGCGCCACGGCACGCTGGTGGTGCGCGATGCCATCTTCGCCGCACAGCAATTCCTGCAGATGGTGGTGTCGTTGCCGCAGATGCGCGCCCTGGGCCTTGGCCACCCCATGACGGAAACCGAGCTCGATGACTGGGCGCACGGCACGGTCGCGCTGTTTCTGGGCGGCCTGCAAAACCTGGCGAATCGATCGACCATGCCGGGGTAAGCGCCAGCCGTGGCTCACGCAACTGCCGGGAGCATCGATCGGCGACGAGGAGGCCGAGCATCGGTGTATCTTGGGATGCCGAAATGACACACCGGTCCCCGCGCCATCGTGCCCACGGGCGGGGTCAGTCATAGCGCGTTGCCAACGCGCAGCCCCTGCCGGATTGCCTTTGGCGCGGCCTCACCGGGCAAGCACAGCGCGCGGATCTCACCGGCTCCGAGCCGACGACAAATACGCGGGACTAGTGCTACCGTACCTGCAGGCGCGCCGCCGCCAGCCTCGCAGCGCACCCGTCTCCCGTCGCCGGGGACGGGGCATGCCGCTCGTCGCCGGGGACGGGGCATGCCGCTGGCGACCCGTGCTTGGTCGTCGGGTCTGGTGCCTCATCGAGGCGTTTTTTCGCGGGAGTTGCCTATGTCGGACGGATTCGAAGTTGCCGATGCGCCTGCCAAGGCCAAGCTCGTATATCCCTTCGCGGCGCCGCCAGAGCGGGGCCGCACCATCGAGGTGGCTCCGGGCGTGCTGTGGATCCGCATGCCGCTGCCCTTTGCCCTAAACCACATCAACTTGTGGGGCATCGACGACGACCACGGCTGGGCCCTCGTCGACACGGGCCTGCGCACCGACGAGACCATGCTGGGCTGGCACGAGCAGTTCGCCAATGCCCCCGATGACCGCCCGCTGACGCGGGTGTTCGTCACCCACATGCATCCGGACCACGTCGGCATGGCCGGCTGGCTCACCCGCAAGTTCCGCGTTCGCCTGTGGATGACTCGCCTCGAATACCTGAGCTGCCGGGCCTTGGTCGCCGATACCGGGCGCGAGGCGCCGCCCGACGGCACCGACTTCTACCGCCGTGCCGGCTGGGGCGCTTCGGCGCTGGAGACCTACCAGGCGCGCTTTGGCAACTTCGGCAAGTCGATCCACGCGCTGCCAGACAGCTTTCGCCGCCTGCACGATGGCGAGGAGGTGCGCATCGGCGCCCACACCTGGCGCGTCGTGGTCGGCAACGGCCACTCGCCCGAGCATGCCTGCCTGTACTGCCCCGCGCTGAAAATTCTGATCTCCGGCGACCAGGTGCTGCCGAAGATCTCGTCCAACGTGTCGGTCTACCCGACCGAACCCGATGCCGATCCGATGAGCGACTGGTACGCCTCGCTCGCGAAGGTCAAGCGGGAAGTGCCCGACGACGTGCTGGTGCTGCCCGCGCACAATGAGTGCTTCCGCGGCCTGCACGCCCGCATCGAGGCCCTGCAGCAGGGTCAAGACCGGGCCATCGGGCGGCTGCGCCAGGCGCTGGCAGAACCCAGGCGGGCGGTCGACGTCTTCGGCGCGCTCTTTGCCCGCGATGTCGCGCAGACCAACGTCGGCTTGCTCAGCATGGCCACCGGCGAGGCCGTCGCCTGCATGAACTACCTCGTGCACCGCGGCGAGGCCAGCGCCGAGATCGACGCCGAGGGAGTCGCCTGGTACCGCCTGGCGCAGTCGCCGGCAAAGGGTTGAGGCCGCCGGGCGAACGCGAGCGCCTCGTCAGATGTCCTCGGGCACCATCTTGATCGCGCCGCAGGGGCACTCCTGCACGCAGATGCCGCAGCCCTTGCAGTAGTCGTAGTTGAACTCGTAGCGCTTGCCGGGCCCGAGCTTGATCACGGCATTGTCCGGGCACACGCCGTAGCAGTTGTCACACTCGAAACAGTTGCCGCACGAGAGGCACCGGCGCGCCTCGAACAGCGCGTTGGTCTCGTCGAGCCCGCCCTGCACCTCGTCAAAAGTGCTACGGCGGCGGATGATGTCGAGCGTGGGCCGCACGGTCTTGGGAGCGTCGGCGTAGTACCAGGCATTGATCTTTTCAACGCTCGCAAGTTCGTGTTTGGCAGGCGCCTGGTACCTGGCCCCGCGCAGCCAGGCGTCGATGTTGCGGGCAGCCTTTTTCCCGTGGCCGATGGCAATCGTCACGTTGCGCTCGGCGGGCACCATGTCCCCGCCCGCGAAGATCCCCGGGTAGCCGGTCATCATGTTCGGACCCACCTTGACCACGCCGCCGGTGACCTCCAGGCCCGGCACCTTGTCCAGCAGCGACAGGTCGACCTCCTGGCCCAGGGCCAGGATCAGCGAGTCGGCCTCCAGCTCCTCGAGCTCCCCGGTGGGCTGGGGCTGGCCGCTGGCATCGAGCACCATCTTCTCGATCTGGATCTTGCCCCCGTCGGTATTCTTGATGGTCGAGAGCCACTTCATCATCACGCCCTCCTCGATGGCCTCTTCCACCTCGGAGTCGTTGGCCGGCATCTTGTCGCGCGTACGGCGATAGACGATGATGGGATCGGCCCCCAGGCGCCGCGCAGTGCGCGCGACGTCGATCGCGGTGTTGCCCCCTCCATAGACCACGACCCGGCGGCCCAGCATGGGCTTGTCCTGGCCTTCCATGGAGCGCAGCACCGCCACGGCATCCAGGACCCGGGAGGCATCGCCCGCCGGAATGAAGGCGCGCTTGGCGATGTGGGCCCCTACCGCCAGAAAGGCGGCATCGAAGCCGCCTTCTCTCATGCTCGCCAGGATGTCGTCGACCTTGGTGTTCAACTGCAGCCGAACGCCCAGCTCTAGGATGCGCCGCATCTCCCCGTCGAGCACCTCGCGCGGAAGGCGATACTTGGGGATGCCAAAGCGCATCATGCCCCCCACCATCGGCCCGGCCTCTTGCACCGTCACCCGGTGGCCCAGGCGGCGCAGGTGGTAGGCCGCGGACATGCCCGATGGGCCGGCGCCGACGACCAGCACGCACTTGCCGCTCTCGCGTGCGGCGGGAGCAAACGCCCAGCCCTTTGCCAGGGCCTCGTCGCCGAGGAAGCGTTCGACCGAGTTGATCCCCACGGACTGGTCGAGCTTGCCGCGATTGCACACGTTCTCGCAGGTGTGATAGCAGGCACGGCCCATGATGGCCGGGAAGGGGTTGTCGCGGGTCAAGTGGCGCCAGGCGCGCTCGTAGTCGCCGGACTCGGCATGAAACAGCCACCCTTGGATATCCTCGCCCGCCGGGCACTGGAGGTTGCAAGGGGGCAGCCGATCCACATAGACCGGCCGCTCCGTGCGCCAGGAGCCGGTCTTGTTGGCAAGCGAGGAGCCCACATCGAGCGTGATGGCAAAGGGCTTTTCCATGTCAGCTCCCTTCCGCCTCGAGCAGGCCGTACCTGCGGATGTTGCAGTCGGCGAGCTCCTGAATCTTGGCGATGGTCGCCACCAGCGGCGGTTTGCCAAAGAGGTGCGCGTAGCGGCGCTGCGGCTGCAGGTACTCCTCGACTGGCACGCGGTGGCGGATCTTCGATACCTGGGTGATCTCGCCGTGCTCGGCCTCGTACACCGGAAAGATCCCTGTCTCCTTGGCCAGGCGCGCCAGCTTGATGGTGTCCTGCGCTTGCGCGCCCCAGCCCAGCGGGCAGGGAACGAAGATGTGGATGTAGCGCGCGCCGTGCATCGCCATGGCCTTGGTGACCTTGCGCTCCAGGTCGCGCAGGTCGGCGACGGTGGCGGTCGCGACATAGGGTATGCCATGGGCCATCGCGATGCGCGGCAGGTCCTTGCCTTGCCCGAAGGGGTTGCCCGGCTCCTTCCCCACCGCCATGGTCGTCGCGGTACGCGCCGCGGGCGGCGTGGCCGAGGAGCGCTGCACGCCGGTGTTCATGTAGCCCTGGTTGTCGTAGCAGACGTAGAGCACGTCGTCGTTGCGCTCGAACATGCCCGATAGGCAGCCCAGGCCGATGTCCGTCGTGCCGCCATCGCCGCCCTGGGCGATGACGCGCACGCTCTTTCGCCCTTTGACCCGCATCGCGGCGGCGATTCCCGTGGCAACCGCGGCCGTGTTGCCGAAGAGCGAGTGGATCCACGGGATCTGCCAGGACGTCTCCGGGTAGGGCGTGGAGAACACCTCGAGGCAGCCGGTCGCGTTGGCGGCGATGAGCTGGCTGTCGCTGGCGCGCATCGCGGCATCGATTGCGTAGCGCGCGCCCAGGGCCTCGCCGCAGCCCTGGCAGGCGCGGTGCCCGGAGTTGAGCGAATTCGTGCGCTCCATGTCGGCCTGCACCGAGCGCTGCTCAGGGGCAAGCAGGCGGTTGCCGACCGTGAAGGTGCCGGTCTGGTAGAACTTGATCTGTGCGTCCATGCTCGAGGCTCCCTGCTCAGGCGATCCGCGAGGCGACCGCCCCGACCTGCCGCAGGATCTGTTCGGGTATGGGTCCCGTGCGCCGCTGTGCGCGCTCGCGCTCGAGCACCCGGTTGACGATCCCCAAATCCAGGTCCAGGAAATGCACGGGCTCGAGCTGCTCGTCCATCGCCTGGCGCAGCACCCGATGCAGGCTCGCCTTGGTGATGGCGCGGCCCCCCAACCCGGCAATCACCGTGTTCACCTTGATCGGCAAGCCGTCGATGGCCATGCGCACGTCGGTCGCCACGATGCCGCCGATGCCCACTGCCAGGCTCTTCTCCAGCACCACCAGGCGCCGGGCGCCCTGCACGGCCTGCCGGATCGCGGCCAGGGGGAAGGGCCGAAACGAGGTGATGCCCAACACGCCAACCTTCAACCCCGCCTCGCGCAGCTCGTCGACCGTGTCCTTGATGGTGCCCAGCACGGACCCCAGCGCGATCACGATAGTCTGGGCATCCTCCAGGCGATAGCCTCGCACCAGGCCCCCGGCGTCGCGCCCGAACATCTGCCCGAATTCGGCCGCGATGCGCGGGATCCAGTCGAGCGCCTGCAGCTGCTTGGCGTGTGCCAGGTAGCGCACCTCGGCAAAGGCCTCGGGGCCGACCATGGCGCCGATCGACACCGGGTCATCGGGATCAAGCGACTGGCGCGGCACGTACGGCGGCAGGAAGGCATCGACCTGCTCCTGCGAGGGGATGTCCACGCGCTCGTAGGCGTGCGTGAGGATGAAACCGTCCATGCATACCATGACCGGCAGCGAGAGCTCCTCGGCGAGCTTGAAAGCCTGGATGTGCAGGTCGAGCGCCTCTTGGTTGGTCTCGGCAAAAACCTGGATCCAGCCGCAATCGCGCTGGCTCATCGAGTCCGAGTGATCGTTCCAGATGTTGATCGGCGCGCCGATCGCGCGGTTGGCGATCGTCATGACGATCGGCAGGCCCAGGCCCGAGGCGTTGTAGACCGCCTCGGTCATGAACAGCAGGCCCTTTGTCGCGGTCGCGGTGTAGGTCCGCGCGCCCGCGGCGGAGGCGCCGATGGCCACCGACATCGCGGCGAATTCGGATTCGACGTTGAGGAACTCACACTTGGCCAGGTCACCGGATTTGACCAGCTCGCCAAGTCCCTCGACGATGTGCGTCTGCGGGGAAATGGGATAGGCGCAGATCACTTCCGGACGGCACAGGGCCACCGCCTCGGCCACCGCCTGCGAGCCTTCGCATTGCTTACGCATATCCCGCTTCCTTCAAATCGGCTTTGACGATGTCGTAGGCTTCCCGGGCCGCGGCGATGTTGCCCTCGGCGACCTTGCCGCGGAATTTCTCTTGGATGGCGGCCACGACGGAATCAATGGAAATCAGACCGCAGATGGCGGCAAAGCCGCCCATCAGCGGCACGTTGGGAACCGCGCGCCCGACATGCTTGAACGAGAGCTCCGTGGCCGGCAGGGTCACCAGGTTCCGGGGATGCAGGTCCTGCACGAATTCACCCAGGCCGATTTCCTCGAAGGTCCTTTGCGTGTTGATCAGGATGCAGCCCTCCGGATGCCGCAGGCCGGCGAGGACATCGACCTGGTGGAGCAGCGTCGGATCCTGGATGATCAAGGCGTCGGGCTGCATGATCGGCTCCCGCAGGCGGATTTCCTTGTCATCGAGCCGGCAGAAAGCCACGACGGGCGCGCCGGTGCGCTCGGAGCCGAAGCTGGGGAAGGCCTGGGCGTAACGCCCCTCCAGGAATGCGGCGACCGAGAGCATCTCGGCCGCCGTGACCACTCCCTGTCCGCCCCTCCCGTGTATCCGTATCTGAAACATCCGCGCTCCTTGCTTGTCCGGTGCGTAAGCAGTCATGACCACAAAGAGCCACACCCGCAGGAGGTGATCACCGCAGGGGCCGTCGCGGGCAAAGGGCGATCGTTAACGCTATAGCGGAAAAAGTCCGCACCAATGCTCTTGCGCGATGGCGCCTCGATTGCATCGGCAAGAAAGAAGTTGCTCATAGGGTGCCTCCTAGCAGAGCAATTTTGCGGCCGATTTGGCGCGCCCGGCAGGACTCGAATCAACAATTCCTTGGATCGCAGCTCGGTGGCCGAGCGCGACGGTTGATTTTTATCAACTTGCCCGCAACCATGGAGCCTCGGCCCTCCTTTTTGCGGGACCCTTGGGCCGTTCACGCCGTGTCAAACGCGCGCGAGGCTCTTTGCGCCATCATGGCGTCCAAA
>OKRD01000121.1 GCA_900290335.1 Burkholderiales bacterium | reverse complement strand
GAGGCGATGGCGCAGTTCTTCCTCGAAACCAGTGCAACCGGGGCGCACACCAGCGACGCCGAGGCAATCCCGGCATAGCTCTGGGCCACGCATCGGGCGCCCACGCGAGCACTGCGGCGCCTAGACACCGACGACCGCCGATTGGACTGCGACGGCTCCCGGGGCCCCGACCGGCGTCGCAAGCCCCGTCTCCGGTGAGGCCATGATGGTGACGCGCTTCATGGCGGTGTCGTCCTGCAGAAGAATCGACACCGATCGATCCGCCGGTGCCTCCCGGGTTTCCTTGGTTAGTCCGCCGGGGGCACCGACATTTCCGTCGACCACAGGCCTGCCATCGGCTTGCACACGGAAGGAATTGCCCGTGTTCGGGGGTCCAGAAAAGATGCTTGCTGTCCGACCTGAAGGTCAGATTTCCGTAGCCCGACGGGTCCCTTCACATGTAGTTGCCATCTAGGCATATCCCTGTGTCATGGGCCGCCGGTCCGTGGCGGGTCGGACGGCCTGCGGCTTTGCACGCGACGTGGAACCGGTCGAGCGCGCCGCTTACGGATTTGGACGCAGCAGCCTCGCCACCGATGCAAGTGTTCGTAGCGTAGCGGTTGCCGATCGGTGCAGCGCTTAGGCTGCCACGCGAATGTGGCATATCATCTCCCCCGGTTCGCCGTCCTTCCTAGGAAAGCCGCATTGCCTCGGCTCGCGCGGCGCTCTTGATCGAATCGAACTCGATCGAATCGCTCCGGACCACCCTCGCGCAGGCTTGCATCGGAGCGAATCGGCCGCACCTTTCCCCAGTTAGCACTGGCGGCACGAGCGGCCGCTCGGGCATGCGACGGCGACCAGGAGAATTCCATGAAGTCACTGGGCAGCAGATCTGATGGCTTGCGCCTTGAGCGCATGAAGGCTTCCCCGCTGTGGGCAGGTGAGGGATTTCGCAACATCCACCCGATCTTGCCGACCTTGCGGGACGCGGCCGCCCGCCCACCGACCTTGACAGAGTTTCTCTGCGGCGGCGAGCGGCGCGTACCGCGGGCGCCGCTGCCGTCCGTGGATCCCACTTCGGCCTGGGCCAGGGCACCGGGCACGGGACTGCGCGCCACCTGGCTCGGTCACTCCACGGTGCTCCTCGAGATCGATGGCCTGCGCGTACTTACCGATCCGGTCTGGGGGCAGCGCGCTTCACCATCGCGGCTCGTGGGCCCCNNTGCTCTGCGCGCGCTTCCGCCGCTGGACCTGGTACTTGTCTCGCACGACCACTACGATCACCTCGACTATCCGACGATTCGCGAACTGGCGCGGCGCGAGGTGCCCTTTGTCACGTCGCTCGGTGTCGGCGCCCACCTCGAGGCTTGGGGCGTGCCACCGCAGCGCATCACCGAGCTCGATTGGTGGGAATCGCACACGTTGCCCAATGCCGATCTGACGGTGACCGCCGCGCCGTCGCAGCACTTTTCCGGCCGGGGCCTGAAGGACCGCAACGCGACCCTTTGGTCGTCGCTGGTCATCCGCTCGCGTCGGCACGCGGTGTTCTTCAGCGGCGACACCGGGTTGACGACCGAATACGGCGCCATCGGCAAGCGGCAGGGCCCGTTCGATCTGGTGATGCTGGAGGTGGGCGCGTTCCACCGGGCCTGGGGCCACATACACCTCGGACCCGACAACGCGCTCGAAGCACTGGGACTGCTCGGTGGAGGCGCGTTCTTGCCGGTGCATTGGGGCACGTTCAGCCTGGCAATGCATGCGTGGGACGAGCCCGCCGAGACCCTGCTAGCACTTGGCCCGAAGAAAGGCGCGCGTCTGGTCATGCCTCGCCTGGGCGAGGCGATCGAGCCCGCTCATGCCGAACGCGTGACGCCGTGGTGGCGCGCGGTCGACTCCACCCGCCTGGGCGAGGCGCCGGTCGCTGCCCAAGTCGATACCGTGGCCGCTCGACTGAGCGAGTCGGCGGGAATTCGCCGGGCCAGCAATACGCCCCGTGGCAAAAGGTCCGATCCTCAAGCGCTTGCCGTCCACGCCTCCCCGGAGGACATCAACCGAAAAGAAAATATGCCGCCGGTCGCAAGCAGCGCCAGGGCCAGCGCAAGAACGGCGCTTACGCCGAAGTGAAAGATCACGACGGTGCCCACGGCAGCGCCCAGGAACATGGTGGCAGTGGCGGCCAATCGACGTCCCAGGCGCTGGTTCTTGCCTCCTGCGAGCGTCGAGTCAGCCGCGACCCCCGTCAGCGTCAGGGTGAGCACCGTCGTCGACAGGTCGGGAACGCCCAGGCGCCGCGCCGTCGCATTCTGCAATCCCATCGCCAATGCCAGCAGCACGATGAGCTCGTAGTGAACGGCTTCGCCCTCGGAGTCCAAGGCAAGCGCCGATGCGGCGAAGGCCGCACCGATGGCCGCGAACTCCAAAAGGATCGAAATCGCGAGAAGGCGGCCACGATGACTGCCGACGGCCGATCCTAGCCGCCCCCCCGCAAGCGCACCAGCCAGGAACGAGACCGTTGCGGTTAGGGACGCGGCGATCGAGAATTCCTTCGCGTTGGCAACGGCAAAACCGAGGAACGCGATATTTCCGGTCATGTTCGCCACGAAGACATGACCCAGTCTCAGATAGCTGACCGCGTCGACCAATCCCGTCACCATCGTGAGAACGAGCAGCAGCGCCGGCAAAGGGCCATGCTGTATGTCTGGAGCGAACACCCTCGCTGCAATACTCGAGGCGTTAGACATTTCCCTTTCCCCCCTCAGCCGAGAACACGCGCGCGCAAGCCGCGGCAAGCCCCCAGAAAAGCATATGGTGTCTGCCGGCAGGCGCGCGCGTAACTGTAGCCTTCGCCGGGTCGATGGTTCCTGCATCCAGCTTGCCCCCTATGGGGAACGCGGGCGGCTCAGTCAAGCACTGCGATCCGTGCAAATTGCAGGTGGTGCATCAGCTCGCGCAGGATCAATAGCGTGGCGGCGAACGAGGCGGAGGATGACAGGCCCTCGCGGGCCAAGGGCCGCCCCAGTGCGACCGCTGCAAGCCGGTTGAAAGTGCGCTCCACCGTATCGATGTCGAGCGACGGCTGCGGCGCGGCCGCCACACCGCCGGCACGCAAGATTTCCCGCAGCGCCTCGCCTCCGATGAAGACCTGTCCTGATCCACGAATACGCGGATCGACGCGCATCAGTTCGTCCTCAACCCAAGCGATCGCCTGTTCCAGTTCTGCGCCCGTGGGCGGCACGTGAGCGAAGAATTCCCGCGCGGTCTTTTCCGATCCTAAGGACAACTCGACGACCAGGCCGGGAACTTCGTCCCGGCCGGCGAGAACGAAGGTCGATTCGGTGCCGATCTGCACGTATGCCAGGGGCGCATCAGGAACGACCCTGGCGCGGGCGCCGGCGTAGGCGTCTTGCAAGCTCTGGGAAACGGTGGGCACGGGGAAGAGCCTCGATCGCAGCGTGCTCGACCCTACGCGATTCGGCGCCGCAGGCCAAGCCTCCTGGCACCGCTTCGCTGGCTCAGGAGGAGACGAGCCTCCGCTTCCAGGGAGGCTCCGGACCCAGCCGTTCCGCGAGAAAATCCATGAGCACGCGCACGCGGTGCGGAACGTGGCGGTTGCTGGGAAGGACGGCGTAGATGCCGAGCTCGGCGATCGCAAACCCCGCCAGCGTCTGGCGCAAGCGACCGTCGGCAAGCGCATCGGCAGCCATGAATTCCGGCGTGTAGGTCAATCCGAACCCGGCGACGGCCGCTTCGACGAGCGCATCTCCGTTGTTCGATTGCAGGCGGGTGCGAACCGCAAAGTTCTGCGGCCGGCCATCGATGAGAAACGCCCAGTTGTGCGGGTTGACGGTGGTCGTATAGGCCAGGCATTCGTGGTGTATCAATTCCCTGGGGTGACTGGGCTCGCCGTGGGTTCTCAGGTAGTCGGGCGACGCGGCGACGACCATTTGACTCGAGCTGATGCGCCGTGCGACGTCACCGGGTGCGAGGCGGGGCGTGATCCGAATCGCCAGGTCGATACCCTCCTCGATCAGATTGCTGCGCCGGTCGACGTAATCGACGTCCAGGCTCACTTCGGGAAAGCGCCGGGCGAAATCCAGGACATGGGTGCTGAGGTAGCGCTTGCCGAAACTCAGCGGAGCGCTCATGCGGATCGGGCCGCGCGGTACGTGGCGCTCGGCCGCGGCGCCGCTTTCGGCGGCGTCGACCAGGTTCAGGATGACGCGGCACTTCTCCAGGTAGTCCGCACCAGCGGAGGTGAGCGCCAGACGGCGGGTGCTGCGCGCAATCAGCTTGGTGCCCAGATGGGCCTCGAGCGCAGCCACCTGACGCGTGACGACGGAACGCGCGACCGCCATCTGCTGCGCAACAGCGGAAAAACTGCCTAGCTCGGCGACCCGCAGGAACACGCGCATGGCATCGAGTCGATCCATTGTTGCTAATTTTGCAACAAATAAGAGCTGATTGTCTACTATTTCCCATCGTCGTTTTCGATCACATTGGGCACATGTCTTCCGCAAACGATTTCTTACGCTACGAAACGCTGCCGAGCTTGTTCGTCCCGCACGGCGCGCCCACCTTCGCCCTGCGTCCCGGCGCTGCCGGGGCCGCACTGGCACAGGTGGCGGACGGCCTTTCCCGCCCACGGGCGGTGATCATCGTCAGCGCCCATTGGGACACCGAAGATCCCGTGGTAGGCGCGGCCCCACGGCCACAAACCATCCACGATTTCTGGGGTTTTCCCGCTGAACTCAATCTGATGCGCTACCCGGCGACCGGTTGCGCGGAGGCCTCGGCGGAGATCGTGGCCACCCTGCGCGACGCTGGCTTCAACGCTGCAGGCGATGCGGGCCGCGGCCTGGACCATGGCGCCTGGATTCCGCTGCGGCTGATGTTTCCTGATGCCGAGGTGCCGGTCATTCCGCTCTCTATCCAGTCGAACAAGGGCCCGCGCCACCATCTGTCGGTCGGGCGCGCGTTGGCGCCGCTGGCGACCCGCGGCTTTCTTGTGGTGGGTTCCGGGAACCTGACGCACAACCTGAGCGACCTTCAGCTTGCGCATCGCAATGCCCGGCAGACGCCGCCCTACGTTCGGGAATTCGCCGATTGGATGTGGCAACGGATAGAGGCCGCCGACGAGGCGTCCTTGCTCGACTACCGGCACCTTGCTCCCGGGGCCGTTCGGGCCCATCCGCAGGAAGACCACCTGCTGCCCCTGTACGTGGCACTCGGTGCGGCGCCCGGTCGCGGCCGGCCCGAGCGCATCCATGCAGGCGTCGACGACTGCGTGCTTGCCATGGATGCCTTTGCCTTTCCCTAGGGAACTTGACCGTGGATCGCTCCGCATCCCACTACACGGCCACCGCCATCGGCCTGCACTGGCTCATGGCCGTGCTGCTCGTCACGCTCTTTTGCGTTGGGCTGTACATGCACGAATTGCCCCTGTCGCCATGGAAGCTGCACGTCTACTCCTGGCACAAATGGGCTGGCGTGACCGCGCTCCTTGTGCTGCTCGTGCGCCTGGCCTGGCGCGCGAGGCATCGTCCACCCGAGCTGCCGGCAAGCATGGCGCCGGCTGCGCGCCTGGCCACCCACGCCGGGCATGGACTGCTCTACGTGCTGGTGTTCGCCATTGCCCTCTCGGGGTGGCTGATGAGCTCGGCCAAGGGCTTCCAGACCGTGTATCTGGGCGTATTGCCCATCCCCGATCTGCTGGACAAGAACAAGGCGCTGGGCGAGGCGCTGCAGCAACTGCACCAGGCCCTGAACTTCTTGCTGGCCGCCCTGGTGGCCGCGCACGCCGCTGCCGCGGTCAAGCATCACCTCTTCGACAAGGACGACGTGCTCACGCGCATGCTGCCGCGCCGCGGCTAGCCAGGGCAATGCACGAACAGCCAATGATGATCGCCATGCCAAACCCACGAATTCTCCTGCTGCTGTCCGGACTCGCCCTCGCCCGCCTGGTGCCGGCGACGGAGTTGAACGCGGTCGAAACCGACAGGAGCGCCCTCACCTTCGTGTTCCGCGAGATGGGAGTCCCCGTCGATGGCCGTTTCAAGAAGTTCTCGGCGCAGGTGAGTTTCGACCCTGAAAAGCCTGCCGCCGGCCGGGCGGCAATTGATCTGGATCTGGCCAGCATCGATGCCGGTTCCGACGAGGCCAACGACGAGGTCGCCGGCAGGGCATGGTTCGACACCAAGGCCTATCCGCAGGCCCGCTTTGTTTCGACCGGGGTCAAGGCCCTGGGAGGCAATCGCTACGAAGTCAGCGGCAAGATCAGCGTCAAGGGTCGCACCCGGGAAGTCTCCGCCCCCTTCACTTTCACGCCCCAGGCAAACGGCGGGATATTCGATGGTGCTTTCGTTCTCCAGCGTGCCGACTTCGGCATCGGCGAGGGCATCTGGGCCGACTTCGGCACGGTCGCCAATGAAATCCAGATCAAGTTCCACTTCCTGGCCAGCGCCGGGAAATGAGTCTTGCCACCCCGCAGTCTTTTCGACAACCTAGGAGTTTTTTGATGAAACGCGTCGCTTTGGTCACTTTTGCAATCGCTTTGTCCGCGCCGGCCTTCGCCGTTCCGGAAACCTTTGTCATCGACAACAACCACACGTTTCCGAGCTTCTCGTACAGCCACTTCGGCTACACCGTCCAGACGAGCCGCTTCAACAAGACCAGCGGCAAGGTCGTTCTGGACAAGGCCGCGAAGACCGCCTCTATCGAGGTCGTCATCGACACCCCGTCCGTCGACACCGGTTCGGCGCTGTTCAATGAACACATCCAGGGCGCCGACTTCCTCGACACGTCGACGTATCCGACCGCGACCTTCAAGTCCACCGGCGTCACCTTCGATGGCGACAAGCCCGTTGCGATCGACGGTAACCTGACCCTCAAGGGGGTAACCCGTCCGGTGACGCTAAAGGTTTCTTCCTACCAGCTCATGCCCCATCCCATGGTGAAGAAGGATGCCATCGGCGCCAATGCCACGACCACCGTCAAGCGCACCGATTTCAATGCCGGCAAGTACGCTCCCTATGTGGGCGATGACGTGACCATCAGCATCGCGATCGAAGCGATCAAGGAATGAGCGGTCAACAGCGGACGGAGAAGCGAGCATGAGCCAAGCAACGATCGCTCAAAAAGCCCCCTATGTCGTCGACGTGGAGGCCGGCAAGAGCTATTACTGGTGCGCCTGCGGCAAGAGCCAGACGCAGCCCTTTTGCGATGGCAGCCACCAAGGCAGCGGAATGACGCCGCTGGAATACAAGGCGCAGGAGGCCGGGAGCGTCTATTTCTGCGGCTGCAAGCACAGCGACAAGGGAGCCCTTTGCGACGGCAATCACAAGAAGCTGTAGTTCGCGGCCCATTCTGGCCCGCCCCCCAGGGGGCCGGAACGGGCCGCCCCTGGCAAGGTGTGCGGAGGATCAAACTAACGCGGCAGAGCAATGCTGGGTGGAAAAGCGCTCCACCGGTCTCGTCTCCATCGGGCTTGGCGCGGGTTCGCTGACCGCCGGCGCAATTCGGCAAACCAGCGCAGCGGTGCGCGCCGCGGCAACGACCTGCAGGCGGCCGCCCACGTTCGCGTAGGCAAGTGATCTGCAGGAGCCGACCGCGATCAATACTGCGCCCGAGGGGCTGCGAAAGCAGGGCAGTCCAACGGGATCATCGCCCAGGGGGACAAAGCCCCGATCCAGCAACAGCTTGATGGCGCGATTGCGAGTAGCTTGCGGGCCAATCGCCGGCTCGCGCCCATTGAAATCGCGGCGAATGCCCGGGTTGACAGCATCCGCTGTTGTCGAGTCGAACACTTCAAACATCTCTTCGCCCCCGTCGCCTTGAAGTGTTACTACGAGACCTGCCGCTGGTTGCCGCTCGAACGAGCCAGGCGGGCCTACGCCAACAGGTGCCATGCAATCGGCGCGTCGGCATCTTCGTGCCGTCGGAAGGCATTCTTTCTAATGCCGGGCAGCTACCCAATCCGTCATTCGGATGAAATTCGGGCCTATTCGTGCGTACCGGAAGAAAAGACCGGCGCCGCGGGGTCGATCGCGCGACGGATCACCGCGGGGCGCGATCGCGCGCGAGGCGTCCCAGCCTTGCCGGGCGCCCGACCGCCGGAGCTCGTGGAGCCGCCCCGGCGCCAGACGGGAGTCCCGCATCGGCTGCTTGCCGCAACGCGCGTCCCCGCCGGCCGCGCCGCCCATGCACCCGGTACCGTCGGGTCACTTCTGCCAATCGATATCTATCTTCAGAAGCGGGAAGATGCGGGGNNCCCGAGCGGGGTCGCTGGCACGCAGGGACACGCAAATTCGTCCGGGCTGGGATCGCGTTTGTCACCGAACGTGCGGCCCATGGTGCCCGGCTGTGGAACACGCCAACCGCGGCAAGGGCGGCTCGCCGCGCCGACTCTTAGCGTTTGCGAACGGGCGCGCAGCGCCCTCTCATTCCTGCAGGAACGGCTGAATCAGGCGCTTCCATTCTTCCCGGCCGCGGCAGACCGTCTTTTGCACGAAACATTCCGATTGATTCACGCCGAGCGAACCGTACTCCTTGAACCACCCGTACTGCAGGTTCTCATCGGCATCCCACAGCGCCTGGATCTCGATGGTAGAGGCCTTGTCGCTCGCCTTGTCCACTATCGCCCCAGTGACAACTTCCAAAAAGAAGCACTTGCTGCGCTTGACGTTGTAGTGACTCTCAAACCGGCTTCTCATGTTCGCCTCGTCGGTCCCTGCGACGGCCCGGCGTACCTGGAATTGCTTGTCGACCAGCTTGTTGCATCGTTCCGATTGCTCCTGCGTCGGCAGGTCCGGCGCCGCCCTTGCCCCGCAGGCAACGAGCGCGCACATGATGCCCAAGAGCGCTTTGATCCGGCGGTGGGTATTCATCGATAATTTCGCCTGGTCGGGCTTGCTGCTTGCGTCGCACCCGGTCGAGAATATCAGGAAGGGGGATATCGCACGGGCTAAGGGCTTGGCTCTGGCCGCCTGCCGGTGCTCCCCAAGCAAAGAAAGTCCAAGGTGCGGCCCGCCCCAGACGCGGCCGGGATGGGCTTGTCTGCAGGGGTCGAAGCCGCACGTTCCTGCGCCAGCGCGGCGGGCGGGACGGACGCAGTGCCGATCAGCCGATACCTTTGCCGCATAGCAATCGGCTGCGATCTGGCGCGCGCGCGGCCTTACAGGAGTACCAGCTGCCGGATCGCCTGACCTTCGCGCAGGCGATCAAAGCCTAGGTTGATCTCGTCGAGCCGCAATCGCCCTGTAAGCAGCCGATGGACGGGCAAGCGCCCCTGACGGTAGAGCGCGATGTAACGCGGCAGGTCGCGCACCGGCACGCAAGTGCCGATGTAGCTGCCTTTGACCGTACGCTCTTCCGCAACGAGGTTGACGAGCGGCAATGGCATGGAGTGCCCAGGTGGTGGCAGACCTGCCGTGACCGTGGTGCCGCCGCGGCGGGTGATTTTGTAGGCAAGCTCCATCGCCTTGACCGCGCCGGCGAATTCGAGCGCGCAGTCCACGCCGCCGCCGGTCGCCGAGCGCGCCAGTTCGGCGCAGTCGGGCGCCCCGGCGTTGAAAGCGTCGGTGGCACCAAGCATGCGGGCAAGCTCGAGCTTGTCTGCGGCCAGATCCAGCGCGACGATACGCGAGGCGCCGGCCGCGACCGCGCCCAACAGTGCGGCCAGACCCACGCCTCCCAGGCCGATCACCGCCACGCTCTGGCCCACCGCGACCTTGGCGGTATTGACCACTGCGCCAACGCCAGTCAGCACGGCGCAGCCGAACAGTGCCGCCTCCTCGAGCGGCAATTCGGGATCGATCTTCACGAGCGAGTGCCGCGACACGGTCGCGTACTGGGCAAATGCGGAACAGCCCAGATGATGGTGCACGGGCTTGCCCTTGAGTTGAAGACGGCGCCCGCCGCTCAGCAAGGTGCCGCCCGTATTTGCCGCGGCGCCGGGTTGGCACAGCGCCGGACGCCCCTCCGCGCACGGCAGGCAATGCCCGCAACTGGGCACGAACACCATAACCACGTGATCGCCCTTTGCAAGGTCGGTGACGCCGGCACCGAGCGTCTCGACCACGCCGGCAGCTTCGTGTCCCAGCAGCATGGGCACCGGCCGGGGCCGGTCGGCGTTGATCACCGAAAGGTCCGAATGACACAGTCCCGCCGCCACGATCTTCACCAGAACTTCGCCTGGGCCTGGGGGATCGAGATCGAGGTCCTCGATCACCAGCGGCTTTGTTTGCGCGTACGGGGTCGCCGCTCCCATCGCATGCAACACGGCTCCTCGGATCTTCATATTGCCCACTCCCCTTGGACCTGGAACGATTGCTTCCCCGATGGCGCCCTCAGCTCTGCGCGCCCGCATTTGCCTGGTCCACTTGCTAAAAGCTCAAGCCGCGTGCTCCCACGTGGCGCGCCGGCCGGCGCAGCCGGTACTGCTAGCACTGAGCCAAGCGCGGTGCGAACCCGTCTCCTGGCCGTTCATCCGCAGGCAAGCTCGAGGCGGCCGTCGTCGCGGCGATCAAATGCAGTTCCCAGCGCACTTGCCTACCGGTGCAACATGGCAAGCAGCCAGTCGGCGTCGGTGTTGTCCGGGTGCAGGCGCGAATGGATTTCCTTGTCCCGCCGCGCCTCGCCCGAGCTCGTAACGGCCGCTTCGAGATGGATGATTCGCACCCCTGGCTGCCGGGACGCGATCGGCGAGTTCGCGTCCCGGCAGCCAGAGGTAGTCGTTGCGCACCGGTCGCGCGATGGCCCCGTGCGCCGTCTCGGCCCGCTCGACGTACGTTGGTGCCGACGATACGTATGGTTCGAACCGCTGCGCACTGCCCGGATGGGCCAGTACCTGGTCGATGCCTCGCCCGATCATGGCGTCGCCGCACAGGAACAGCCTCACGCCACGACGCGCCGGGATGCGGGGTTCACCCATCGCGTTAGGGCTCGCCCGGCATTGACGAATGCGCCCAGCGCCGGGCTGCCAAGCGCAGTTCGGCGACGAATTCATCGAGCCGGGCGGCAGGCAACTGGTCGATCCCGGCAGCGCCCGCGCGGCCGGCGCCACCAAAGCGCCGGCACAGGCAATCGAGCTCGCTACCGGCGCCCGTCGCCCTCGGCGCGCGAACGCTGATCCGATAGTTCGCACCCAGGCTTTCCTTGATTACGGCGCAGGCACGCCGAGGGTTTTGCTCGGCAAGCCGGTTTGCGAGAGTACCGCTCACCCGGCGGCTCCAGGCGCAGTCGGGGAGCCGCAAGACGCTGCAGTGGTCGTCCTCGTGGAGCGGCGCGATCTGACTTGCCGCTTGCAGGTCGGCACCAATCTGCGCGGCCAGAACCTCGACGATCGGCTCGCGCGAGGCAAACTCGAATGGGTCGACGTACCGGTGCAGCAGCTCATAGAGCGCGTGCGGCTGGATCGCAACGTCGGCCTCGGAATCCCCGTACGCGTTGTAGTTCAGCGCTTCGCCCAAGGCGCGCAGGCTTGCCTGGCGCCCCTGGTCGAGCATCATTGCGTCGGCCATCCGAACCGCGCAGCGCTGCAGACCGTCGCCAAACGCCCCCACAATCGCCCACAGACGAAAGCGTCCTCCGAGCTCGCGGTCGACCAGTATGCTGGTGCAAACGTCCGGGGAGGGGTCGATGCAGACGCGCAACCTGGCGTGGGTCGGGACCTCGCAGGCGATATGGTGATCGATATAGTGCACGCTGGCGCCGTCGGACAACAATCGAAGCAGCGCGGCGCGATTGCGATCAAGCGACAGATCCAGGACGGTCACCACGCTCTGGCGGTCGCCGCGCACCCGGTCAAGCAGGCCAATTTCACGCTTTAGGCCCGTGACGATCTCGCTCTGGACCGGCTCAGCCAGGCGCAACTGGTGCAGCGCGCACAAGCCATCTGCATCACCGTTGAAGACGTCGATATGGCGCATGTCAGGCAATCGTACCCGGATTCGAAGAGGGTGCGCACGCCCGAGCGTTGCTCCCCCCGAAGATGCAATAATCCTCTGCCCACGCGAACGGTTCCGGGTTGGAAGTGATCTCCCGGGCAACGCCAGGCGCACCCGATGCAGCCACCGATTTGCGCCGACTCTGCCGCTGACTCGCGGTCCCTGGCCGACAAGGTGAGGTTCCTGAGCAGCGCCGCCGCGTACGGCGTACCGGCGAGCCCGGTCGAAGTTCGCGAGACCCACATGGCAGTGCTCTTCTTCACGGGCGAACTCGTCTTCAAGCTCAAGAAACCCGTTCGCTACCCGTTCCTCGATTTTTCGACCGTTGCGGCACGCGAACAAACCTGCCGCGCCGAAGTTCAGCTGAACCAACGTCTCGCTCCGGGGGTACACGTGGGCGTCGTGCCGCTGCGCCAGCTGGCCGACGGGCGCTACGCACTGGGGCACGCAGTGGCGGACCAGGCGCCCGATTCGGGGGCGGTGGTCGATTGGCTGGTGAAGATGCGCCGCCTGCCCTCGGAGCCCATGCTCGACCGCCTAATTGCCCTGGGCGCTCTGGAGCCCGGGCAAGTCGATTCGCTGGCGGACCTGCTGATGCGGTTCTATCGCAAAGCCGACGCCTCCCCGATCGAGCCTGCGGTCTACGTTGGCCGTTTCGTCGCCGAGCAGGCGATCAACCGCGACGTGTTGACGCACCCGCTTTTTGGCTCCAGCCACATGACAAGCAGCCAAGCCCTGGAGCGTTTCGATCACGCCCTGCAGCAACATCGCCCACTGCTGCTCGCGCGCGCCTGGGACGGGCGCCTGGTCGACGGCCATGGCGACCTGCGGCCCGTGCATGTGTGTCTTGTCGACCCCCCCGTCATCATCGACTGTCTGGAATTTAACAGCGCGCTGCGGCGTCTCGACCCGTTTGACGAACTCGCCTACCTCGGCCTCGAATGCGCGATGGCCGGGGCTCCCTGGGTCGGGCCACGCCTGGTCCAGCGCTGGGCAGCGGCAGCCGGCGACCAGCCGCCCCCGGAGCTGCTTTGCCTGTACGCCGGGTACCGCGCGTTGCTGCGCGCGCGCCAGTGTCTGGTGCACCTTCTTGAGCCCGCCTCGCGCGCCCCCGACCAGTGGTTTGCCAGCGCGCAGCGGTACGTTCACGCCGCACTCGAGGCAATGGCCGGTCTCTAAGCCGACTGCTCCCGCCCGAAGCCCTTTCCGACCTGGTGCCGGATCGCGGCGGCAAACAGCGGAGCCGCCGGCACCACCTCGACCCGGGACCCGATCCAGTCCTGCGGCAAACGAAACGGCGGTACCGAATCGCTGATGAAGACCCGCTCGATCGGCGCAGTTCGCAGTACCGCCGCCGCCTCTGCGACGAACAGCCCATGGGCCACGAAGACGAAAACCCGGCGCGCACCGGCGGCCGTCAGCGCCGAGGCTGCCCGTACCATCGTCGTCCCGCTACTGAGGATGTCGTCGAAGACCAGCACCGTCGCGTTGGCGACGTCGCCTATCACGGCCGTGCTGCCACCGACCACGCCCTCCCGGCGGGTCTTGTCGAGAAAGGCTTGCCCGAGCGGGCGCCCGAAGCAACGCTCCAGCGCCTCGCGCCATTGCTGGACGCGCTTGACGCCCCCCGGATCGGGGGAAGCGATGACCAGTGCCTTGCCATCGTCGCAGGCCATCGCGGCTTGGTCGAACAGCCAGTGGCTCTCCAGGTGGACCGTACGGCAGCGAAAGGAATTCTCGAACGCGGCTGGATTGTGCACTTCGAGCGTTATCACGACGTCCGTGCCGACGGACTCGAGGAGCTGTGCGATGTACCGCGATCCGACCGGATCATAGGGCTGGGTACGCCGATCCTTGCGCGAGTAGGCAAGGTAGGGCACGACCGCGGTGACGCGCTCGGCGCCGTGGTCGCGCACCGTCGCCAGGAAAAAGAGCAGGCGGATGAGCTTTTCGGCGGATTCTTGTTCGGGTCCGCCGTGCAGGCTTTGCATGACGTATACATCGGCGCCGCGCACGTCCACCAGTGGGCGGGCCTTGTGCTCGCCGTCCTCGAACCCGCGCTCCTCGTGAGGGCTCAGCGAAAGACCAAGCGCCGCGGCGACGGAAGTACCGAAGGCGTGACTTGCCCCGAGCGCGAACAGCAGCATGTTCAAAGCCTAGCCCTCGCGCGCCACGCTAGAGCTGACGCGAATCAAGCTCCGGCTACCCGATCGCGTTGCCACCGGCACTTGGCATCTGCACAAGACGGCCACCGACGGTCGGACGCCAACACCGCCCGGCCTTTGCCATCTTCGATCGCGGCCCGGCCGCAGCTCGGCCCGGACGCTTGGCTCGCCGCGGGCCGCGGAAGGCCCCCTCCACCAGGTCCGCAACATCATCGCCCCTCTTTGTCCGTCGATTGCGCAGCGCCTTTGCGCACCGGAAACGACACCGGCCACCGCGGGGTCCGCCGTTGCCGCCAAGACCACGATCTGCGTTTGGCTCTTGGATACCGCAGGCTGGCCGGGTTGCGCCCGTGAACCAACGTTTGCCCAGGATCAATGCCGGTGCCTTCGTCCGGGGCCAGACTGTGCCTATCGTCTATCGAAGTCTATATCGGCCATGAAACTAGCGCTGCAGGTGGTATTCCGCGACATTCCCAAATCCGACGCCGTCGAAGTGGCGGTGCGCAAGCATGCGGCGAAACTCGACGAGTTCTGCGACCACCTCATGAGCTGCCGCGTGACCGTGGAAGAGTCCGCCAAGCACAAGCATCAGGGCAAGCTCTACTCGGTCCACATCGACGCGAAGCTTCCCGGCAAGCAGATCTCCTCGACCCGTCATCACGAGAACGAGGACGTGTACGTCGCGATCCGCGATGCCTTCGACGCCGTGAAGCGCCGCCTCGAGGACCACGTGCGCATGGAGCGCGGCCAGACCAAGCCGCACGAGCCGCTGGTGCAAGGCCGCGTGGTGCGCCTATTCGAAGAGGGCCATGGATTCATCGAGGACGCCGACGGCAACGAGTATTACTTCGACCGCGCAAGCCTCTTGCACCCGAGCTTCGAGAAGCTCGAAATCGGGGTACCGGTGGAGTTTCTCGCGGAGCTCGCGGCCCAGGGCCGGCAGGCCAAGCGGGTTAGCGCGGCCCGGCAGCAGGTTGCCTCGTCCCCTTAGCCCTTGACGCAGATCCTGGGGCGCAGCAACGCCACGCGCCGTGCCAAACCGGCGCCTTCGGTGGCCTTGGCCACGGCCTCGACATCCTTGTAGGCTCCGGGTGCCTCCTCGGCCGCACCGCGCATCGAGTGGGTGTGGATCAGGATGCCCCGCTCACGCAACTGTTCGATAAGCTCGCGCCCGCGCCATTGCCGCATTGCCTGGTGCCGGCTCATCAGCCGCCCGGCGCCGTGGCTGGCCGAACTGAAGGCGCGCGCCTCGGACGCCGTGGTGCCCGCCAGGACGTACGAGCCGGTACCCATGCTCCCGCCGATGATCACCGGCTGGCCGGCGTCGCGGTAGCGATCGGGAAGTTCCGGATGGCCGGGTCCGAACGCCCGGGTCGCTCCCTTGCGATGCACATAAAGGCGCCGCCGCCGGCCGGCAACGACGTGCTCTTCCACCTTACAGGTGTTGTGCGAGACGTCGAACAGCGTTGCCGACTGCGCGTTCGGAAAGTAGTGCCCGAAGACACGTCGCGTCAGCGCCGTCAAAATCTGCCGGTTGGCGAGCGCCACGTTGGTCGCGGCGTTCATCGCTCCCAGGTATTGCTGCCCCTCGGGCGAATCGATCGGCGCGCATGCCAGCTCCCGGTCCGGCAGCACGATCCCCAGCCGGCCTGCCGCCTTGGCTAGGCAAATGAGGTAGTCGGTTCCGATCTGGTGGCCCAGGCCCCGAGAGCCGCAGTGGATCGAGATCACGACCTGTCCCGGCGACAGTCCGAACGCGGCCGCGGTCCGCTCGTCGTCGATCCGGTCCACCACCTGCACCTCGAGGTAGTGATTGCCCGAGCCCAGGGTTCCCATCTCGCCGCGCTGACGTTGCCGGGCTTGCGGCGACACCGCCGACGGATCGGCGCCCGCAACGCAGCCACGCTCCTCGATGAACGGCAGATCAGCCACGTCCCCGTAGCCCTGGCCGATCGCCCAGGGCGCACCCTCGCGCATGATGTCGTCCAGGTCCTGGCTGCCGAACTGCAGTTTGCCCTCGACGCCGACCCCGGCGGGGATGTCGCGCAAAAGGTTGTCCGCGAGCTCCTGCAGGCGCGGCACGAGTTCCTCGAACGACAGGTTCGTGCGAAGGCAGCGGATGCCGCACGATATGTCGAAGCCGACACCGCCGGCCGAAACGATGCCGCCGCGTGCCGGATCGAAGGCCGCGACTCCGCCAATCGGAAATCCGTATCCCCAGTGTGCATCGGGCATTGCGTACGCAGCACCAACCAGTCCCGGCAGCCTCGCCACGTTGCCGAGTTGCTCGAGTACCTTGTCGTCCATCGCGGCCACCAGGTAACGGTCGCCGTAGACGATGGCCTCGGCGCCGCCCGCGGCCGATGGGCCCTTGATGCGCCAGCTCCATTCATCGAGGGCTTCGATCCGGCTCATGTCCATGTAATGTCTCCGCCTTGGTGCCCCATCGCCGCATCCTGCCTACACGTCGACCACGCAGCGCGCCTCCCACAGCGAGCCAACGCGGCGCACCGATAGCGCGGTGAGCGTCGCACCCTTGACCTCGGTGCCGCGTTCGTGGGCGTTGCTCCACGGCTCCCCACTCGCGCCGCCGGTCCAGCCAGTGCCCTCGTGACGCAACCAGAATTTTGCGAGGATAGCTCCCTCGCAGCGCGCCGCGCTCAACAGCGAATTGAGCCATCGCACAAGCGCGAGTTCGAGATCGCCCTCCTCGAACTGCACTGGCACGATGATGATCCGATGCACCTGGGCGAGGTCGGCCTGGATCGCGAACGTTGCCTCCGCGGCCGCTTCGAATGCTGCATCGACCGTCGGCCCCCGCCCGATCACGCCGATGTCGGCGCCATGCTCGAAGTAGCGGTCCTGTTGCTGCGCACGACGAGCCGCGTCAGGAGTGTTCATCGCTGCGCCGCAGGGTGTTCATCGAACCGCGGAGCCAGGTTGTTCATCCCGCCGCTTCGCCGGTTTCGCGTTCGCGCTCGCGCAGCCGCGTGATGCTTTGCACCACCTGCACCACGTCGTCATCGGCCAAGGGCGGGCGGCAGCGCGTCCGGTTCCAGCTGAGCAGCAACTCAAGCGCGACCTCCGGGTCGACGCCGCGCGAGAGCAGGTGTCCGGTAAGCGAGGCGAGCGTGTTGTTGCGCTCGCCTTCGGCCACGCCCTCGCTCACCAGACGGCGCCAGTGGGACGGGGCGTGCCTCGAATGTCCCGCCGCCTGCATCGCCTGGCCAAGCCACGCTGGCATGCGCGCAGCAGACAGGTCCTGCGGAGCGCATCCCTGCGCCCACTCGTAACGACCGCCACTGGGGTGCAGCGATGGCGGAGCCACCACGCAGCCGCCGTCGGCGCGCACGTCGACACCGGGGCGCAGCGCGACGCGGTTGGTCACTGTTGCGCCGGGGTGCGCAAAATAGATATGGCGGCCGCCGCCGCCCGTGTGCGCCTCGACCGTCCTGGGCAGCGGGCCCTGCTCGTCCTCGAGTCCAGCGAGGCTCTCCAGACCCCCGTGGCGCGGATCGATATCCAGGACCACGACCCCCGAAATCCGGCCGGTCACCAGGCCGACGTTTGCATCGGGCCAGCGCTGGAACCACGACTCGATTTCGCTCACTGCTGCGCGACGCTGCTGGAACTCGAGCCAGGGCACCAGCGGGCGCTTGCCGCGCGCCTCGATGGGAATCACCGCCCATCCGCGCGCCGCGTACGCCCGCGCCGCGGCCCGCATGTCATCGGCCAGCACGCGCGCCGTGCGCGCATCCCTGCGCGGAACTTTGCTCATACAGTGACCACGTGCCGGCGACGATCACGCTCCGCATATCGGAATGGCTAGCACCGCCACCGGAGCAAGGCTACGCTCGCGTCCTGGCGGCGCTTGGACGCAGCGCAATTGTGGTGGGAGCCGACGAAGGAAGCAAGATGACCGACTACACGATAGAAGCAATCACGCCCTGTGCGATTCCGGGATGTATTGCGCTGCGCATGGATCGGACCCACGGACGAACCCAGAAGCCAGTCACGGATGGCCGAAACCCTGTATGGGCAGCCGGTAATCGCCGGGCGGCACGTTGTCGAGCGAAAGGCCGATGCCGCGGCGGGAAGGTAAGCGAGTACCGGTACGTTGACCCCCGTGATACCGGGCGTCGACAACTGGGGTGCGCTCGCCGACGCTCTCGACGCGCTCGAGTTCCCGGACGGGAGGGGGAGAATCCCCGACGAGGAACAGGCTCCCGACCGCGCCCCCTTTATCCGGTACGCCTTACGCCGATAGCCGGAAATGCGCGTTGACGACACAAGCAAACCGCAAGGGTGATGCCGCCGCCAGCGGCCCGCGCGCTCGATCAGCGCCCCTCGATCCGCTCGAGCAGCCGCAGGCGTCGCGCGGCGCATGGCCCAGCGCGCCAGCGCTGCAACGTCTGCTCGTCTTGCAGCCGGTAGAACGTGGCGTTTACTTCGACGCAAGAAAGGCGCGGCGCGTAGCGCGCGAGCCATTAGCGCTTGGCCCGGCCGGCATCGAGCGTTCCGCGCCAGCTGTCGTAGTTCGCCGCTTGTGCCTAGGTAAGCGCGCCCGGTCAATGACTACCACGCGCAGTAGCGACCTTGGCGGCCACCGGGCGGGCGCGCGGGTTCGGCCGGCCACGCAGGCGCGCCGCCCCATTGGTGCGCCGGCCAGACTCCGAGGCTCGCGAGCCCCGCTTGCCGGGCCGCGCTCGCGCCTCGCGCCAAAGCGCCGAACGCACGCGAGCGCAAGTCATCTCCCCCGCGACCGCGGCGCCTTGATCTGGAGAACGCCTGCACCCCGCGGCACTGCCGAGGTCGGGCGAAAGTGGGACAGCGATTTGCCGCCTGCGCCTGGAAGGCAAAGCATACGTCGGGAGCGGGCGCAAACGATCCAAGAGACGCGGGCATGTGCGGTGGCGCCGACGCTGCAATCGGATGGCAAATCGTACGCCCGGCTTGTCACGTAGCCATTTGCGCCTCCTGCATGACCCGGACGTCTTGTAAGCAACGGGCATACCCAAATTCGCAATGCTTCGTTCCCGCACTACCGGCGGCTGCCTAAGCTAGCGCCTGCTGTCTATAGCCACCAAATCGCTAGGAGTTGCTATGTCCATTGCTCTGGATGGAGCCCTGGTCCATCCGGCTGTCGCCCGTGCCCGCCTCGAAGCGGAAACGGCCTGGAGTTGCCCGCCAGCGCTCGTCGAGGCGACGGCGAGCATTGCTGTCGTTCGCAGACTCGTGGCCGACCAGTTGAGCGCAAAGGCAATCGACGTCGATCTGAACTCCGAGTATCCCGAGGAATTTCTCCGCGCTCTCGGTCGGGCCGGCGGCTTCCAGGGCGCGGCGGCAACCGAGTTCGGCGGCAACGGCCTGAGCCTGCAGCACGTCGTGCGCGTCATGGAAGAGGTGGCCAAGGTCTGCCTGTCCACCGGATTTCTGGTCTGGTGCCAGACCGCTTGTGCGCGATACGTCCAGATGTCGGACAACGAGGCCTTGAAGCGCCGGCTCCTGGCGCGCATCGTCGGCGGCGACATCCTGGCGGGAACTGGCTTGTCCAACACGATCAAGTCCTGCGACACCATCGAGGAGTTTCGTCTGTCGGCCAGACGCGTCGATGGCGGATATGTCGTCTCGGGGGCACTTCCTTGGGTCTCCAATCTGGGCCCCACCCACTACTTCGCTACCGGCTGCCCGGTCGTCGGGCAGCCGGCCACCGAGGACGGCCTGGTCTTCGTATTGGTCGACTGTCAGTCGCCCAACTTCCGGCTGGTCGAAAGCGCCCGCTTCGTCGCCCTGGACGGAACACGCACGGTTGCTTGCCAGTTCAAGGAGACTTTCGTTCCCGACGCCATGGTGCTGGCGCACCCCGGCCAGTCGCGGGCCTACTTCCAGCGCATAAAGCCGGGGATGATCCTGGCGCAAATGGGGATGGGCCTGGGCCTGATCGACGCCTGCGTGGAAATGATGCGACAGTCCAACAAGACGCACGCCCACGTCAACCAGTACCTTGACGATCAAGTCGACGATGTCGACGCCGTCTTGCAGCAAACGCGTGCGGCGACCTATGCCCTGTGCGAGGCGCTCGACCACCAATCCGGCGCAGTGCCCATCGTGGACATACTCAAGGTGCGCTTGGCAGGCGGCGAGCATTCCCTGCTGGCGGCCAATGCCGCCATGCTGCACGTGGGCGCCAAGGGGTATCAGAAGCGCAGTGCCGCGCAACGCCGACTGCGCGAGGCCTACTTTATCGCCATCGTGACCCCGGCCACCAAGCACCTGCGCAGGGAGATCGCCCGCCTTGCCGCGGGCAACGGCCACGGCATCGGCGTCTGAGCGTCATGGACCTGCGTCAGGACCGCGTCGCAATCCCGCTGGCTGCCGCCAAGCGTCGCCTGGCACGAGGCGGAGGATTTCTCCGGGGCGATGCTCGGGGCTCGCGGCAAGCAGCACCCCGGCAGGCTCGAATACGCCATTGCCGCGGGACCCGGGATCTGCCGGGTCTGCTCCCGTTCGAATTTGCGTCATGTCCGTCCTGAGAAGCCCCGTCGAGGCGGATAGTCCGCCGGGTTGCGGCTGCGGCCGCCACGCCAGCCTCAGCGGGCACGGCAACGCCACTGGTGGGGAGGAAGCCTTCGCCCGTGGCTTGGTCGAGGCGACGCTTTTGCAGGCGCTCTTCCCGGGCGCGGCGCAACGCCGTCGCTTCCTCAAGGCCGTTGGTCCGGGCACGGCCCTGGCGGCGCTCGCGACCTTGCTTCCGATCGGCGCCTTGGCGAGCATCGCGGCGGAAAAGGGCCCACTGGAGAAAAAGGAACTCAACGTCGGATTTTTGCCAATCACCTGCGCCACGCCCATCATTGTGGCCGGCGCCGGCGACTTCTTCGCCAAGGAGGGGCTGGACGTCACGCTGCGCAAGACGGCCGGCTGGGCGGTGGTTCGCGACAAGACGCTGTCGAGGGAATTCGACGCCTCGCACATGCTCTCGCCAATGCCGCTTGCGATCACCATGGGCGCGGGCTCCACGGCAACGCCGATGGTCATGCCGGTGATGGAGAACATCAACGGCAACGGCATCACGCTGCACCTCAAGCACAGGGACAATCGCGACCCGTCCAAGTGGAAGGGCATGAAGTTTGCGATTCCATTTGACTACTCGATGCACAATTTCCTGCTGCGTCACTACCTTGCAGCGCATGGCATCGATCCGGACAGCGACGTGCAATTGCGCGTCATGGCGCCGCCCGACATGGTCGCCAACCTCAAGTCCGGCAACATCGACGGATTCATCGTCGCCGAGCCGTTCAACCAGCGCGCCGTCTACGAGGACGTCGGCTTCCTCCACGCACTCACCAGCGAGATCTGGGACGGGCATCCGTGCTGCGGCTTCGCCGCGACCGAGGATTTTGCGCTGGGCAATCCGAACACTTTGGCAGCGCTCGTGCGGGCCCTAATGCGCGCCACCCAGTTCGCCCACAAGGCGCAAAACCGCAAGGACGTGGCGCAGCTGATCGCGCCTGCGAACTACCTCAACCAGCCGGTGACCGTCGTCGAGCAGGTGCTGACCGGCCACTTTGCGGACGGCCTGGGAAAGGTCCGGGACGTCCCCAACCGGATCGACTTCGATCCGTTCCCCTGGCAGTCGATGGCGGTGTGGATGCTCAGCCAGATGAAACGCTGGGGATACGTCAAGGGCGACATCAAGTACCAGGACATCGCCGAGAAGGTGTTCCTGGCCACCGACGCCCGCAAACAGATGCTCGAACTGGGCCTCGACGCGCCCACGAGCAATTACCGGCGGCATTTGATTGCCGGAGTGGAATTTGATTCCGCGCGCACCGACGACTACCTGCGCACGTTGGCGATCCGGCGCATTTGACGAGGCGACGATGCTGCGCAAGGATTCGATCAAGGCCATCGCCCTCTCGCTCCTGCTCTTCGCGGTGCTGGTGGGCCTATGGCACGCCGCCACGGTTCCAAGCAAGCCGCTGGCCACCTCGGCGCCCGACGCCGAGTACGCGGCGCTCATGGGCAAGGCGGAGGAAAAGTCCAATGGTTTCCCGTCTCCGTCGAAGGTCGGCCAGGCGTTTGTTCATTACCTGTCCGATCCCTTCTACGACCGGGGGCCGAACGACAAGGGAATCGGCATCCAGCTCGGCTACTCCCTGGGTCGCGTCGCCCTGGGCTTTCTCCTGGCGGTGGTCGTTGCCGTGCCGCTGGGTTTTATCGTCGGCATGTCGCCGCTGATGTATCGCGCCCTCGATCCGTTCATCCAGATCCTGAAGCCGATCTCCCCCTTGGCATGGATGCCCATCGCCCTCTATACCTTGCGTGACTCCTCGGTGTCGGGTGTCTTCGTCATCTTCATCTGCTCGCTCTGGCCGATGCTGATCAACACCGCCTTCGGCGTAGCGGGCGTGCGCACCGATTGGATAAACGTCGCCCGAACTCTGGAGGTGACACCACTGCGCAAGGCCTTGCAGGTAATCCTGCCGGCGGCCGCGCCCACCATCCTCACCGGCATGCGCATTTCCATGGGCATTGCCTGGCTGGTCATCATCGCCGCGGAAATGCTGGTGGGCAGCACGGGCATCGGGTACTTCGTGTGGAACGAATGGAACAACCTCGCCCTGCCCAATGTGATCGTGGCCGTGACCCTGATCGGCATCGTCGGCATGCTGCTCGACCTGGCCTTCGGTCGCCTACAGAAGTTGGTCACCTATGCCGAGTGATGCCATGAGCCCCTATTACGTTGCCATCGAGGGTCTGACCAAGGTCTATCCATCGACCGACGTGCCGAATCCGCGGGTATTCGAGGACCTCCATTTCCATATCGACAAGGGCGAGTTTGTTTGCATCGTCGGGCACTCGGGCTGCGGCAAAACGACGATCCTCAACATTCTCGCCGGCCTCGAGAAGGCCACCGCGGGCGTCGTCATCATGGACGGCAGCGAGGTGTCCGGACCCAGCCTCGACCGCGGGGTCGTCTTTCAGGACCATGCGCTGATGCCCTGGCTGAGCGTGCGCAAGAACGTTTGCTTCGCCGTCAAGTCCCGCTGGCCACGCTGGTCCGCCGACAAGATCGACACGCACAGCCGGCAGTACCTCGACATGGTCGGCCTCGGTCAGGCACTCGACAAGAGGCCATCGGAGCTCTCCGGCGGCATGAAGCAGCGCGTGGGCATCGCCCGTGCCTTCGCCATACAGCCGAAGATGCTGCTGCTCGATGAACCCTTCGGCGCGCTCGATGCCTTGACGCGCGGCAACATCCAGGACCAGCTGCTCAAAATCGTGCAGGCCACGCACCAGACCGTGTTCATGATTACGCACGATGTCGACGAGGCGATTCTCCTCGCGGACAAGATCCTGCTCATGAGCAATGGCCCCAACGCCCGGATCGCCGAGATCGTCGAAGTCACGATGCGGCGCGACCGCAACCGCTCCACCGTGCACCACGACCCGCAGTATTACCGGATCCGCAATCACCTGCTGGATTTCCTCGTTAACCGCTCCAAGACCTGCGCCGAGTCAGCGCCGGGCTCGGTGCACGACGCGCGACATCCGCCGCTCGTGCGCCCGGGAATCGACGGCGACTGGGCCCCCGCTACGGCCACCGTCTTGCCGCTGCCGATCGAGCGGGACAAGTCATCGCGTCACTTGATGCACGCCGCCAATACCTGAGGTGCCGACCCCGCCTGCAAAGGAGGACCCCATGACCCGTAACGACGTAACCGAAATGATTGTCGCCGCCAAGATCAAGAGCGGAATCAGATGGTCCGACATCGGTGCCAAGCTTGGCCTGTCGAAAGAATGGGTCACGGCGGGGTGCCTGGGCCAGATGACCTTCAACGACAAGCAGGCAAGCGTCATCGTCGAGCTCTTCGGCCTACCTCCGGAGGCGGTCCAGCTGCTGCAGGTCGTGCCCTACAAGGGCTCGCTGCCGACCGCGGTGCCGACCGATCCACTCATCTACCGGTTTTACGAACTGGTCAACGTCTATGGCACCACTCTCAAGGAACTGATCCACGAAGAGTTCGGCGATGGCATCATGAGCGCGATCGACTTCCAGATGGACCTGCAGCGCGAACCAAACTCGGCGGGCGACCGAGTCAAGATCGTGATGTCGGGCAAGTTTCTGCCGTACAAGACTTACTGAGCGTTCGCCGCGCTCTTCGACTGCATTCCCGTTTCACTTCACAACGGAGCCACCCATGCCCACGGAAACCGTCAAGACCTATCTGCGCCCCATCGATCGCGATGGACTGCTGAAGTTCGCTGCCGCCGGCAAGGCCGACCCCAGCCGCAGGGGCACCAACAAGGTTCATACCGTCATGCAGGGCCAGTTCCGCTCCTGGAGTTTCGTCGGGATCCACAATCCGGTCGTGGTGGACGAGCCCTTGCACCTGTTTGGCGAGAACACGGTACCGGCACCCGGGGAAATCGCGCTCTCCGCGCTAGGCGGTTGCCTTGGCGTCGGGATAACGGCCGTGGCGACGCTGCGCCAGGTTCGACTATCCAAACTGGAGCTGTTTCTGGAAGGCGACATCGGCAATCCGGCTGCCTGGGGCGCGGGCGGCGCCGAAATGCAGCCCCTGCAGATGGGGTTTCAACAGATCCGGGTCACGGTTGTCATCGAGGGTGACGCATCGCGCGCGGAGCTCGAGGCGATCGTCAAGCATGCCAATTATTATTCTCCGGTCGCCAACACGATGCGCAACCCCGTTGCCTTTGAGATTCGCCTCGCAGGCTAGGACCGTACTCGAGCGTACCCGCCTGCCGGGCGGGTTTTTGCGCACGCTGCGGCCGCTTGCGAGACGGCCTTCTCCGGCTGCAGGCTGGCCGGCTGGCCGCCCCGGCACCCGGCGGCGGTATCAGGCAAACTAACGAAGGGTATGGCAGCCAGGGATGGTTGCGCAAGCCGCATCGATAGCCCTCGGGGAAAGCTGATGCCTGTGCCGGCCGACGACCGCAACGCGGACGAGATCGCCTACTGGAACGGCCCCGGCGGCCGGCGCTGGCTTGATCGCCAGCAGAGCCAGGATGCCCTGCTCGCACCGGTTACCCAAATGCTGCTCGATCGTGCAGTTCCCGCCCCAGGCGAATTCGTGCTCGACATCGGGTGCGGCTGTGGCGCCACCGCGATCGCCCTGGGGCAGTGCGTGGGCGCCTCCGGCCACGTGCTAGGCATCGATGTATCCGCGCCGATGCTGGAGCGAGCGCGCCAGCGACGGCCGCAGGGCGTGCCGGTCGAATTTGCGCTCAGCGACGCAACGGTTTATGAGTTTCCCCCCGGACAGGCCGATCTGCTTTGCTCGCGTTTCGGCGTGATGTTCTTCGCCGACCCGACGCGCGCCTTCTCCAATATGCGCCGTGGCCTGCGCAGCGGCGCACGCCTCGTGTTCGCTTGCTGGCGTCCGCCGCGCGAGAACCCCTGGCTGATGTTGCCTCTGCAGGAGGCCTACCGGCACGTGCCGCGCTTGCCGGAAGTCGGACCAGAAGATCCCGGACCGTTCTCGTTCGCCAGCGAGCGCCGCGTCCACGGCCTGTTGGAGAAGGCCGGATTCGCTGCCATCGAATTTGCGCCCGTCGATTTGTCGTTTGATCTGGCCCATGGCCTGGGGCTCGAGGCGGCCGTCGACGCAGCCCTTGCCATCGGACCGGCGAGCCGCGCGCTCGATGGCCAGCCGCCGNNAGTCGATCCGCGCAGCGTTCGCGCGGCTCCAGGTCGGCAATACGGTACTGCTGCCCGGCGCGATCTGGATCGTCCGCGCCGCAAATGCCTGAGAAAGGGTTCCGCGCTCGCAACGCTGGCACCGCCGCAACCCTTGCGCTGCGTCCAGCAGGTCGCGACGCGCCCGCTGGCAGATCCCGGCGGCCTGCGGACGGTCGAAGCGGGCCGATGCTCGGCCCCGCGTCTGGAACGCACTTCCCATTGGGCGGTGGCACCGCCTAGCACTGCGGGAGCCTTGCCCTAGCCTGCCCTGCCCACCGACGGCCAAAGCAAACCGGCGCGGGCAGCGCGAACGGCGGCATCGCTTGCCGCGCTAAAGAGCAGGCCGTTGGCCGCTGCCGCCGTCTGCGGGCATGCTCGGTTGCTGCTCGCGCAGTAGGCGCTCGACGTCCTCCCGGTCCATCACCTCGCGCTTTTGCAGCGCGTCGGCCAGCGCGTCGAGCGCGGGGCGCCGCGAAGCGAGGACTTCGTGCGCCCGCTCCTCCCCCTCCTCGACCAGCGCACGCACCTCGACATCGATCAGGCGCGCCGTATCCTCGCTGAAGTTGCGCTCCTCCTGGCCCTCGACGCCGAGAAAAGCCAGTTGCTGGCGCCGGCCGTAGGTGAGCGGCCCGAGCGCCCGGCTCATGCCCAGCTGCGTGACCATGCTGCGCGCGATCTCGCTCGCGCGTTCCAGGTCGTTGTGGGCGCCGCTCGAGACGTCGCCAAAGACCATCTTTTCGGCAACGCGCCCGCCCAGCAGGATCGCCAGCTGGTCCTTTAGCTGCGGTTCGGTGGATAGGAACTTTTCCTCCACCGGCAATTGCAGCGTGAAGCCCAGGGCCGCGACGCCGCGCGGGATGATCGATACCTTGTGCACGGGCTCGCCGGTCGGAACCGTCATTGCAACGAGCGTGTGGCCCGACTCGTGAAAGGCCACGCGGCGCTTCTCCTCGGCGTTGAGCACGCGGTGCTTTTTTTCGGGACCGGCGATCACGCGGTCGATGGCTTCCTCGAAATCCGGCATGGACACGGTTTGGTGGTCATGACGCACGGCCCGGATTGCCGCCTCGTTGGCGATATTCGCGAGGTCGGCGCCAACGAAGCCGGGCGTACGCTGCGCCACCACGCGCAGGTCGACGCTGGGGTCGAGCTTCATGCGGCGGGTGTGCAGGCGCAGGATCGCGCTGCGCGCCTCCAGGTCCGGCTTGTCGACCACGATCTGGCGATCGAAACGTCCGGCGCGCAGCAGCGCCTTGTCCAGGATCTCGGGCCGGTTGGTTGCGGCCATCACCACGACACCGGTGGACGGATCGAAGCCGTCCATCTCGGAGAGCAGCTGATTGAGGGTCTGCTCGCGCTCGTCGTGCCCGCCAAGGCTCGGACCGATGCCCCGGGCTCCGCCGATTGCGTCGAGCTCGTCGATGAAGATGATGCATGGAGCTTTCTGCCGGGCCTGTTCAAAGAGCTCGCGCACCCGCGCCGCGCCGACGCCGACGAAGAGCTCGATGAACTCGGAGCCGCTGATGTTGAAAAATGGCACGCCCGCCTCCCCCGAGACCGCCCGCGCCAGCAGCGTCTTGCCGGTTCCCGGGGGGCCGACGAGCAGCACACCCTTGGGCATATGCCCGCCGAGGCTCTGGATATGGGCAGGGTTCTTGAGAAAGTCGATCACCTCCTTGAGCTCCTCCTTCGCCTCTTCGGCCCCGGCCACATCGTCGAAGGTCACCTGGTTACCGGTATCGGCGTGGATGCGCACGCGGTTGGCGCCCAGATTGAGCAACCCGCGGCTTCCCATCCGCCTGCCGATCCAGCCCCAGAACAGGAACAACGCACCCAGGGGCAGCACCCAGTTGAACAGGAAGGTATTCAACCAATGCGACTGATGCAAGACGGAGAACTTGACCCCGTGCTGGGCCAGGGACTGCGCGAGCGCGTCGTCATCGGGCTGTTGGGTCACGAATTCCTTGGGCTTGTGCGTCTTGGGATCGGTCTCGGTCAGCGTGCCGCTGATGATGTGGTCGGTCAAAAGCGCTTCCTTCACCTCGCCCTTGTCCAGATGCTGCAGGAACTCGCTGTACGGGATTTGCTCTTGGGCCAGCTGCTGCGCTCCCTGCCAGAACCACAGCGACACAAGCATCATCAGCAGGTAGATCCAAAGCAAATTGCCGGGGCGCTGCCAAAGGGGCCCCGGTTCCCGCTTGTTGATCTCCAAGTCCGGCTTCTTCGGTCCGACGCCGAAGTCACTTCCTCGCGAATCAGCCATGGTGCAGCCCCCTGAATCGGACGGGAATTAGTGTATTCCTGCAGTGTTCCGCCCTGTCACCGGCAGCCGCTGGTTCGCCCGACGCACCGACAAAGGCGCTTGGTCCCACCAGGCGAGGCGCCGGGAAATTGCGCAGCGCCGATCGAATACCGTGCTCGGCGGTGCACTCGTGCCTTGGTGGCGGCTATCGCCAACCGGACCTCCGCAGCAGGCCTGTCCGCGGCGAGTTCTCCGGCGGGCCCTCGCATGCCGGTTGGGAAGCCTTCCCTCTGCCACAAGAACCGGCCCGCCGCGCGAACAGACCCTAAGCGACTCGCACCTTGCCCCGGCCCGTCTTGATCGACGCGCGGCGGGTCTTGCTGTCGAGCCGCCGCGCGACGGCCCCCCGGCTGGGCCGGGTGGGACGGCGCGTTGGGGGGAGGACCGCAACGCTGGCAATCAGTTCCTCCAGCCGGCGCAAGGCCTCGGCGCGGTTCTTCTCGAGACTGCGAAACTCCTGGGCCTTGATGTTCACCACTCCGTCCTTGCTGATGCGCTGGTCGCCAAGGCGCAGCAGGCGCTCCCGGATCGGTTTGGCGAGCGACGAAGCGGCGATGTCAAAGCGCAGGTGCACCGCATTGGAGACTTTGTTGACGTTTTGCCCGCCGGCGCCCTGGGCACGGATCGCGGTGATCTGGACTTCTTCGGGCGGCACTTTCGGGCCGGTACGCATGACGGATACCCAGGACATAGCGCTTGCGCAAGGCAAGCTGCGTCATTGTAGGGTCTAGCCCGGGGCGGCGTAGTGCAAAATGAGGCCGATGAAACCACCCAAACGGCTGCAACCCCTGATCGAAGCGGGCCTCATCGACACTGTCGAGCGTCAGTTGATGAGCGGCAAGGAGGCAAAGGTGTACGTCGTGCGCTGCGCGGGCGAGACGCGTTGCGCCAAGGTCTACAAGGAGGCGACCCAGCGCAGCTTTCGCCAGGCCGTCGATTACACCGAGAACCGCAAGGTCAAGAACTCGCGCCAGGCGCGGGCAATTTCCAAGGGCACGCGCTACGGGCGCCAGGCGCAGGAGGCCGCGTGGCAGAGCGCAGAAGTGGACGCGCTCTACCGCCTCGCAGCTGCCGGTGTGCGTGTGCCCCGGCCGGTAAATTTCTGTGACGGGGTCCTGCTGATGGAGCTGATCGTCGACGCTGCCGGCAATGCGGCTCCTCGCTTGAACGACGTGGCATTGACGCCGCAGGAGGCTTGCACATATCACCAACTTCTGCTGCGCGAAGTGGTGCGCATGCTGCTGGCCGGCACCGTGCATGGCGACCTCTCCGAGTTCAATATCCTGCTGGGCGACAACGGCCCGGTGATCATCGACCTGCCGCAGGCGGTCGATGCGGCCGGCAACAACCACGCGGCCCGGATGCTGCTGCGCGACGTGGTCAACCTGCGAAACTTCTTCGGCCGCTTTGCACCGGCGCTATTGGCCACCGATTACGGTAATGAAATCTGGGACCTGTACCAGCGCGGGCTGCTGACGCTGGACGCGACGCTGACGGGAAAATTTGCGCGCAGCAAGGCAGCGGTGGATCTGCAGGCAGTGATCCGTGAGATCGACGACGCACGCGCCGAGGAGGCCGCGCGCCGGCTGCGCCTAGCCGCCACCGTCCCCGCGGCCTGAGCAACGCTGCCGGTCGCAAGATTGGCTCGCGCCGCACGGCTGGCAGAGGCCAGAGCGCGCGTTGTCGCCGCCAGCGCCCTGTCCTCGAGGTCAGCTGTCGCGGTAGCGCGCATCGACGAGCTCCCAGTGGGCCTCGATGTCGGCCTGGCGCCTACGCTTCATCGTTGCCGTGCGGTAGCCGCCGGCGATGCTCAAGCTTGGGTCGATGACGGCGAACTTGCGATCGTTGCAACCCGCGCATGGCGGGGGTTGACGGCGTCGATCTGGGCCTACCGCGCGGCCCGCAAGCGCGCGTCCCGCTGCAGCCCCTCGAGCGCCAGCCCACGGGCGACGGCAAAGGTCTGCGCCGCATCGGGCTTGAGCGTGAGCAGCGCGCAGAGGAAGCGGCGACCCAGGCCAGGTTGCCGTGGCTGAGCATCACGGCCTTCGGATGGCCGGTGGTGCCCGAGGTGTAGATGAGGCCGCCAAGGCTCTGGGGCGTGATCGCGGCCATCCTGCGGTCGACCTCGGCTTGCAATGCCGGCGCATCGGCGCCCCGGCCCAGCGCCAGGAAGTCGTCCCACGGCATCGCGCCGGGCACTGCGCTGCCCTGCATCGCGATCACGTGCCTGAGGGCGGGGATCGCGGCGGGGCAGCCGGCCAGCTTGGCGGCCTGGGTGGCGTCTTCGAGTGGCCCAGGAGGTACTCGACCTCGGGGGCCGCGCTGGTCCAGTAGATGCCCGCGCCGGCCGCGCCGGCCATCATCGCCGCGTGTTCCATGATCAGCCACTCGGGGCGGTTGAAGCCAAGAATGCAGATGGGATCGCCGGACTGCACGCCGAGCGCCACCAGGGCGCGCGCCGCCGCCTGCACTTGCTCCAGGAGCCGGTGCCACGAGGTGGGCTGCCAGACGGCATCGGTGCGCACGAAATAAGCGCCCGACGGGCCGGGGCGCTCGGCGGTGGCGACCAGGCGGCGGGGCGTGGGCACGAGCGCCCCGCCGGCATCGGCGGTCGCGATCGCCGTCACGGTCTGCTGCTGCAAGGAGCGGCCGAGCTTGATCCGGGCCTCAGTGCCCGAGGCCGAGCAGCGCGCGGGCCTCGGCCGGGGACGCAAGGTCGCGGCCAGCATCGCGCGCGCATCGCGCCAGCGCCTCGATCAGCGAGCCGTTGCCGCGGGCGCGCTCGCCGTTGGGCAGATAGAAGGTGTCCTCGAGACCCGTGCGCAGCATGCCGCCCATGTCGGCAGTGGCCTGATGCACCGGCCAGATCTCGCTGCGGCCGATCAGCGTGCTCTGCCACACGGCATTGTCGGCCAGGTAGGCCGGCAACAGCTTGAGCAGTGCGCTGTCGCACGGCATGCCCGAGGCCACGCCCATCACGAAGTTGTACTCGGGGCGTCCCATCTGGGACCGGTACATGCCCGACTTCACGTACATGCCTACCGAGCGCACGATGCCCACGTCGAAGCATTCGAATTCCGGATGCACGCCGCATTCGCTCATGACGTCGAGGAACTGCTGCACCTTGGAGACCGGGTTGTCGAACACCATCGGCGGCCATGCCCAGCTACCGTCGTCCCTGAGCTTGAGGTAGTTCAGGCTGCCGGCGTTGCAGGCCGCGATCTCCGGCCTCACCCGGCGGATGCAAGCCACCGGACCGGAGATGTCGGCACCGATCACGCCGGTGGTCAGGTTGATGATCACGCCCGGGCAGGCCGCGCGGATCGCACCGATTACCGCTTCGGCCACATCCGGGTCCCAGCTCGGCAGGTGCCCCATTCCCGGCTCCTGCATGCGCAGATGCACGTGCATCACGCAGGCGCCCGCGTGGAAGGCATCGCGCGCCTCGTCTGCCATCTGCGATGGCGTGACGGGCACCGGATGTTGCCTCGGGTCGGTCAGCACGCCGGTCAGCGCGCAGGTAAGGATGGCCTTTTCACTCATGTGTTCACTTCCACCTCGACCAAAACGGCGTTGGCCGCTACCGCATCCCCGATCCGGGCGTGCACGGCCTTGACCCGGCCGCCGGCGCCTGCCACCAGCCACATCTCCATCTTCATCGCCTCAACGCACAGCAGCTGCTCGCCTTCGAGCACCGTGTCCCCGGGATTGACCCGCAGCTGCACGACGACGCCGGCGACCGGCGCGCGCGCGTGCCGCGGGTCGAGTGCGTCGCTGGCGAGCGGATAGGGCGAGGGTTCCTCGAATACGAAGGTCGCGGCATCGCTGGCGAGGTGCACCTGCCCACCGCTCGAGGCACCCGCGCCAGCTCCGACGCGCACGGCCGCGACGCTGCGCTGGACCCCATCGAGCGCCAGCCGATGCCGGCCGTCGGCAGCAGTCCCCAGCAGGCAGAATTGGTGTGTCTGGCCGTCGACGAGCAAGTCGGCCCGTCCGCCGTGCACGCTCACGCGCAGGCGTTTTTGCTCCTGGCCGCATTGCAGGAGCAGCTCGTAGGTGGCCACGCCCGCCGGGCGCGGTGCGGCGCCGGCGACCTCGCCCTGCAGGAGCAGCAGGCCCGCGGCGACCAGCCAGTCCTGCAGTGCAGGCCGGGGCGCGCGCAGCAGCGGTTCGCCGGCCTCGGCCCAGGTGTCGATCAGCGTCGTGTGCATGCGCGCTTGCACAAACGCGGGATGACGGATCAAGTCGCGCAGGAAGCGGCCGTTGGTGGGCAGGCCCAGCAACGGCGCATCCTCGATCACGGCGCCCAGGCGCCGGATCGCGTCGGCACGGTCGCGGCCGTGCACGATCAGTTTGGCGGCCAGCGCGTCGTAATACGGCGTGATCTGGCCGCCCTCGGCAACGCCGGCATCGATGCGCACGCCGGGCCGAAGCGCGATGTCCGGGCGCCACCAGGCGATCCGGCCGCTCTGCGGGCGAAAGCCGTTGCCGGGGTCCTCGGCGTACAGGCGAGCCTCGATCGCGTGTCCGGCGAAGCGGATCTGGTCCTGTTGCAGCGGCAGCGGCTCGCCGGCGGCAACGCGCAGCTGCCACTCGACCAGGTCCAGTCCGGTGACGCACTCGGTCACCGGGTGCTCGACCTGCAGCCGGGTGTTCATTTCCAGGAAGTAGTGACGCAGGCTGTCGTCGACGATGAACTCCACCGTGCCGGCGCCAAGGTAGCCGACCGCCCGCGCCGCGGTCACCGCATCGCGGCCCATCGCCTCGCGCATCGTCTGGCCGACGATCGGCGACGGCGCTTCCTCGAGGACCTTCTGGCGGCGTCGCTGCGCGGTGCAGTCGCGCTCTCCTAGATGCACCACGTTACCCTGCGCATCCGCAAAGACCTGGATCTCGATGTGGCGCGCGTTGCGCACTAGGCGCTCGAGCATCAGCGTGCCGTCGCCAAAGGCACTCTGCGCCTCGCGCCGCGCGCCGGCGAGCGCCTCGGGCAGCTCGGGCGCGTGCTGCACGAACCGAATGCCGCGTCCGCCGCCCGCCGCGACCGCCTTGACCAGCAGCGGGAAGCCCAGCACCGCCGCCTCGGCCATCAGCCGCTCGTCGTCTTGCGCCTCGGCCAGGTACCCCGGCACGCACGGCACCCCGGCATCGAGCATGCAGCGCTTGGCAAGCGCCTTGTTGCCCATCACTTCGATGCTGCGCGGCGGCGGACCGATGAACACCAGGCCGGCGCCGGCACAGGCGCGGGCGAAATCGGCGCGTTCGGAGAGAAAGCCGTAGCCCGGATGCACGGCGTCCGCGCCGCTTGCCTTGGCCGCCGCGAGCAAGGCGTCGATGCGCAGGTACGACTCCGAGGCTGGCGGCTTGCCGAGGCAAACGGCCGCGTCGGCCTGCGCAACGTGCGGCGCGTGCGCGTCGGCCTCGCTGTACACGGCCACCGTGCGGTAGCCCAGGCGCTGCGCCGTGCGGATCACGCGGCAGGCGATCTCGCCGCGATTGGCGATCAGGATATTGCCGAACATCGCGCCTCTCGCGGCGTCATTGCGGCGCCCACCGGGGTTTGCGCCGTTGCTCGAAGGCCGCCGCGCCTTCGACCCCCTCCTCGCCAGACACCGAATCGACAAACACCTGCGCGGCGACCTCGATCAAGGCCCGCGGCGGCTGGCGCAGCGCCTGCGCCATTAGCGCCTTGGTCGAGGCGATCGCCCGCGGCGCGCATTCCAGGATCTGAGCCAGCACGCGCGCCAGCGCGGCGTCCATCTGTTCCGGTGCGTGCAGCTCGTGCACCAGTCCCAGCGCCACGGCCGCGCCACCGTCGACGTGCCCACCGCTCACCGCGAGGCGGCGCGCCTGCGAATAACCGATCCGCTCGACCAGGTAGGGCGCAATCTGCGCCGGCACAACACCCAGCGAGGTCTCTGGCAGCCGGAAGACGGCCGTCGTGCTGGCCAGGACCACGTCCACGACGCAGGCCAGACCGAAGCCCCCGCCCATCACCGTGCCTTCGAGCACCGCCACCGTGGCCAGCGGCGAATGGGCAACCGCCTCGCACAGGTGGCCGAACGCGGCACTGATGTTGCGCAACACCCGCCGGCCCTCGTCGCCGTGCCGGCTCCGCGCCTCGGCCATGTCCTTGAGGTCGCCGCCCGAGCAAAAATTCCCGCCCGCGCCGCGCAGAACAACCACGCGAACATCGCCCTGCGCCTGGGCCGCGGCAAGCGCGCTTCGAAGTTCGCCGACCATGGCCAGTGAAAGCGCATTGCGCGTTTCGGGCCGGTTCAGGGTCAGGTGGACAACGCCGCCGTCTTGGCGCACGGCGATGGCCTGCGGCGCAGCCACGCTCAGCTCCCCGCCTTGGGAAGCGTGCCTTCGAGCTTGCAGATGATGCTCAGCATCACTTCGTCGGCGCCGCCGCCGATCGAAACCAGGCGACCGTCGCGATACGCCTGGCTGATCGGGTTGTCCCAGGTGTAGCCCATGCCACCCCAGTATTGCAGGCAGGAGTCGGCGACTTCGCGGCTCAGGCGGCCGCATTTGAGCTTGGCCATCGAGGCCAGGCGCGTCACGTCCTTGCCGCTGACGTACAACTCGACGGCGCTGTGGGTAAGTGCGCGCAGCGCCTCGACCTCGGTGCGCAGCTCGGCCAGACGAAAGTGCACGACCTGGTTGTCGAGCACCGACTTGCCGAAGGCCTTTCGCTCGCGGGTGTACTCGATCGTCCGGTCGATCAGCCGGTCCATGGTGCGCAGCGACGAGGCCGCGCCCCAAAGCCGCTCCTCCTGGAACTGCAGCATCTGGAACGTGAAGCCCATGCCTTCCTGGCCGATCAGGTTGCGCTTGGGCACGCGCACGTCGTCGAAGAACAGCTGCGCCGTGTCCGAGGAGGCCATGCCGATCTTGTGGATCTTCTGGCGACTGACGCCGGCAGCATCGAGCGACACGATGATCAGGCTCTTGTTCTTGTGCACCGGACCATCGCTGGTGTTGGCGAGCAGGCAGCACCAGTCGGCCTGCATGCCATTGGTGATCCACATCTTGGTGCCGTTGATGACGTAATCGCCGCCCTCGCCGCGCGCGCGCGTCCGGACGGCCGCCACGTCCGAGCCGCCGCCGGGTTCGCTTACCCCGAGGCAGCCCACCAGCTCACCGGCAATCGAGGGCGCAAGGAATTCGCGCCGCAATGCGTCGCTGCCGAAGCGCGCCAGGGCCGGCGTGCACATGTCGGTATGCACGCCGATGGCCATCGGCACGCCGCCGCAGTCGCACGCACCGAGCGCCTCGGCCATCACCATCGAGTAGCTGAAGTCGAGCGCGGCGCCGCCGTACTCCTGCGGATACTTCAGGCCCAGCAGGCCCAGGTCGCCCAACTTCTTGAAGACCTCGTGGGCCGGGAACTGCTCGGTCTTCTCCCACGCGGGAACATGAGGATTGAGTTCGTTCTCAACGAATTTGACCACGGTGTCGCTCAGCGCGCGGTGCTCAGTGGTGAATTGCATCAGCAGGTCCTCCTTGATAGTCCATCGCGGTCTTGATGCACGGGTCCGCCGGCGGCGCTCAGAGCCGCGCCACGCCAAAGGCGTTGGGGCGCAGGCGGCGGACCTCGGCACCGTGCGCCAGCGACAGGCACAGCGCGAGCACCCGGCGGGTGTCACGCGGGTCTATCACGCCGTCGTCCCACAAGCGGGCGGTGCCGAACAGCACGCTCGACTCGCGATCGATGCGCTGGCGCAGCTGTTCACTCATGGCGGCCAGCGCCTCGTCGTTGACCGGCAGGCCGCTGCGCTCGAGCTTGGCGCGGTTGATGATGTCCATCACCCTGGCCGCCTGCGCGCCACCCATCACCGAGGTGCGCGCGGTCGGCCAGCTGAAGATAAAACGCGGGTCGAAGCCCCGCCCGCACATGCCATAGTTGCCGGCGCCGAAGGAGCCGCCAAGCACGAAGGTGAACTTGGGCACGCGCGCGTTCGCGACCGCCTGGATCATCTTGGAACCATGCTTGATGGCGCCGCTGCGCTCGGCCTCGGTGCCGACCATGTAGCCGGTGGTGTTCTGCAAGAACACGAGCGGGGTGCCACTCTGGTCGCACAGCTGGATGAACTGCGCCGCCTTGGTCGAGCCCTGTGGCTGGATCGGACCATTGTTGCCGATAATACCTACCGGACGGCCGTCGATGCGGGCGTGGCCGCAGATGGTGTCGGGCGCGTAGACCGCCTTGAATTCAAGGAAATCGGACCCGTCGACGATGCGGGCGATGACTTCGCGCACGTCGTACGGTTCGCGTTCATCGGCCGGCACCACGCCGAGCAGCTCCTCAGCGTCGAACAGCGGATCGACGGGTGCCGCGGACGCCGGCACCGTGTCCCACGGCAACTTGTCCAGGAGCTCGCGTGTCAGCGCGATCGCGTGGGCGTCGTTGTCGGCCAGATACTCGCCCAGGCCAGTGACTCGCGCATGGGTGTCGGCGCCGCCCAGTTCGTCTTCGCTGGCGTCCTCGCCGATGGCGGCCTTGACCAGCGGCGGGCCGGCAAGGTAGATGCTGGAGCGGCCCTTCACCAGCACCACGTAATCGGACAATCCGGGCAAATAGGCGCCGCCGGCCGTGGACGCACCGTGCACCACGGCGATCTGCGGGATGCCCGCGGCCGACAGGCGCGCCTGGTTGGCAAAGCTGCGGCCGCCTTCGACGAACATCTCGCTCTGGTACATCAGGTTGGCGCCGCCGGATTCAACCAGGTAGACGAGCGGCAGCCGGTTCTCGCGCGCGATTTCCTGCGCCCGCAGCGCCTTTCTCAGACCCATCGGCGCGACCGTGCCACCCTTGATCGCGCTGTCGCTGGCCGACACCATGACCCACTTGCCGGCAACCTGGCCGATGCCGACGATGGAGCCGCCGCCGAGTACCGATTTCTTGCCGTCATCGTCGTGCATGCCAAGACCGGCCAGTGGCGAAAGTTCGAGAAACGTCGAGCCACGATCGAGCAGCCGCGCGACCCTCTCGCGCGGCAGCAGTTGGCCACGCGCTTCGAAACGCTCGCGCTTGGAGGCCGATTCGGCCACCACCTTGGCCTCCAGCGCCCGCAGCTCGTCAAGGCGTTCGCGCATGCGCTGCGCGTTGGCGCCGAAGCCCGCCGACCTGGGATGGAGGCCCGACGCCAGCGCGCTCACGTGGCGCTCTCCCCAGCGAGCACCTTGGGTGTCACGGCGCGATGGAAGCCGTCAAAGGCCGCGGATGCGGCGTGGTCGATGGCTGGGTACAGCGGATTGCCGAGCGAGGCGCCGCCGTCGATCTGCACCGTGATGCCGGTGATGAAGGAGGCGGCCGGTGAGAGCAGAAAGACGATCGCCGCGCTCACCTCAGCTTCGAGCCCGAGCCGGCGCATCGGCACGTGGTTAGCGAGCGTGCGAATCATCGGCGCAACCGCCGGGCCATAGCGGTCCATGCCGCTGGAGGCAATCCAGCCCGGCGCCACCGCGTTGACGCGAACGCCGGCGTAGGCCCATTCGTAGCTGGCGCTCATCGTCAGGTTGCTCATGCCGGCGCGGGCGGCGCCACTGTGCGCCATGCCCGGCATGCCATTGCGAAAGTCGGCCGTCATGTTGACGATAGCGCCGCCGTGCTGCTGCATCGATTGCAAAAACACCTCGCGCATCATCAGGAAGCCGCCGGTCAAATTGTTGGCCACCACCGCTTCGAAGCCACGCTTGCTGATGGCCACCAGGGGCGCCGGAAACTGCCCGCCCGCGTTGTTGACCAGGCCCGTGATCGGCCCGTGCCGCTCGACGACCTCGGCCACGCGGCTCTTCACCGCCTCCTCATCGCGGATGTCAAAGACGCAGCAATCGCACTGGCCCCCGTCCTCGCGAATCTCGGCAGCTACGAGTTCGAGGCTCTGCGGCGTGCGCCCGGAAATCAGTACCCTGGCGCCGAGCGCCGCCAGTTCATGCGCCGTGCAGCGCCCGATGCCCGAGCCGCCGCCCGTCACCCAAACCAAGCGGCCAGCCATCAGTCCGGGACGAAACACACTGCGATAGCCGTCAGCCGACGAAGGTCCCATGCGGGTCTCCCGTTTCGCAAGACCGGTACCGCGTATTGTGCGGCATCTTCCCTATACGTTATCATGCTAACATATGTGGGAAGCAAATCACCGTCGCTAGAAGCAACGGCGCGGCCGGGCGGTCGGCCGCCAGCGCACTTCGTCGTAGTACGTGCCATCTTTCCTGGAGCCTTTGCCATGGACATCCAAGCCTGCACCGAATCCCTGCGCGCCAAGGTGGGTGCTAGCAGCGGCCTCGACGCGATTCTGAAGTTCGACTGTGGGGCCGAAGGCCTGGTCTACATCGATGGCCGGTCGCTGCCCAACTCCGTCTCCAATGAGAACCAGGACACCGACTGCACCATCGGGATCACGCTCGAGAACCTGACCGCGATGGGCAAGGGCGAGCTCGAGCCGACCACGGCCTTCATGATGGACAAGCTCAAGGTTTCGGGGGACATGAGCGTCGCGCTCAAGCTCAAGCGCGTGGTCTGAGCCGTGGCAGTCCAGGCCAAGCGCGATGCCTCGGGCGTCGCCGCCGACGGCGCCTCGCCCGGCCTCGATCGCAAGGTCCGGCTGGCCGGCAGGACCGCGGCGGCCGCGGCGCGCGAGGTGCTCGATTCCAGCACCGGCGAGTCCAGCGAGCCGCTGTTTGGCATCACCGAGCTGTGCCAGACCTTTGGCATCTCGGCCCGGGCGATCCGCTTTTACGAGGACAAGGGGCTGCTGCAGCCGCGGCGCGTCAATGGCGCGCGTGTCTACACCCAGCGGGACCGGGTGCGGCTGCGCCTCATCCTGCGCGCCAAGGCCATAGGCTCGACGCTCGCCGAGATCAAGCAGTACCTGGACCTGTACGGCGCCCACGGCGAGGGCCGCGCCAGGCAGCTTCAGTTCACGCTGGAGCGCACCAACGCCGCGATCGCGGAGCTCGAACAAAAGCGTGCCCACATCGACGCCACCCTGGCCGAGTTGCGGCTGATCAACAACGACGTGCGCCAGCAGCTGGCGGCGCGCGATAAGTAGTCAAGCGCCGCTGCCTGCCGAAGAGGGTTTGCGGGACGGCAGAGCTCGGAAACAAGGTCGGTACCGGCATCCGCGCCCGGGAAGCGGGATTCCTGGATCGGGTCCCAGCTCGTCAGGCCGCGCTTGGCCTGGTTCGATCGACGGGTTTGGACCCGCCCGGACCGGTCAAACCGATACCAGACGGACCGATCCGTGTTCTCGCCTGGCCACAAACTGTTCGAAATCCTCGATCGGCAGCGGCCGGCTGAACAAATAGCCCTGGTAGGCATTGCAGCCATTGCGCGCGAGAAAGTCTCTTTGCTCCTGCGTCTCGACCCCCTCGGCAATGACCTGGAGCCCGAGCGTCTGACTCATGGCCAGGATTGCCCGCACAATGGCCACATCGTTCGGGTCCCCCGGTACGTCGCGGACGAAGGACTGATCGATCTTGACCTGATCGAGCGGCAGGCGCTTGAGGTAGGAAAGCGAGGAGTAGCCGGTGCCGAAGTCATCGAGCGAGAAGCCCACGCCCAGGGCGATCAATTGCCGCATCCGGTTGATCACCGAATCGACGTGGTCGAGCACCACACCTTCGGTAAGCTCCAGTTCCAGCCGTCCCGGGTCGGCACCGCTGGCAAGCAGGCTCTGACTGACTTGCTCGACGAAATCCGGCTGGTGGAATTGCCGGGCACTAACGTTCACCGACAGCCGCAAGCCGCGAGTGTGCGGGTTGCGCTCCCAGGCCTTGAGCTGATTGCAGGCCGTATCAAGGACCCATTGGCCGATCGGCAAGATCAGCCCCGACTCTTCGGCGAGCGGAATGAACTGGGCCGGCGAGACCATTCCCTGATCGGGAGGCAACCAGCGAATCAGCGCCTCGGCGCCCGTCAATCGGCCGTCTTGGTCGACCTGCGGCTGGTAATAGAGGCGAAACTCGCCCTTGTCCAGCCCGCGCCGCAGGGCCGCCTCCAGGGCGGTACGGATCTCGATGCTCGCCTGCATGGCGGGGCTGAAAAAGCGCACCGTGTTGCGTCCCGCGCTCTTGGCCTGGTACATGGCGACGTCGGCCTGCTTGAGCAGGACCTCGGCCGAATGATCGTGTCCGCAGAACAGCGTCAGGCCGATGCTGGTCGTGCTGAAGTACTCGGCCTCGCTGCCGCCCAGCACGTACGGCTGATTGATCGCCGCGCGCATCTTCTCGGCAATGCTTTCCGCCTTCGCTGCCGCGGAGCGCTCTGCTTGACCCAACCCCTCAAGCAGGACGACGTATTCGTCGCCGCCCAGGCGGGAAACCGTATCGTCCTGTCGCAGGCAGACTACCAAGCGCTGGGCGACTTCGACGAGCAGGCGGTCACCGACGTCGTGGCCCTGGGTATCGTTGATGCTCTTGAAGTGATCCAGATCCAGGATCATCAGGGCACCGAACTCCGCGCTGCGATTGCTGGCCGTCATCGCATGGCCCAGGCGGTCGATCAGCAGCCGCCGGTTGGGCAGACGGGTCAGCGGATCGAAGTAGGCCAGGTTGCGTATCTCGTCCTCCGACCGCCTGCGGTCGGTGACGTCCTCGACGATGGCGATGCCACCTTCGCCCTGGCCCTGGACGCCGCGAAAGGGAGTGCACGACATGGTCACCCAGACGTGGACTCCACTTTGGGTCGATGCGTATTCGCCGTCGTAGGTGCCCTGCTCCCCTTTGGTGGCCGCCTGCAGTGCGGGCAGCACGCGCTGGTCCTTGAGCGTATTCATATCAAAGCCGATGAGCCGCTCTCTAGGGACCTGGATGATCTGTGCGAGGCGATCGTTGCAATAGCTGACGACGAGGTCGTTGTCGTAGTGCAGGATTCCCGTGGGCGAGTGCTGGAGAATGAGGCGATAGCGCTCCTCGCTGGCCTGCAGTGTCTCTTCGGCCCGCTTGCGCTCGGCAAGCGCGGTTTCGGCGGTATCGCGGGCGCGCTCGAGATTTGCCGCCAGGCGGCGCTGTTCCAGTCCCAGGCGTATCGAGACGTCGAGTGTCTTGTGCAGGTAGCGCGCGCTCACGAGGACGGCAGCCAGAAAAACGATGGTCATGGACCCGTATGCCCAGTCCAGGGCCGAGTCGGCCTGCAACAAGATGACCGTTGAAAAGGGAACAATTGCCAGCAAGGTGAAAGCCCGAAAGGCGGCGGGCACCGGCGCCAGCATCGGAACCGCACCGGCCACCATCCCGGCCGTGACCAGCCCGGTGAACAGGCGCCCGCCCTCGGGCGCATTCCATACGAACAGGAACGCTCCCGCGCCCCACGCCGCAGCGACCATCGCCGTTCCGCCGATGTAACGGCGCCGCCATGCCATTGCGGCGGGCGCATCCGGCTTGGCTGCCACGAAGCGCCTTGCCAACAGGTAACGTCCCGCGGCGATCGTGACAATGAGGCACCACCAGAGAACTGCCACGCTGGCCGCAGCCAGCAAGGTGCGATTGACGTAGGCGAGCAGCGAAGCGTTGACCAGCGTCACCGCGAGGGCGATTCCCGCATTGCCGTAGAGCAGCGCAGTCTTTTTGCGCTGTGCTTGGGCCTCGATATCGCCGGCCGCATCGATGTCGGAGAACGTGCCGTTCGCACTCGCGGGAAATCCCCGTCCATCTACCGTTGCAATGCGCGAACCGCTAGTCGAACCATCCATGCAATTGCCAATCCTCAAAGGGTCATCGGGCTTGCCCGCTCGCAGCAAGAAATCGGCGAAGACCGCCCTCGACGACCTACCGCCTGCGGCAACCCGCCGCAACTCGACTCTTGCCTAGCCGCTGGGCTTGCAGCGAGCCGTTGGAAGCCATTTCCACCAGCCCTGGGGCGGACCCCTCGAATCGGTGCGACCGACCGTAACAACCCTCGCGCGGACAACCCCAAAAATATCCTGCTAGATCGACTCCCGATCCACTAAATAGGCAAACCCCTCGGGGCATGACGCAGCGATTCCCCCGCCGGCCGCAAGGCCCCTTCTCTACTCGGTGCCGCGAGCAGTGCCACCAACCTGGCTGACGAACCCATCGCCGTCCAGAGCCGGCCAAGAGACCGCGCAACTGAGAGGCCGGTCGAGGATCGTCTTTCGCCGGCCGACGGCCGCACCCCGCACCGCGCTTCGAAGATACGCGTAAGCCCTTGATAATGCAGACCTCATCGCGCGCTATCCGGTCTGGGCCGAGCGCCATGAGGCGCAGCATCGCTAGCGCCGGCCGGCGGCGCAATCCTTCGCGGGTACGCAGGCCGCAGGCAGGCCCTGCGGGTTCGAGGTCAGCTAAAACCCGCCACGGGATGCGGCACATAGGGCTCTTCGAGCGCCGCCGTCTCCGCCGTCGAAAGCTCCAGCGACAGTGCCGCCGTCGCGTCGGCAAGGTGATGCGCCCGGGTCGCGCCGACGATGGGCGCGGTAATGCCGGGCTGGCCCAACAGCCAGGCCAGAGCCAGTTGCGCCCGCGGCACACCGCGCTGCTGCGCGACCGCTCCCAGCCGGTCCACGACCGCGCGATCGGCGTCTTCGGTCTTGGCGTACAGGGTCCTGCCGAAATGGTCCGTCTCGTAGCGCTTGGTGAACTCGACTTGCCAGGGGCGAGCCAGCCGGCCACGCGCCAGCGGGCTCCAGGGAATGATGCCGACGCCCTCTGACCGGCAAAACGGAATCATCTCGCGCTCCTCCTCGCGATACAGGAGGTTGTAATGATTTTGCATGGAAACGAAGCGGCTCCAGCCCCGCTGGTCGGCAAGGTACAGCGCCCGGGCCAACTGCCACGCGAACATCGACGAAGCGCCAAGGTAGCGCACCTTGCCAGATTTCACCGCATCGTGCAGCGCCTCGAGCGTTTCCTCGATGGGCGTCGCGTAGTCCCAGCGGTGGATCTGGTACAGGTCCACGTAGTCGGTCTGCAGGCGGCGCAGGCTCTGGTCGAGCTCATGAAGTATTGCCTTGCGCGAGAGCCCCCGGCCGTTGGGCTCCTCCCGCATGACCCCGTGGACCTTGGTGGCGATGACGACCGATTCGCGGCGGGCGTTGCCCTTGAGGAACCGCCCCAAGACCTCCTCGCTGGCGCCGCTGGAATAGACATTGGCCGTGTCGAAAAAGGTAATGCCCAATTCAAGCGCCTGGCGCAGAAAGGGTTGGCTCTGCTCTTCGTCCAGGGCCCAAGCGTGCCGGCCGCCCTTGAGTTCTCCGGTCGCCGGCGCACCGTAGGTCATGCAGCCAAGACAGATTCGAGAGACCTTGAGGCCGGTCTTGCCAAGATTGACGTAGTCCATTGCTTCTCCCAGTGCTCTCGCCGTTCGCCGTGGCGTGCTCGCCGGCGACCGGCATCTCATTTTCCCCGTGGCGCCCAGCGACCAATCGCCCAACGCGAACGCAATCATAGTGCTGGGCAGCACCGCGCCAACACGGTGCCCGGCAATGCCGGCCCGCCGCGCCGGCACATTGGTGCGCCGGCGCGGCGGCATCGCCGGNNAGCTCCGCTGAAAACTTGCGTTTCGGCAGCGTCGGGGGATCTTTGCTCGTCGCTGGTTGGCGCAAGCCGCCGATTTTGAACTCTGACTCCGGAACAGGGCTGGCACAAAGCGTCTCCTGCGGCGGTCCTGCTAGCCTTGGCGCTTCCCCAAAATGGCGGGCCTCTGACCGCCTGGAGTCATCCGCATGACTGCTGGGCCGACACCTTTGACCCCCGCCGCGTGGTCCGCCTTGCAACCAGCCGCCGTCTGGCAGCACTTCGCCACGCTGTGCGCGATTCCCCGCGCCTCCACGAACGAGGCGCTCCTGCGCGAGCGATTGCTTGCCTGGGCTGCGGCGCAGGGCCTGGCTGCAAGCGCCGATGGCGCCGGCAACCTGATCATCACCAAACCGGCGAGTGCCGGCCACCAGGACGCTTCGGTCATGGTCCTGCAGGCGCATCTGGATATGGTCTGCCAGAAGAACGCCGAATGCGCGCACGATTTCTTGCGCGATCCGATCGCGGCTGTTCGACGGGGCGATTGGCTAAGCGCCGAGCAAACGACGCTGGGCGCCGACAACGGCATAGGCGTTGCTCTGATTCTCGCCGTGCTGGAAGACGCTACCATCGTGCACGGTCCGCTCGAGGCCCTGCTGACCATCGACGAGGAGTGCGGCATGAACGGCGCCAAGGCACTGGCGGCAGGCGCGCTTCGCGGCCGTTGCATGCTGAACCTCGATACCGAGCAATGGGGAGAGTTTTATCTGGGTTGCGCCGGCGGCGTCGACGTCAACGTCCAACGCAAAGGCGCCGCACAGCCCCTGCCCGCAGGTTACCGGCTTTGCCGAATAAGCCTGCGTGGACTGCGCGGCGGGCATTCGGGCATCGACATTCACGAAGAACGGGGCAATGCGATAAAGCTGCTGGTGCGCGTCCTGCAAGCCCTGGCGCAGCGCGGCCCTTTGCGCTTGGCGGCCTTGCAAGGCGGCACGGCGCGCAACGCGCTGCCGCGCGAGGCTCTCGCCCGCGTGGCCTTGCCTTCACAAGCGGTCGCCGCGCTGCCCGAGTTCCTCGCCCGGCAACAAGCCGCCCTGTCTTGGGAATTGCGGGGCGTTGATGACGGCTTGTCGCTGACCGCCGCACCCGAGCCGCAGGCACCGGTCATGGCCTCGGTCGAGCAGCACATCTGGCTCGCATCCCTGCATGCCGCGCCGCATGGCGTGCGTCGAATGAGCAGGCAAGTGCTCGGCGTCGTCGAGACGTCGAACAATCTTGGCATGGTCGACCTCGATGCCGGCGGCGGTTCGTGCAACTTCCTGGTGCGGTCCCTGCAAGATGAAGGCGCACAGGCACTGGCTGAGGAAATCGCCAGTCTCTTTTCGCTGAGCGGGACGCCCGTGGAGATTTGCGGCCAATACCCGGGCTGGGCGCCGGACCCCGATTCGCCGCTGCTGACCCTGTGTCAGACGGTATTTCGCAGGGAATTCGGCACCGAATCGTTGGTCAAGGTGATTCACGCCGGCCTCGAGTGCGGAATCATCAAGGCCAAGTATCCCGACATGGATATCGTCTCCTTCGGTCCGACGATCCGCGGAGCGCACGCGCCCGGGGAAAGCGTCGAAATTTCGTCGGTCGAGCGCTGCTGGCAATTGCTCAAGGCGATTCTTGCGCAAGCAGCAAGCGCCGGGAAAGCGACCACCGTGTCCCACGTTCGAACCTAGCCCCGGTGGCTCAGCCGGGCTTCCGAGCCCCAGGCAGTACCACGCGGCACGGACCGGACTGGCGGCCGCAACAACGGCCAAACGCTACCGCGTTGGTCGCGGCGGAAAATACCAGTCAGGCGTCTTTGCACCTAGCTGGCGCCACGTCCGGGCATTGACCCGCGAAGAATCCTTCGTTCGCAAACGGGCCCGGAGGTTGCGTGCGCCGCCGTTGGCGCTCGGCGCGCTGGCCAGGTGCCAGCACCGCCTCAGCGGATCAGCTTCGCCGGCAGCCGCAGCCAGGCAATCACGCTCGCGACCAGACACAGGCCTGCCAGCCATCCGCCGATGCGCCACCGCATGCCATGCGAGTTTAGGATTTGCACATCGGTCACATAGACCGTCTCGCAGGCGCCGTTGCCCGTGTCAAACCGCGTGGTGCTCGTTCCCCGATGGAAGTGGTATCCATGATCGTGTTCGTACTCGGCGAGGTAGCCGTGAAAATGCACCTCGTCGCCGACATGGACCCCGCGTAGCCGGCGCGCAAGGTACGGTAGCTCGATGAGAAGGTGGTTGTTCGAGATCTGGTAGATATCGAATCGTGCGTAGGTCTCGCGATCGTCGGCCTGAAAGTTGCACGTGAAATTGCCGCTCGAAAAGTTCATGCTCCGATAGACTCCGGAGCGCGCGTCGTCGGCCCAGACGACGCACAGGTCGATGACATTGAGGTTGTCGTAGGACGCCTTGTGTGTCCAGTCGGTGAAGGCGTGGGAGTCATGCTCGCTGACCACCAGACCGTACAGGTCGTATTCGAACAGCGGTATGACCTTGTAGGTAATGTCGCCAGCTTTCCGGAAAAACGGCGCCTGGCTGGTCGCTGTCTGCAGCGGCGGGGCGAAAAGACTCGGGTCCAGGTCCGCAGGTTCCGGCAGCGAATCGCTCTGCCAGTAGCAGATCGCGAGCGCGGCGACGCTGGCGAACAGGGTCGCACGGACTACCATTCTGGGCTCGAATCCACTCACCGCCTTGCTCCAGTTTCCGCATTTCTCCTTAGCCGCGGAGAAAAATGCGGGCATCTTGTTCAATACCCGGCCAGGAAAGCCCTTTCGAGGGCGCGCGATTCAAACCCCGGAGTGTCACCGGAGTCGGTTGCGTAGCGGTACAGCGCCGCGGCGTAAATCCCCGACAGCGCCGCATTGATCAGGGCGGTCAACACGACGGCGCCGATTACAACGGTCTCCGTCACGACTATCAGAAACGTGGCGTCCAGGGCGCAGGCCAGGGCAAGCAGCACGCCACCGCACGCGATCTCGCCCAGAAAGATCAGCGTGAAGGCGACGGCCAGACCCGATTGGCCGATGACGCCCTCGCTCCATGTGCTCTGGAAAAGCTCGGCGCTTTCCGCGATGGCCTCCAACGGCCCGACCTCGCGCGCGGCGAGCACGGGTACCACGAGGTAGGTCGCGAGCGTCCAGCCCACCCCGAGCAAACCGGCAACGAGCCGCCCAACGAAACCAAAGCGCCCCTGGATCGCGCGCAGCACCATGCCGACGGTGGCCGCGATGAATGCATAGCCAAGAATCGAATTTATCCTCGATACCGCGATGCGCAGGCCGTCGCCAAGCGTGGGGGTTTTGCCGTCGAGCTGCATCATGGCAGCGCCGACCAGCGCGGTGTTGAAGAAGAAAATCACGAAATACTGGCAGAGGTAGAACACAAAGCTCAGCAAGCAGTGCGCTGGCGTGAGCGCCGTGCCGCGGCCGCTCAACACTTCGAGCGCGTGCACCCCGCCCAACGGTAGCGCGAAGGATGCCATGACCAGAACCGTCGCCGCCGCCGAAATGATCGGGAAGGCAAGCAGTCGACGGTCCTTGAGCAATATGGCGCCGCTCGCCTTGAGCAGCCCGATACTGCGATCGAGTCCATCGAACATCAGGCCCATTTCATCGAACATCGCACCTCCGTTTGACGAATGAAAAAGCCGGCGCGAAACCCGATTCCGCCTGATTTATCAAGCCTCAATGCTCATCCTATAAAACAAGCTGCATGATCAAGTACGTGGAATTGCGCGGTCAATGGACCGCAATTTCATCGGCCGCTGCCATGGCGCGCGACTTTGGCGCCGGGCATAGTGCCCGGAACCAACCGTCACCGGGTTGTTGTCGCCGAAATCCGACCATGTCGGCCGCAGTGCCTTGTGGTTCTCGCTGAGTCGGGTCCGGCGCTGGCATAGCCATTTCCCGGTTTGCAACCGGCTTGCCCCGGCCCAGCAGACCGGGCAAACAGGCGGACTAGAACAACGACGGTGATCGATTTCCGCTACGCCCCCTTCCACTTGGCGCGCACAGGTCAAGTTGCTCGCAGCCAAGGAGCGCTCTTGCGGGCCGGGATCGCCGTCTGCACGTTCCGGAAAAACTTGAGAGGCAATTAGCCTGCAAGAAGCGCGGACCTTATACCGTTGACAAAAAGAATGGTGGCACGGCATCAGGAGCATAAATCGCAGTGTCGGTGGAGCAGTCCTGCCAACGCATATGGCCCCCAAAACCTGGCGTGTGCAACTTTTTACGATTGCTTCCACCGGCCCCCGCCCTCTTCCCCGCCAGCATGGCGCGACCTTTGCCGCCCGTAGCGGTACTGCCGCGGGAGAATGCTTGCTCGGCAGCCGGAGCGCCGCAGCGATCAATGCCGTCCGGTCGGTTCACCGCGTACTAGCTCCAGAGGCCAGGGGGCTCCCCGCCGGACGGGGGCCCCGGTTCAGGCCGAGCCGGTCCCGGGCGCCAATTCCCTGAGAATTGGAAGGTCGAAGGGAAACCGGCGCCTCGCGTGGCATTTCCGGGCGCAAGACCCGCCGCGCGTGCGGTCGAACCTCGACCCTGTGCCAGGGTGGCGCACCGGTCCGAAAGGGAACCGGCCCCATTCCTCACACGATCACGGGGATCAAGACCCGCGGATCGGTCACGGACGGCGAAATTGTGCAAGCCGCTTCCAGGCGCCGATTCCCCGGGGGCGCGCCCCTTCGCCGCCGCCGATTCAGGGCACCGGCGAAGCGGCCTTGCCGCTAGTTTTAAACTGTCCACAAATTCCGGTACAACATCGGTTCAACGCAGCGCGCCAACACCATACGGAGACGGGCCGCCCTGGCGGGCTCGGCAGCACGACATGGAAGTGCAGTTCACGCGGGAAGTGGCACAACTGCGCCTGGGCAAGGGCGAGAGCTTCCACGGCGAGGGCATCTTGGCCATCACCAAAGCTCTGCTGCAGTCGGGCGTGGCCTACGTGGGCGGCTACCAGGGCGCCCCGGTGTCGCACCTGCTCGACGTGATGGTGCAGGCCAAGCCCTACCTCGACGAATTGGGCGTGCACGTGCAGGCCTGCTCGAACGAGGCCTCGGCAGCGGCGATGCTGGGTGCTTCCATACATTACCCGCTGCGCGGCGCGGTGACCTGGAAGTCCATCGTCGGCACCAATGTTGCCAGCGACGCGCTCGCCAACCTCTCCTCGCCCGGCGTCATGGGCGGCGCACTGATCGTCGTCGGCGAGGATTACGGCGAGGGCGCCAGCGTGATCCAGGAGCGCACGCATGCCTTCGCGCTCAAGAGCTCGATGATCCTGCTCGACCCGCGGCCCGATCTTGCGCGCATGGTGGCAATGGTCGAACACGGCTTCGCGCTCAGCGAGGCCTCGAACATGCCGGCCATGCTGGAACTGCGCATCCGCGCCTGCCATGTGCATGGCACCTTCGTCTGTAAGGACAACGTCGCGCCACCGCTGTCTACGCTGGCGCGGCAGGAAGAGCCGGCGGCCTTCGACCACATGCGACTGGCGCATCCGCCAGTGACTTTCCGCCATGAAAAGCTCAAGACGGAAGAGCGCATCCCGGCGGCACGACGCTATGTTGCCGAGCACCGGCTCAACGAAATCTTTGCCGGCACGCACCAGGACCTGGGAATCATCGTCCAGGGCGGCCTGTACAACACGCTGGTGCGGGCGCTGCAGGCCTTCGATTTGGCCGACGCCTTCGGCGGCGCCGAGATTCCGATCTACGTGCTCAACGTCGCCTACCCGCTAGTGCCCGAGGAAGTGGTCGCTTTTTGCACGGGCAAACGCGGCGTCCTCCTGCTCGAAGAAGGGCAGCCCGAGTACATCGAGCAGGAAATGGCCACGTTGCTGCGGCGACGGGACATCCAGACACCCCTGCACGGCAAGGGCTGGCTGCCCTCGGGCGGCGAGTACACCGTGGAGGTCATCGCCGACGGCTTGGAGGCTTTCGTCGAACACTACCTGCCGCAGCTGCCCATCGACGGCGGCCGCCAGTGGCTGCAAGGCAACCGCGCGCGCCGCGAGGCGGTAACGCAGCAGCTCGGCGGGATTTTGCATCGGCTGCCCGGAGCGCCCCGTCTTCGCGGCGCTCAAGCTCGCGCAGCAGCAGATCGGTCGCGTGCACATCGCGGCCGACATCGGCTGCCATTCCTTCGCCATCTTCGATCCTTTTTGCATCGGCCATTCGATCCTGGGCTACGGCATGAGCCTGGCGAGCACCGCCGGCGTATCGCCGATGATGGCCAGACGCACGATGGCCCTGGTCGGCGACGGCGGCTTCTGGCACAACGGCGTCGTCACTGGCGTGCAAAGCGCACTGTTCAACGGCGACGACGTGGTGCTGGTGATCCTGAAGAACGGCTATACCGCGGCCACCGGGACCCAGGACATCATCTCCACGCCCGACGAGCAGATCAAGGCCGCCGCTGTCGACAAGCAGCAGAGCTTGGTGGCCCACAACACCACCATCGAGAAGACCCTGCAAGGTCTGGGCGTGCAATGGCTGCGCACGGTCGACAGCTACGGCGTGGGCCTCATGCGCGATACGCTGGTGGAGGCGCTCACGACCGACTTTGCCGGGCTCAAGGTCATCATCGCCGAGGGGGAATGCCAGCTCGAGCGCCAGCGCCGCATCAAGCCCTGGCTGGCCGGGCAGCTGAGCAAGGGCGCACGCGTGGTGCGCACCAGATATGGCGTCGACGAAGACGTGTGCAACGGCGACCATGCCTGCATCCGTCTGTCGGGCTGCCCCGCGCTGACGATCAAGGACAACCCCGACCCGCTGCAATTGGACCCGGTAGCCACGGTGACCGATGGCTGCGTGGGCTGCGGCCTGTGCGGCGCCAACGCCCAGGCCGCAACCCTTTGCCCGAGCTTCTACCGGGCCGAGGTGGTGCAAAACCCGACCTGGTACGAAAAGCTCTTGGCCGGCCTGCGCGGCGCAGTGCTGCGCCTCTTGCAACCGGCCTGACAGAGCAATGCCCATGCAAAGCGCCCAGCAACGGCCCATTACCGTGCTCGCTTGCGCTCTCGGTGGGGAAGGCGGCGGCGTGCTCAGCGGCTGGCTCATCGACGCGGCGCGCCACGCGGGCTATGCCGCGCAGAGCACCTCGATCCCGGGGGTCGCGCAGCGCACGGGAGCCACCACCTATTACCTCGAGTTCTATCCGGTGCCGCAGGCAGCGCTGGAGGGCCGCCGTCCGGTGTTCAGCCTCTACCCGGTGGCCGGGCAGATCGACCTGCTGGTCTCGTCCGAACTGCTCGAGGCCGTCCGCCAGGTGGGCCTGGGAATGGCCGACGCGTCCCGCACCCGGATCATCTCCGCGCTCGGCCGCACGCTTACGACGGCCGAGCGCATCGCGCTCGGTGACGGCCGCGTCGACGAAGCAAGACTGATCGAGGTGCTGCGTGCGCACAGCCGCGAGCACCACCTGCTGGACATGGCGCGCCTCACGAGCGAGGCAGGCACCGTGGTCAGCGCGGTGATGCTGGGCACCGTGGCCGCCAGCGGCGTGCTGCCCTTCGACCGGGGCGCCTACGAAGCCGCGATCAAGACCGGTGGCCGGGGCGCCGAGGCCAGCCTGCGCGGCTTTGCCATTGCCTTCGACCAAGTCGCCACTGCGCGCCGGGGCCGGGAAGGCATGCGCGAGCAGGTGGCCAACCCCAAACACGCTGCGGCCGCCTCCAGCTTGCCGCCGGCCCTGGCGACGCGCTTTCCGGCCGCCGTGCACGCGATGCTGGCCCTAGGCCATGCTCGCGTAGTGCAATACCAGGACCCAGCCTATGGCGCGCTGTACGTCGAGCGCCTGGCGCGCGTGCTGGAGGCCGAGCGCATAGGCGACCCGGGCGCCGCGCACGGCTTTGCCGTCACGCGCGAGGTGGCGCGCTGGCTGGCGCTGTGGATGGCCTTCGACGACATCGTGCGCGTGGCCGACCGAAAGCTTCGTGCCAGCCGCCACCGCCGCGTGCGCGCCGAGGTGAAGGCCGCTGCGGGGGACGTCGTCAAGCTGTGGGACCTGTTTCGGCCCGGCGTGCGCGAGATCGCCGCACTGCTGCCGCCTTGGCTTGCGCAAGCCTTGGTGCGCTGGGATGCCCGGCGCCAGCAGCGTGGCTTGCAGCCCTGGTCGTTCAAGCTGGCGCTCGCCTCCCACACCGTCAGCGGTGCATTGGCGCTGCGCTTGCTGGCCGCGCTTCGCGGTCAGCGCCGCCGCGGCCAGCGCTACGCGCAGGAGCAGGCCCTGATCGAACATTGGCTCGGCGGCATCGTGCAACTCACGCGCGAGCACTGGGCGCAGGGCTACGAAGTGGCGCTGTGCGCACGGCTGATCAAGGGCTACGGCAATACCAACGAGCGCGGCAAGGAGAACTTGCTGCATGTGCTCGATCACCTGGCCCTGGCAGCCGAGTTCGTCAGCCCGGCCGAGCGGGTCCAGGCCATCGCCCAGGCGCGCGATGCGGCGCTCGCCGACGATAGTGGTAAGGCACTCGATCAGACGCTGCGGCAACATGGCGCTGCGCCGCGCATAGTCAAACCGGTGCCGATCCGCTTCGTTCGACGCGCCGCGGCACCTCCGCCGGCCTGATCCTCGCCGCCATGGGGCCAAAGCATACCCGCTTGGATACCCGATCCCCGACCCTGCCGCGGCAGGCGCCGGGCGCGCTGCGCTGGGGGGCCGGTGAGCCCGCGCCGATCCTGCCTGCGCCGCGCGCGACTGAGGCAGGGGAGGATGCGCAGCGCCGGGAGGATCTGGTGCACGAGTGCAAAACCGGCAGTGACGCGCTCGTGGCACTGCCTTTTCGGAGGCCGGCGCCATGAGCCGAGTTCACACCACGCGCATCGACGTCGAGTTCGGCGACTGCGATCCGGCGCAGATCGTGTACTTCCCGAACTTCTTTCGCTGGATCGACGCCTCGGGTCACCGCTTCTTCTTGGCCTGCGGCCTGCCGCCCTGGCACGAGACGGAGCGCACGCACGGCATCATCGGAACGCCCTGCGTGACCATCGAGTCAAAGTTCCTCTCTCCTGCCAGCTACGGCGATGCGATCGACATCGACACCCACATCGCGCAGTGGCGCGGAACAAGCTTCGTGCTACAGCATCACATCCGCTGCGGCGAGCGTCCCCTGGTCGAGGTGAGCGAGGTGCGCATATTCGCGCGCCGCGTAGACGGTGACCGGCACCGCATCCAAGCCGTCCCAGTACCGCCCGAATGGCGCGCGCTGTGCGAATGAGGCGGCGCGCTGCCATCATTGACGCCTGGTTGCTTCGCGCAACGATGGCGAGTAGCGTCCTCAAGGCCAGCGAAAGCCGTAGACTGGCACCGACGCGAGACGAAGGCTGATAGATGCAGCAAGCGACCGCAACCCCGGTTTCGGCGGTATTGCATGGCGCGGGGTTGGCCCAAGCAAAAGTCGACGCCTGGCTCCAGGCCGAGCCCAAGACAATCGGCGACCTTGCGCAGGACCGGTGCCGGTACGCGGAGTTTTGGCGCGGCGCCGAGGCGCTCGTGGGCGAGCTCCCGAGGAAATCCGCGCGTCGCCCACCGCAAGCACTGGCGGCCGATGCCATCCGCGAGGCCTCGCGCGCCGCGCGCGAGCGTTTCCTGCGCGCACATGGGGAGGCAATTTACGCTTCCCTCACGCAAGGGTTAACCCGCTTTCTTCGCATCGAGGAGCTCGTCTTTGCCGCGGCGGAGGCATTTCCCGGACTTGCGCCGACACGAGAGCAGATTGCCGCCGAGGCCGATGCGATGCAACGCGACAAGGACGGCATCGAGATCGATCAAGGGATCCTCTTGGCGCATTTTCTTGGTCATGAGCGGACCGGGAATCATCTGTGTCACGCGATGCTGCTACCTCGGCCCGAAAGCAAGGCGCAGCTCGCCAGATTTGCCGCCGCCGGGACCGTCGATCTGGGCACCGTCCGGATCGAACGCCGCGGCAGGAGCGTGCATCTGTTCGCGTGCAACCCGCGCTTCTTGAATGCGGAGGATCAGACGACGCTCGATGCGATGGAAATCGCCGTCGACGTCGCGATCCTCGATCCCGGCAGCGACCTCGCGGTACTGCAGGGCGGCACCGTCGACCATCCCAAGTATCGCGGTCGCCGGGTCTTCGGCGCCGGCATCAATCTCACCCATCTTTATCGCGGCAAGATTCCGTTCCTATGGTTCCTGCAGCGGGACCTGGGCTTCGTGCACAAGTTCGTGCGCGGCGTCGCCCGTCCGGAGGTCCTGCCCGACGATGTCCACGGCCAGGGCATCGAAAAGCCGTGGGTCGCGGCGGTGGACAGCTTTGCCATCGGCGGCCATTGCCAGATGCTCCTGGCGATGGACTACGTGCTGGCGGCCGATGATGCCTATCTGACCCTGCCCGCGCGCAAGGAGGGCATCATCCCGGGCCTTGCCAATCTGCGCCTGCCGCGCTTCACCGGCGATCGTCTCGCCAGGCAGCTGATCCAATACGAGCGCAGGCTGAACTGCAACAGCCCGGAAGGAAGGCTCCTCTGTGACGAGATCGCGCCGGCCGCCGAAATGGACTCCGCCATCGAGCGGGTGGTTGCCGGGTTGACGAGCTCGGGCGCGGTCGGTGCGGTCGGCAACCGCCGCGCTTTTCGCGTCGGCGAAGAGCCGCTCGAGGTGTTCCGGCGCTATTGCGCCGTCTACGCGCGCGAGCAAGCCCATTGTCATTTCAGCCCCGCGTTGATCGCCAATCTGGAGCGCTATTGGGGCGCACAGGACCGAACGGGATGACGCTACCGCTGCCCCAGCGTCGGCCCAAGACCAGGCCTAAGCGGCTGCGAACATAGATTCCCGGCAACCGGAAACGTCGCCGGCAAATCCAGGAAGCTTGGCCCGAGCTTCTCGGCCGCAAATCCCGTGGCCAGTGGCACCGTCTCCCGAGCTTGCCCTTGCCTGGCGAGCGCAGCCCAAAGATTGCGCAGGGGATTGCTGCCTCAGCAACCGCGCCAAAACGTTGCCGGCATGGGCGCGAGCAACTGGGGCATCGCGGGCGGCTGTGGCTCAAACCGGCACCAGCCCATTTCTCGGAGCGGTGTCGAACTCAGCTCCTGCTACCTGGCCAGCCGGTGAGCAGCAGCCACCAGCAGACCGCGGTGACAGCATGATAGGGCACGGTCAAAGCGCCAAGAAAAGTGAAGCAGCCAGCGACGAAGGGTCCGGTCAGGCCGGCGTCGCAAATTGCACCCAGCGCAAACAGGACCGCGGTGATTACGCCCCAGCGCCGCAGGTACGTCGACAGCCAGTGGCACTGTTCGCGGTTGTGATTCCAAGCCGCCGAGCGCTCCCAAATGCTGCCGCGGCTGGCATCGCGAAACAGCCAGCCATAGAAGAAGAACCGATAAA
>OKRD01000094.1 GCA_900290335.1 Burkholderiales bacterium | reverse complement strand
CAATCCGCTCACGTGCCACTCCTACCGCGCACAATGCATCGCGCCTGCGTGCGAGCCAATCGCCGACCTCGTCCACGACATCATCGTAGACCGGCCGCAGCTGCATTGTGCCCGGCGCGCCCTGCATGTGCATCAGCACCAATCCGCAGTCGGCATCGCGCACGGCGTCCAAGGCCTGGTCCGCGCCAAAGGACCGCACGTCGTTGATGATCGCCGCGCCCAGGTCGAGGGCGGCCCGCATCAGCGCCGGTTGACTGGTGTCGACCGAGACCGGAACGCGCACGCCCTGCAGCGCCCGCAGTACCGGCAGTACGCGCTCCATCTCGACGGCAACATCGATGCGCGACGCGCCCGGCCTGGTCGATTCGCCGCCAACGTCGATGATGTCGACGCCTTCGTCGACCATCTGCTGTGCGTGGGCAACTGCGGCATCGAGGTGAACGAAACGGCCGCCATCGGAAAACGAGTCCGGGGTGACGTTGAGTACACCCATGATTCGGACGCGGTCCAGAGAAAGGCTTACACGCCCGCAGCGCCACAGTGCTGCTGTCGCACCGGGTGGATTGGCCGCGCGCGTGTGGGAAGGTACGGACATCACCGGGCAAAAACGGCCGCCGAGAGGCGGTCGGCCAGCCGAAGCGATCAAACGGTGGGCAAGGTCGTCACGCGGGCTGCGTGGCCTCCTGGATGCCACCGCCGGGCGAACTCGAACTGCCGCTGCTCGATGCGCTGGCCGACGGCGTCTTGGGAGGTCGCGGCGGCCGGCCTTCGATAATGTCGAGGATCTGGTCAGCGTCGATCGTTTCCCACTCCAAGAGTGCCTTGGCCATCGCCTCGACCTTGTCGCGATTTTCCTCGAGCAAGCGCCGCGCCAGATGGTACTGCTCGTCGATGATCCGACGAATCTCGCCATCGACCGTACGCATGGTCTCTTCCGACATGTTCACTGTCTTGGTGATCGAGCGGCCAAGAAATACTTCCCCTTCGTTTTCCGCGTACACCATCGGGCCCAGCACGTCGCTCATTCCGTAGCGCGTCACCATGTCCCGCGCCATCTGCGTCGCACGCTCGAAGTCGTTGCTCGCGCCGGTGGTCATCTGCTTCATGAAAAGCTCCTCGGCCACGCGACCGCCAAACAGTACCGCGATCCGCGCCAGCAGGTAGTCGCGATCGTACGCGTAGCGGTCTTGCTCCGGCAGTTGCATCGTGACGCCCAGCGCGCGCCCACGCGGAATGATCGTCACCTTGTGCACCGGGTCGGTCCGCGGCAGCAGCCGCGCCACCACGGCGTGCCCCGACTCGTGGTAGGCGGTGTTGCGTCGCTCGTCCTCGGACATGACCATGGACTTGCGCTCGGCCCCCATCATGACCTTGTCCTTGGCCTTCTCGAAGTCCTGCATCTCGACCACGCGCGCACCGCGCCGAGCGGCGAACAGCGCCGACTCGTTTACCAGGTTCGCCAGGTCGGCGCCGGAGAAGCCTGGAGTGCCGCGCGCCAGGATGTCGGCCTTGACATCGGAGCCGATAGGAACCTTGCGCATGTGCACCACCAGGATCTGTTCGCGGCCGCGAATATCGGGCAGCGGCACCACCACCTGGCGGTCAAAACGCCCCGGACGCAGCAAGGCTGGATCGAGCACGTCCGGCCGGTTCGTTGCCGCGATCACGATGATCCCCTGGCCGGTTTCAAAACCGTCCATTTCCACCAGCATCTGGTTGAGCGTCTGCTCGCGCTCGTCGTTGCCGCCACCGAGACCGGCACCGCGCTGGCGTCCGACCGCATCGATCTCATCGATGAAGATGATGCAGGGGGCATGCTTCTTGGCGGTCTCGAACATGTCGCGCACGCGCGCCGCACCCACGCCGACGAACATCTCGACGAAGTCGGACCCGGAAATGGTGAAAAAGGGCACCTTCGCCTCGCCCGCAATCGCCTTGGCAAGCAGCGTCTTGCCGGTTCCGGGCGAGCCGACCATCAGCACACCGCGCGGGATCCGGCCACCGAGCTTCTGGAATTTGGAAGGATCGCGCAAGAACTCGACCAGTTCCTGGACTTCGTCCTTGGCCTCGTCGCAACCGGCCACGTCGGCAAAGGTGATGCTGTTGTTGGATTCGTCGAGCATGCGGGCGCGCGACTTGCCAAAGGAAAACGCCCCACCGCGGCCGCCGCCCTGCATCTGGCGCATGAAGAAGATCCACACGCCGATTAACAGAATCACCGGGCCAAAGGCATAAAAGAAACTCAACAGCGGCGATTGGGTTTCGCGTTGTTCGAACTCAAACTTGACATTGGCATCGAGCAGATCCTTGAAAATGCCGCGGTCGTACAAGGTCCCGGTCGTCCGCAGCTGCGTGCCCTCGTTGGTCTGGGCAACGACCTCCGTCATGCCCGGCGAGGTCTCCTGGATGCGAGCGCTCTTTACGTGACCGGCCCGGACTTCGTTGACGAACTGCGAATAGGGAATCTGCTGAACGTTTCCGCCCGACCCCTTCTCCAGCTTTTGGAAGACCGTGAAAAGCACGACGGCTATCACGAGCCAGATTGCGGCCTTAGCGAAGGTGCTGTTGTTCAAGGCGGTACTCCTACCAGATACTGCTGCCGCAACCCTCCGGCGACGCGGGCTGCCCAGGCGGGACACGTTCCCTAGGGCATTCTAGGCTCTTCTCGCCAATATGACAGCCAGGTAATTTGGGCGGGAATACACCCCATATGGGGGCGCCAAGCGCCCGATTTCAAGCCGCTGGGTGCTCCCCGGCCCGCGAAATCTTGCGCGCGCAGGCCAGCAAGTAGATCTCCGCCGATTCCTGGCGCGAAGCCGCCGGCTTGCGCACGAGGACCCGGGAAAAGTGGCGCTTGAGCTGCTCGACATACTGGCTGTAACCGCTGCCCTGGAACGCCTTCGTTAGCAGGCGCCCGTCGGGCTTGAGGTGCTGCAGGGCAAACTCCAGCGCCAACTCCCAAAGGTGAGCGCTGCGGGCCGCGTCGGCGGCGCCGATCCCGCTCAGGTTCGGCGCCATGTCGGACAGGATCAGGTCGGCACGCTGGCCCTGCAGCGACTGCACCAGCCGCTCCACGACCTCGCTATCGCGAAAGTCGCCCTGGATGAATTCGACCCCGGCGATCGAATCCATCGGCAACAAGTCCAGGGCGATCAGCCGGCCCGCCAGAGCACCGTCCCGCACTCCGCCGAGGCGCTCGACCACCACCTGGGTCCAGCTGCCGGGCGCCGCCCCCAGGTCGATGACGACCGCGCCGGGGCGCACAAGCCGGTCGCGTCGGTCGATCTCGATGAGCTTGTAGGCCGCCCGCGATCGATAGCCATGGCGCGTCGCGGCCTGGACGTACGGGTCGTTGATGTGCCGCTCGATCCAAGCACGGTTGGAGCGGTGCTTGGAGGCAGTCTTGGCGTTCTTCGTCTTTCCGGACATGAGAAAGTCTTCGCAACGGCCGCAGTTACTCGAATTCGCAGCGGCTTGCGTCCGTGCGGGCGCTAGGCAACGAAAACCAACGGGCTATCATTGCAGGACTCATCGCGACCACCGGCGAGCGTTTGACCAGACGAACATGGCGGAATTATCCCTGTCGCACGAGCAATGCCTTCGGCTGCGCGCCCAAGCACACCGCCTCAACCCGGTCGTCCTGCTGGGAGCAGCCGGGCTCAGCGACGCCGCATTGCGGGAGATCGACCGCGCACTGCGCTCGCATGGCTTGATCAAGGTCCGGGCCGCGGGAGCGGACCGCGCTGACCGGGACGTCATTTTTCGGGCGATGGCTGAACCGCTCGGCGCGGCACGGGTGCAAGTGATCGGCAACACCTTCGTGCTGTTCCGGCCACTACCCCGGATCGAGCCACCAGCGGCCGCTGCCGGAGCGCCCAAGCGCGGCGCCTCGGCCAGGAGCGGTGCGCCTCTGGACGCCCGTGCCGCCCGCCGCGCGCCAAAACCGCCGCCGCCTGGGTCGGGGCCAAGACGCGCGCCCGGCCGCGGGGCGCGTCAGCGGTAACGCACGTCGAGAATCTCGTACTCGCGCTTGCCGCCCGGCGCCACGACCGTCGCCACGTCACCCACGCTCTTGCCGATCAGCGCGCGCGCGGTGGGGCTCGATACCGATATCAGTCCCGCCTTGATGTCGGCCTCGTCGTCGCCGACGATCTGGTATTGCACGCGATTGCCGGATTGAACCTCCTCGAGGTCGACCATCGCGCCAAAGACGATGCGCTCGCCCGCGTCAACGGCTGCCGGGTCGATGATCTGCAGGCTCGATAGCTTGCCCTCCAACTCCTGGATCCGGCCCTCGATAAAACCCTGCCGCTCGCGGGCTGCCTCGTACTCGGCATTTTCCGAAAGATCACCCTTTTCGCGCGCCTCCTTGATCGCCTGGATGATGCCGGGGCGATCAACGGACTTGAGGCGCACGAGTTCAGCCTTGAGTCTTTCGGCCCCGCGTGCCGTGATGGGAATTGCCGCCATAGGTGACATTCATCCGCTTCTAGCCAAGCTTCGGGCCGAATTAGGGCGACGCCGCTGGATCGAACATACCAAGAAAAGGCCCCGGCAACCGCCGGGGACGATGCACACCAATGTACCGATGCTGCCGATCGCTGTCCAGCGGCCGGTAACCTCGGGCACGCAAGCTTCCACCGCGCTCCCCCACCCCTGTGGTCGACATGGCCGCTTCAGGCCGCGGCAATCTGCCGATGCAAGGACTGCAAGTCGTACACCTCCAGCGCGGCAAGATGGCGCATGCCTTCGACCGCGGCGCGACCGCCCGCCACGGTCGTGTAATAGGTGACCCTCTGGGCCAGCGCCGTGGTGCGAATCGAGCGCGAGTCGGCGATCGCGGAGCGCTTTTCTTCGACCGTCGTGATCACCAGATCAATCTCGCCGTTCTTGAGCAGATCGACCACGTGCGGCCGACCGTCCTTCACCTTGTTGACCGCTTTCACCGGAATTCCTGCGGCCTCGACAGCCGCCGCGGTGCCGCGCGTGGCAACTAGGCTGTACCCCATTTCGTTCAGTAGCCTTGCGATCTCAACGGTCTTTGGCTTGTCCAAGTCCTTGACGCTCAGAAACACAGTCCCGCGAGGCGGCAAGGTCGCGCCTGCAGCCAGCTGCGACTTGAACAGGGCCTCACCGAAGGTCTTGCCCACGCCCATCACTTCGCCAGTGGACCGCATCTCGGGCCCCAGAAGCGGGTCGACGCCGAGGAACTTGGAAAAAGGGAATACCGATTCCTTGACCGAGAAGTACGGCGGTACGACATCGACACGCACGCCTTGCTCGCGCAGGCTGCGCCCCAGCATGCAGCGGGCGGCGATCTTTGCCACCGCAACGCCGGTCGCTTTGGACACGAACGGTACGGTCCGAGAAGCGCGCGGGTTTACTTCCAGCACGAAGACGACTCCGCCCTGAATGGCAAACTGCACGTTCATCAGGCCGATCACCCGGAGCGCGCGCGCCATCTGTTCCGTTTGCCGCTTGAGCTCCTCGACCGTGGCGGCCGAGAGCGAATAGGGAGGCAGGGAACAGGCCGAGTCCCCCGAGTGCACGCCGGCCTGCTCGATGTGCTCCATCACTCCCGCGATCGTGACCTGTTCGCCGTCGCTGATGCAGTCGACGTCGACCTCGATCGCGTCATCGAGGAACCGGTCCAGCAGCACCGGGGATTCGTTGGAGACCTTGACTGCTTCGCGCATATAGCGCTCGAGATCGCGCGTCTCATGGACGATCTCCATCGCCCGTCCCCCCAGTACATAGCTGGGCCGAACCACCAGCGGGAAGCCAATCTCCTCGGCCAGGCGCAGCGCGTCGGCTTCATTGCGGGCCGTGCGATTGGGCGGTTGCTTCAATCCGAGTCGCTGCAGCAGCTGTCGAAATCGTTCCCGATCCTCGGCGACGTCAATCGAGTCCGGACTCGTCCCCACGATGGGCACGCCGTTGGCCTCGAGATCGCGTGCGAGCTTGAGCGGGGTCTGACCGCCGTACTGCACGATCACGCCGAGCGGCCTCTCGCGATCGACAATTTCGAGCACGTCTTCGAGGGTCAGCGGTTCAAAGTACAGCCGGTCGGAGGTATCGAAATCCGTGGATACGGTTTCCGGATTGCAGTTGACCATGATGGTCTCGAACCCGTCCTCGCGCAGCGCCAGCGCCGCATGCACGCAGCAGTAATCGAACTCGATACCCTGTCCGATCCGGTTCGGACCACCCCCCAGGACCATGACCTTGCGCCGATCCGTCGGCGCCGCCTCGCATTCCTCGCCATAGGTCGAATACAGGTAGGCAGTGGAAGTGGCAAATTCCGCAGCGCAGGTATCGACCCGCCGGTAGACGGGCCGAACGCCGTGCGCCCGGCGCGCCGCACGCACGCTGTCGGCACTGGCCCCGAGCAGGGTCGCCAGCCGGGCGTCGGAGAAGCCTTTGCGCTTGAGCAGCATCCAGTCGTTGCCATCGAGGGACCCGATGCGGCAGCCCGCCAAGCGCCGCTCGAGCTGCACGAGCTCTTCGATCTGGGCCAGAAACCAGGGATCGATCCCCGTCTCCTCGAATATCAGTTCCAGCGACATGCCCAGGCGAAAGGCATCGGCGACGAACCAGATCCGGTGCGGACCCGGTTCGCCGATCTCCTCGATGACCTCGTCGCGGTCGGCCGACATCTCGTTCAAGCCGTCGACCCCGGTCTCGAGGCCCCGCAGCGCCTTCTGGAACGATTCCTGGAACGTGCGGCCGATCGCCATCACCTCGCCCACGGACTTCATTTGGGTCGTCAGGTGGTTATCCGCCTGGGGAAATTTCTCGAACGCGAAGCGCGGGACCTTGGTCACCACGTAGTCGATCGTGGGCTCGAACGATGCCGGTGTTGCGCCGCCGGTAATCTCGTTGCGCAGTTCATCGAGCGAATAGCCCACGGCGAGCTTGGCGGCGACCTTGGCGATCGGGAAACCGGTCGCCTTCGACGCCAGGGCGGAGGAGCGCGAAACGCGCGGATTCATCTCGATCACGATCATGCGGCCATCGCGCGGGTGCACGGCAAATTGAACATTCGAACCACCCGTGTCCACGCCGATCTCGCGCAAGATGGAAATCGAGGCGTCGCGCATCAGCTGGAATTCCTTGTCGCTCAGTGTCTGCGCCGGAGCCACCGTGATGGAGTCGCCCGTGTGTATCCCCATCGGGTCGAGATTCTCGATCGAGCACACGATGATGCAGTTGTCGCGACCATCGCGCACCACTTCCATCTCGAATTCCTTCCACCCGATAAGCGACTCCTCGATGAGCAGTTCCCGCGTTGGCGAAAGTTCAAGTCCGCGCTGGCAAATGGTGACGAACTCCTCCATGTTGTAGGCGATCCCCCCGCCCGTTCCGCCAAGGGTGAAGCTCGGACGGATCACGGCGGGGAAACCCACCAGCTCCTGCACCGCCAGGGCTTCGGGCAAGGAATGCGCGACCGCGGACATCGCCGAAGCCAGCCCGATGCGGGTCATCGCCTGTTTGAACTGCTGGCGATCCTCCGCCTTTTCTATGGCGGCCGGCGAGGCGCCGATCAATTGGACGCCGTGGCGCTCCAGTACACCGTTGCGATGCAGATCCATCGCGCAATTGAGCGCCGTCTGGCCGCCCATCGTGGGCAGGATCGCATTGGGCCGCTCGCGGGCAATGATCCGCTCGAGCACCTGCCAGGTGATCGGCTCGATGTAGGTTACGTCGGACAAACCCGGATCCGTCATGATCGTGGCCGGATTGCTGTTGACCAGGATGACGCGGTACCCCTCCTCGCGCAGCGCCTTGCAGGCTTGTGCGCCGGAGTAGTCGAATTCGCACGCCTGCCCGATCACGATGGGTCCGGCGCCGATGATGAGGATCGAGTTAATGTCGGTGCGGCGGGGCATGGCGACTTCGCGGCTTCATCCGTTGACGACGGAGCCGAGGCGGCCCCGGACGCTGGCATCCATCAGCTCGACAAACCGATCGAACAGGTAACCAATATCCTTTGGTCCAGGACTGGCCTCCGGATGGCCTTGAAAGCAAAAGGCCGGGCGGTCCGTGCGCCGAAACCCTTGCAAGGAACCATCGAACAGGGAAACGTGACTGACGCGGCAATTGGCGGGCAGGCTAGCCGAATCAACCGCAAAACCGTGGTTTTGCGTGGTAATGAGGACCCGCCCGGACTCCAGGTCCTGCACCGGGTGATTGGCCCCGTGGTGGCCGAACTTCATCTTTCTGGTCTGTGCCCCGCAAGCCAGCGCCATGATCTGGTGTCCGAGGCAAATGCCGAACGTCGGCAAGCCCCGCTCCATCAGCTCGCTCGCCGCCGCAATCGCATAGTCGCAGGGCTCCGGATCGCCGGGCCCGTTGGACAGGAAAATCCCGTCGGGTTGCAGCCGCAACACCTCGGCCGCGCCCGTACGCGCCGGAACCACGGTGAGCCGGCAGCCACGCTGGGCCAGCATCCGCAAGATATTGCGCTTGATGCCGAAGTCATAGGCGACGACGTGATACCGCGGCGACCCCATATGGCCGAACCCGCGCTCCAGGGTCCATTCCGTTTGCTCCCAGCGGTACGGAGTCTGCACCGACACGACGGAGGCCAGGTCCAGTCCGTTCATTCCGGGGAAGGTTCGCGCAAGCGCAATGGCCGCCGCCGCATCGTCGCCGACGACTACCGCGCCGGCCTGCGCGCCACCGTCGCGCAGGCGCCGCGTCAGACTGCGCGTATCGACACCCGCGATCGCAACCACCGAACGTTCGAGCAGGAACGAATGCAGGTCGCGCTGGGAGCGGAAATTGGAGGCGCGCACCGGAACATCGCGCACGACCAGCGCCGCAGCAAAAACCCGTTCCGATTCATCGTCCTGCGCATTGGTCCCGACGTTGCCGATATGGGGGTAGGTCAAGGTCACGATCTGCCGCGCGTAACTCGGATCGGTGAGGATCTCCTGGTACCCTGTCAGGGCCGTATTGAAGACCACTTCCCCGACCGCCGCGCCGGCAGCGCCGATCGAAACGCCGCGAAATACCGTCCCGTCGGCGAGCGCAAGCACCGCTGCGGGGCGGGAATGATCGATCAGGCTGGGCACCAAAGCTCCTGGAGAACACCGGTGTGACCGCGGCGTACACCAAATTTCCCGGCTGGAGAGCACAATCTGCCCGTCCGCCGTGGCATACCACCGCGCGACCAACCGGAAACTGCGAGGTCACGCTGGTGAAACTATTGGATTATAACGGGCCTGGCTCGGCCTGCCGCGCACTTGCAGGAAGCGGGCACCTGCCTGCGGTGGGCGGCCGGCGCCGAACGCCCGTACCATCGTTGCTCGGCTTGCTTGCGGATCAGACCGGAAACTGAAGATTGCACCATGCTGCTCCTCCCCTATAGCGACAAATCCGTTGCGCGCAGCTTCCCCGTCGTAACGGCGCTACTCGTCGTGCTCTGCACCGTCGTGCTGTTCGCGTTCCAGAGCCAGGATGCGCTGCGCGAGCAGCACGCTTTTGAGTTCTATCACGACAGCGGGCTGGACAAGATCGAATTGCCCCGCTACGAGGAGTACCTGGCGGCGAATGCCGATTCCGCGTCGGCCGAGCGCCTGCACCTGCTGCACGCGGCCGGGACCATGAGCCTGACGGCGGCACAACTGATGCAAGGCGATGCGTCGTTCCAGCGCCAGCTGCATGCCCAGCGCATCGTGCGCGAAGACGAACCCGGCTATGCCAGCTGGAGTGCCGACCGCAAGCACTTCGATGCGCTGCTCGGCTCGACCGTCCAGGCGCGCTTTTCCCTTGGGCGATCCGACGTGCAGGAGGTCTGGCGCTTCATCACCTACTCGTTTCTCCACGCCGGTATCGGGCACTGGCTGGGCAACATGCTCGTGCTGGTGCTGGTCGGGCCGTTCGTGGAGGCCGCTCTGGGGCGTTTCCGGTTCGCCATCGCCTTCCTCGCGGGCGGCGCCGCGGCGGGCGCCTTGCACGTGCTCGTTTCTGATGCCAGCGTCATCGGGGCCTCGGGCGCGATCGCGGCGACGGTCGGGATGCTCGCGGTCTTGTATGGGACCAGCAAGGTGCCGGTCTTTTACTGGGTCTTCATCGTGTTCGGCACAACGCGCATTCCGGCGCTGGCACTGTTGCCGGTCTGGCTGATCAACGAGGGCTACCAGTGGTCCTTGCAGGCCAAGGGGCCGCTGTCGGGCGCGACGGTTGCCTACGGCGCCCATATAGGCGGTCTCTGCGCCGGTGCGGTCATTGCGCGCTTGCTGCGGCCGCGCCAGGCTCCCGGATCGCGGGCGGCCCAGGGGACGGCGGCCGCCGATAGGCGGCATACCGAGCAGGGTTCGACGCTCGTCGTCCAGGCGCAGGACGCCGCCTCGCGCTTGGACATCCGTAGGGCCACGCAGCTATATCGGCAATTGGTGGAGCTCGAACCCAAGCGCACGGAGTACCTGGGCGCGTACCTGAACGTGGCCCTGCTCGGCGCCGACGAGGAGGTGTTGCAAGATGCCGCGCTGCGATTGCTGTGGGCCAAGTTCCGGACGCCGACGGACGACCTGCGCAAGACGTTCCTGCAGCTCACCCAGCCAAAGGTTCTCAAGGTGCTACCGATCGACGAACACTTGCGCCTGGCGCGGCGCCTAGTGCGCTTTCGCGAGGACGCGGCGGCACTGCGCGTGATCGACGCCTTGCTGCGGGACGATCACCTGCGGCAGCTATACGGACGCCAGCTCGCGGATTGCCTGTTGGGGCTGTTCACGGCATACACGCGTCACGGCCTGCACAAGCAGGCCGAACAGATCAACTCCCGTCTTTCGACGTACTTCCCCTCCGCCGATCAGCTGGGCGGTGTAGCACCCACCCATCGCCCGCCGTCGACACTGCTCAGTTCCATGCGGCCGACGGCCGGCGGAATATCGCTGACGCGACCGGATTCCCAGATTTCCCCGACCACCCGATCCGACAAGTTTCGAGGGTAGCGAGCCGTCAAGACTCTCCTGGCCCGCGTTGCGCCGGGACCGGGGTTGCGGCCGCGGGGATCGGCGCGGCAAGCGCGCTTGCGCCGGCCTCGAACCGCGCCAAGTAGCGCTTGGCCTCCGCCGCCGCGGGGCTGTCCGGGTAGCTCTTGGTGACGTGCTGCAGCAAGGCCTGCGCCTCCGATGCGCGATCGGCCTGCAGCAACACCCGTCCGCCCACGACGTACACCTCCGGAATCTTCGGGTGGCCCGGATACTTGCGGTCGAATCCGCGAATCAACTCGGCCGCGAGCTCGGGCCTGATCGCCTCGATCGCGGCGCCTGCCAATTGCGGTAAGCGTGCGGGGTCCCGCGGAGAGAAGGTCGGGATCAATTTGCGGGTCTGCTCGAACAAGGTCAGGGCCTCCTTGACGTTCGATGCCGCCAACAGCAGCTCCAAGTAGCGTTCCGCGTGGTCCTCGATCCGGGGCTTGGCGCCCTCGTGTAACAGCAAGGTATGCAGGCGGGCATGCAGCGACAAGTCCGCGGGACGCGCGCGCAGCTCGTCGCTGAGCAGCTCGATCGCCTCGCGAAACTCGCCGGCCGCGACCAATTTGCCGATCAGGGCCTCCCGCAACCGACGCGCGTGCGCCGACGAGCTCATCGGGCCACGAACCCGCGTGTCCCCAGGCCCAACCACGGCGATTCCCAGCACGGCGTTGTACTGGAACATGGTGTAGCCGATGAGCGCGCAGGTGAGGACGAGAAAGTAGTTTCCGACGAGCGAGACGACCAGCCAGGTGAGGCCCAGCGACACCATGGACACCGGCGCCGCCGTCGTCGCGGCGTCGACCGCATGCGCCGCATCGGCCGCGGGCGCCGCGGCGTGGCCCGGACCCGGCAGCAGCACGTGCAAGGCCTGCTGGGACCCGATGAGGAGCATAAGCAAGAATAGGCACAGCAGCAGGTAGGGAGGACCGATGCTCCATGCCGTTCGCGCGCACCGTGTCGGATTGACGGCGTCGGCAAAACTGTCCGTCATCGTCATCACCATGACCGAGGCAGGCAGCAGCAGGGCAAATGCCAGTAGGGCCAGCAGGACGAGCACCCCCGGCAGCACCAGGTGCCCCACGACGATGATCAGCGCGGGCACAACCACCATGACCAGGAACATCTTGACCGGGCGCCGCCAATCGCCGGATTCCTCTTGCCGCGGATACGTGCGTGAATCCAGGTAGCCGAACGCCGACCGCTCAATGACCAGAAAGGCAAAGCGCGCGATGTAGAGCGCGGCGGCGCACCACGCAAACAAAATCAGCAACCCAGCCCGTAGCGGCGCCGTGGCCAGATAGGGGTAACTGAACATAGCGACCACGCAGAACAGCAGGGTCGAAAACACGTTGCGCAGCAACGGCGCCCGTTGCAGCGGGAACAGGAACAACCGCGGCATGCGCTGCCAGAACGGCGTCACCGCAACCGCGGAGGGATCGGCCGGCGTCGCGGTTTCGTTCATTGCGCAAACTACTGCGCCCGGCGATCGAGCATGGCTTGCGCGATCGTATTGACGTCGGTGTATTCAAGTTCCGCGCCCGCCGGGACACCCCGCGCGAGCCGGGTCACCTTGAGCTGCGGGTCGCGACCCTGCACCAGCTCCGATATGAAGTGCGCGGTCGCATCGCCTTCCGGAGTGAACGATGTCGCCACGATCAACTCGCGTACGACCCCGTCATCGGTGCGCGTCGCCAGCTGGGCCAGGTCGATCTCCTTCGGGCCGATGCCATCGAGCGGCGACAGGCGGCCAAGCAGCACGAAATACATTCCACCGTACGACAGGGACTGTTCGATCACCATCTGGTCGGCCGGCGATTCGACGACACATAGCAGCGAGGGATCGCGGCGCGGATCGGCGCACGTCTCGCAGATCTCCAGCTCGGTAAGCGTGTTGCACCGGGCACAGCGGCCGACCCGTTCAGCGGCCGTCAGCAACGCTTGGCCGAGGACGATCGCCAGGTCCCGCTCGTGCTGCAGCAGGTGAAAGGCGATGCGCTGGGCCGAGCGCGGCCCGATTCCAGGCAGGCGCTTGAGCGCCTCGACCAGCCCATCGAGCGAGCGTCCGAGTTTCATCAGCAGTCTTGCCCGGCCCGGTCAAGCGGCCATTACAGAAACGGCATCTTGAAGCCCGGCGGCAGAGGCATGCCCGCGGTCAGTGCCGCCATCCGCTGCTGCGACGCCTCCTCGGCGCGCCGCACCGCATCGTTGAACGCGGCGGCGACAAGGTCCTCCAGCATGTCCTTGTCCTCCCCGATGAGACTCGGGTCGATCGATACACGCCGGGCCTTGTACTTGCAGGTAAGCGTCACCTTTACCAGACCCGCGCCCGCTTGCCCTTCGACCTCGACATTTGCCAGCTCGTCATTGAGGCGCTGCACGCTCTCCTGCATCTTCTGCGCCTGTTGCATCAGGCCGGCCAATTGATTTTTCATCATGCGTACACCTGCTTATTTGCGTGAAATCCAATACGCCACCCCGGCGCAGCCGCTGCTCGTCGCCCCGTTTTTCCCCAGCCGCGCGGGGCGTTTCCGCCAATCAGGCGTCCGGTTTCACCGGACGGATGGATCGCGGATCCACGGAGGCACCGAAATTCTCGATCAATTCTCGCACGAACGGATCGGCGTAGATCGCATCCTCGGCCTCCTTCTGGCGTGCCGCCCGGACGCTCTCGTTGCGGCTCGCGGCGGTCGCGCCGGTGGTCGCGCCGATCTGCGTGGTAAGCCGGACCGGCCTGCCGAAATGATCGGATAACGCCGCGCGCACCCGGGACTCGTTGCCCGCCTCGAGCAGCGCCTTGACCGGAACGCGGAGCGTGAAGTGATTGCCCTCGTGCGCGATGAGCTCGCTGCGCAAGGCCAGTTCGCGCGCCAGCCCGGCGAGCTGGAGGCGCGCCGCCAGAGCGGGCCAGTCGATGGACTCCGTCGGCGGATCGGCGCGCTCCTCCGCGATTTTTTCGATGCGAACCGGCGGCGGCACCGACGTGCGCAGCGGCTTGGCGGCAACCAGGGCGGCACTACGGGCGGCGCCGGTCGCCGACGCCGCAAGTTCCGGTGCGAAGGCCAGCATCCGCAGCAAGGTCATCGTGAAGCCGGCGTACTCGTCCGGAGCCAGGCTCAGGTCATTGCGCCCGTGCAGCGCAATCTGGTAAAGGAGTTGCACCTGTTCGCGGGAGATCTTCTCGCCGAGTCGGCGAATCTCGGCGCTTTGCGAGTCCTCGTCGAAGAATTCCGGCACCCCTTGCATCAGCGCGATCCGGTGCAGCAGGCTCGCCAGATCGCGCAGCGCCTGGGAGAACGCCAGACCGCGCTCGGCCATTTCATCGGCCAGCGCGAGTACGCGCGCTGTCTGATTGTCGGCCACGGCGTCGAGCAGTTGTACCAGCACCGACGCATCCATGGAACCGAGCATCTGCTGCACGCTCTCCATGGTCGGTTGTCCGGCGCTAAAGACGATCGCCTGATCGAGCAGGGACAGCGCATCGCGCATACTCCCGCGCGCCGCCCATGCGAGCGCCCGCAGCGGTGCGGTATCGGCCTGCAGGCCTTCGCTCGCGAGCACCAGCGCGAGGCGCTCGACGATCGCCGCCGGCGTGACCTGCTTCAGGTTGAACTGCAGACAGCGGCTCAGGACGGTCACCGGGATCCGCTGCGGGTCCGTCGTCGCGAGAATGAACTTGATGTATTCGGGCGGCTCCTCCAGGGTCTTGAGCATCGCGTTGAAGGCATGCGCGCTGAGCATGTGCACTTCGTCGATGGTGTAGACCTTGAAGCGTGCATTGCTCGGCGCATAGGCCGCCCGCTCCAGCAGCTGCGCCATCTCGTCCACGCCGCGATTGCTGGCCGCGTCCATTTCGATGTAGTCCACGAAACGGCCGGCATCGATCGCAGTGCAGGCCGGGCAGACGTTGCACGGGGTCGCGGTGATGTCCCCCGCGCCGTCCGGCCCGACGCAATTCAAGGACTTGGCCAAGATGCGGGCGATCGTCGTTTTGCCGACGCCACGGGTGCCGGTAAACAAGTACGCATGATGCAGGCGCTTGCTTTGCAGGGCGTTGCGCAACGCCCGAACCACGTGGTCCTGACCGACCAGAGCGGAAAAATCGCGCGGCCGCCATTTGCGCGCCAGTGCCTGATATGTCATGGGGGAAATCCTAACGGACTTTGGCAACCGCGAACCACCGCTCGCGCCGGGCTCTGTCTCGAGCAGGTGCCCAGCGACGCAAACCCGGCAAAAAGGCGAGCCCGATCCTCGGCACTCGAGGCAATCCGCTATGGCTGCTTCGTTCCCGACCTGACCAGGTTCACAGCACCGCGATGCGAGGGGGCCCGCCGGACAGCCGCCGGCGTGTGCGCCGGCCGGCCGCTCGCGCACGGGGGCATCGACCCCCTAAGAGGTCGCCAGCACCTGGTCCAGGTCCGGGTAATCGGTATAGCCGGCAGCACCTCCCTCGTAAAACCTCGCCGGGTCCGGAACATTGAGCGGCGCGCCGGCAGCCAGCCGGCGCGGCAGATCGGGATTGGCGATGAACAGTTTGCCAAAGGCGATCGCATCGGAATTGCCCGCGGCGAGGTCGCGTCGCGCCGTATCGGCGTCAAAGCCTTCGTTGGCGACGAACGGGCCGCCGAACGCTTGTCGCAGTTGCGGGCCAATCCGATCCTCTCCCGCATGCTCGCGCGCGCACAGAAACGCGAGCTTGCGCTGTCCCAGTTGCCGGGCAACATACGAAAAGAGCTGCAGGGGCGCACTATCGCCCATCGAATGCGCATCACCGCGTGGCGCAAGGTGGACCGCAACGCGCGACGCTCCCCAGACGCCGATACAGGCATCGACGATCTGCAGCAATAAGCGTGCCCTGTTCTCTATCGAGCCGCCGTAGCGGTCGGTGCGCCGATTGCTGCCGTCCTGCAGGAACTGGTCGATGAGGTAGCCGTTGGCGCCGTGGATCTCCACGCCGTCGAAGCCGGCCGCCCGGGCATTGGCCGCGCCCTGACCGAACGCCTCCACCACCGCGGCGAGTTCCTCGGTCGCCAGCGCCCGCGGAGTCACGTAGGGGCGCTTGGGCCGCAGCAGGCTAACATTTCCCGCCGGGGCGATCGCACTGGGCCCGACCGGAAGGTCGCCGCCGAGCAACGATGGGTCGGAAACGCGCCCGACGTGCCACAACTGCAGGAATATGCGGCCGCCGCGATCGTGGACAGCCTCGGTGACGCCGCGCCATCCGGCCACCTGCTCCGCGGACCAGATCCCGGGAGTGCGTTCATACCCCACGCCTGCCGGGGTAACCGAGGTCGCCTCCGAGACAATGAGGCCGGCCGAGGCCCGCTGCGCGTAGTACTCGCGCACGAGCGACGTGGGCACGCGGGTGTCCGCCGTCGCGCGTGCGCGCGTGAGCGGCGCCATGAAGATCCGATTGGGGAGCAGCAGGTCCCCGATCCGGATGGGATCAAGCAGGGTAGTCATGGCAGAGCAGCAATACTCGGTGGTTTACGGACCGCCCGGCGCCGACCGCACCGGGTGCGAAATCAGATTGCGGACCCGCGGCTATGCCGCCCACGCGTCGGCGGGACCTTCCCCGTCGGCATCGGGTCCCGCCGGTACTTCGACCGCAGTCGCGTCGGCCGCAATCAGCAGCAATCGTACCGGTTTCTGCACCCCGGCGTGCATCAGTGTCTGGGCATAGCGGCGCAACTGACGGCGATAGGCCGGCATCGCATCCTCGCCCAGCCGCCACTTGTAGTCCAGTACCCAGACGGCATCCTCGAATTCGACAAGCCGGTCGATCCGCAGCGTGTCGCCGTCGCGATCTATCAGTTCGAGCTCGTTGTCTGCCCGCACGCCGGGCCGGAAGAAGCGCTCCAGACTGGGCGCAGTACGCACGCGCTCGGCGGCGACGATGGCCTGCCCGGCGAGCTCGTCGGGCAGCAGGAAGGTGCGCGCGAGCTGCGCCCGCGCCAGGGTCGCCGGCTGCGGCGTCCCGGCTTGTTGCAGCAGCGCGTGCCAGGCGCTACCGAGGCGCATCGATTCGCTCGGATGCTCGGTGACGCGGGTTCCAGTCGGCAACGGCGGCGGCCGAAAATCCCGGTAGCCGCGGGTCGTTTCCGCCGGCCAAGCCGGCAACCCACGCTCCTCGGCGGCGATCATCGCCGCCGGCTCGGCGGCAACGCCNNGGATGCGGCCCGCGCGGGCAACTCCGCGCTTGGCGTCGTACCGGCGAGCCGCGCCGCGATGTGCTCGTACCAGCTGCCCGGGGCGGCACGGCCGCCTTCGACCGCCGAGACAATCAGTACTTGCTTGGCGCGCGTCATGGCGACATACAGCAGGTTCCAGTCCTCCTGCCGGCGCTGCTCGCGGTCCAGGTCGACCCAGGGTCGACGGGCCGACCCCACCTGCGATAAGCGCCCCACGAGCGAAAAGTGTTCCGGTGCGGCCCGCTGCGGCGGCCAACCGAGCAGCACATCGTGGCGGTCGTCCTGCCAATCGCCGACGTGCGTGTCGGCCAGGGCCACGATCGCCGCTTCCAGGCCTTTGGCCGCGTGGATCGTCAGCAGGCGGACCGCGTTTTCATCGGCGGCAAGGCCTTCGTCGGCGTCCGAATCCTCGGACTCGCGCAAGGACCGCAGCTCCTCGACAAAGCGCAGCGGGCTCGGGAATCGCCCCGAATCGAGCGTCAGCGCCAACTCGATCAGGGCGTCGATGTTGGCCTGCACCTGGGCAGCGGCCGAACCCGGGGCGGCGGCGGCGTAGCGGGCGCGCGCGTCGGACTCGAAGATCATCGCATCGAGCAGGTCGTGCACCGGCAGTATTCCGACTTTGGGCAGCCAGCCCGCGAGCAAGCTGCGGGCGCGCGCCAGGGCCGCGCTGGGCGACTCGAGCCGCTGCAGCCGCTCCCACCAGGAGCCGCCCGATGCACGGGCCAGCCCGATCAAGTCGGATTCCTCGCAGTCCAGCACCGGACAGCGCAACGCGCGCGCCAACTGCAGATCGTCATCGCGATCGCACAGGAATTCGAGCAATGCCAGCAGGTCCTCGATCTCCAGCTGGCGCAGCAGGCTTCCGCGGCGAGCGCTCAGGAAGGGGATCGCGCAATCGCGAAGGGCCCGCTCGAGATCGGCCAGGTGCGTTCGCCGGCGCACGAGTATGGCCACGTCCGACCAGCGCGCAGATCGCCGGACGCCGTCGTCCTCGACCGTGGTTCGCGGCAGGCACTGCGCGAGGCAAGCCGCCAACTGCAGACCCTCCCGGTATCGCTCGTCGCGCACTCGCTCGGGCCGCGCCTGCCTGAGCACGTCGCGCGGCGCATCGGGCCCGGGCGGCAGCAGGGCCTCATCGTCGCGAGCGATGCGCGGCAGCAGCAGGAAGCTTGCTCCGGGCGCGCCCGCGGCGACGCGCGTGCTCTGCGCCTGATATAGCGGATTGGCGCCGTCGAAGACTCTGTTGAAGACTGCCACCAGTTCCGGGGCGTTGCGTCGCGTTACATTGGTCCGCAGGAAGACCGCGCCGAAGTCCCGCGCGAGCTGCTCGCGCGCGATCTCGAAGACCCGCGGCTCGGCGCCGCGAAACCGGTAGATCGACTGCTTCGGATCGCCCACCAGGAAGACCGTCGGACGGCGCGCGTCCCGTTCGTACGACGCCAGCCACGATTGCAGTACCTGCCATTGCAACGGGTTCGTATCCTGAAACTCGTCGAGCAGCAAGTGGCGGTAGCGCGCGTCGAGCCAGGACTGCAAGTACACCGCCATGTCCGGGTCACGTAAGAGCCGGTGCGCGTGCCACTCCAGATCCGTGAAATCGACCGTCCCGGCCCGCTGCTTGCGCTGCTGGAAGAAGCCCAGCAGCGCCTGGCCGCACTGCAAGCCGTGCACCGTGAGCTGCAGCGCCTCCCATTCCTCCCTCGCCTCGCGCAGCGTTTCCAAGCATCGCAGAACCCTGCTGTGAAGAGCGTGATACCGCTGCTGCGTTTCGGCCGCCAGCTTCTTGCCCAGCGACTTGGGGTCGAGCACGTTTCGCGCGGTGCCCTCCTGCGTCAGGAAGATTTGCGCCAGGCCGTCGAGCCGCTGGTCCGGAGTATCGCTGGCGGCAAGCAACCAATGGTCGAGTTGCTGCGCAAGCTCGCCGACCACTTTGCCCGGCGCGGCGATCGACCGCCAGCACTGCAGCACATCGACCAGCATCGGCACGACCGCTTCGTCGCGCAGCAACCCTGCCGGATGACGATCGTCGTGGCCCGCCAGCCAGAGCAGTCGCGCCCGCATCGGCGCACACGCGCGTTGCAGCGCCGCCGGTGCATCATCGGCAAAGCACCACCAGTCCGCTCGGTGCCGGACGAAATTGCGCAGCAGCTGCTCGGCGGCATCGTCGCCGATCATCTCCGTGAGTCGTTCGTACGCGTGCGTCGTCACCGTCGCCTCGGTCCGCAGCAGCGACTGGCAGAACTCCGACCAGGACTCGTCGAGCATCGACTCGGTTCGCTCGAGCAAACCGGGCGAGTAGCCGACGCCAACATCGAGCGGCGCGCTTTGCACGATCCTCCAGAACCAACTATGGAAGGTCTCGATGGCGATTGCCGACTCGGCGGTCGCCACGCGCTCGTATAGCCCCTGTGCCGCCACAATCGCCTGCACCGCGGCACTTTCGGACATTCCGCGCGCGCACAGCAGCGCCACGACCTCTGCATCGCTGGCGCGCGCCAGCGCCGCCAGATCGGCGAACAGACGCTGGCGCATCTCCTGCGCGGCGCGCCGCGTAAAGGTGATCGCTAGGATCTGCCCCGGAGCGCTGCCAGCCAGCAGCAATCGGACCATGCGGCCCACCAGCAGCCACGTCTTGCCGCTGCCGGCGCAGGCCTCTACCACGCAGCTGGCGTCCGGATCGAGGGCCCGCGCGACGAACGCGGCGTGATCGACCGCACCGTTCTCGACCTGATAGTCACTCATGGGGTTCGCTCGCCGCCATGGCCGGCGGCACCGTGAAGCCGTGCCGGCAGAGGCTGCGCAGTTCGCAGCGTCGGCACACCGGCTCGGCTCCGTTTGCGGGCAAGCTCGCCCCGGCCGCGATGCGGTCCAGATCCTCTCGTAGTCTTGCTCGTAGGGCCGAAACGCCCTCGGCCAAGGGCGCTGGTCCCGGCACCAGCGTCACGACCTTGGCGCTGGGGTTGCGCAGGTCCGGCGGGCGCTGCACGCTGAGGTAGCCCGCTTCGTCGACGGGAGGTTCGAGCAGCAGCCCGTAAAACAGTAGCTGCACGACCTCGCCCGGCTCCTTCTGCGCCTTGCGCAAGCTGGCCGCGTCACGGGCCTTGTAGTCGAGCATCCGTCGCCGTCCCTGCGCATGCTCGTCAATCCGATCGATCCGCCCTTCCAGCTCCAGCGGCGGGCCACGATCCAGCGCGAAGGCTTGCTTGAGCGGCACTTCGCCGGCCTGCCAGCGCCAGCCATCCTTTTGCGACTGACGCAGCCAGTGCAGGTATCCGGGCAGCAACAACCGCAGGCGCTGGCGGTATCCGATCAGGGCGGGGCGCTGCTGCAGCAGCGGTGCCAGCAGCGCATCGACGATGCGGTGCAAGTGCGCCAGCGCGGGGTCGGGCGTGGCGTCGGCCGGCGTGGCGGCCGCAAGCGGCGGAACGAGAGCACCCTGCCGGTCGCGCCCGCCGTGGAATTCCAACAAGACGGCATGCAGCAGCAAGCCAAAATCGCGTTTGTCGGGTCTGGCACGTAACCGCTGCGCCTCGCGCAGCCCGAGCATGCGCAGCGCGAAGAACCGATACGGACAATCGACAAGGTCCTGGTACGCGCTGGCCGAAATGCGCCCGGGAAGCAGATCCGGGGCGCGCACCGACCGCGGCCCGCCAACCGCCATCGGGACGTGATGCCAACTCGGCGCAGCCTCGCGAAGCACCGATGGGCAGCCGGCGAGCTGCATCAGCATGTCGATGCGATCGAGCAGCGGCGAGAGCGCTACCGGCTCGTCCTGCCGCCGGCAGCGCCACGTCGCGGCCACCGACGGTGTCGTGGCAAGCAGGCACGCCAGGTCCAGGGTCTGCTCGCGCACGCTGTCGGCCTCCGTTCGCAACCCCAGATCGCGCCGAATCGAACTCGCCAGCAAGCCACCCGAAGGGTTCATGGCGGGCAGGTGATCGGCATCGGCGCCGATGAGCAGGGCCGCGTCGAAGCGGCGCAGGCGGGTGCCGGCCAGCGTCGTCATGACGACCGGGCTTTCGATCTCGCGATCGCGGGCAAACAGCTCCTCGAAGTGTCCTGCCAGAAACGCGCGGAACTCGACAAGATCCAGGCGCAGAGATGAGCCTGACAACTGCTCGGACAACTGCTCCACGGCCTCGAGCACGCTTCGCCCCACGGGGTCGGCGGCCAAAGCCGGGCGCATGCCCAGGCCATCGAGTGTCGCAGCCAGCAGGCCCAGGAAGCGGCCAAGGGAACCCGGGCGCTGCCAGCGGTGCGCCAGCGTAACCAGTTGATCGACCATCTCCCGGAGCGCGGCTGCGTCCGGCCCGTGGGCGCGGCGCACGACCGCAGTGCGCACCGCCTGCATGCCCCCCGCAACGCCGTCCTCGAGCAAAGCCGAGGCCATCGAAGCGACCATCGGCGCCTTGTTGTGCCGGTCCGCAAGGGTAAACGGCGAACGCAACCAGTCCAGCAGTTCGCGGTGCTGGAAGTCCGAGATCACGACGTCGAGCCAGCGCATGACGGCCGCGGCCGCGCTGGTGGTCGAAAGTTTCCAGCCCGCTTCGTCGGCAACCAGTATCTGGACGCGATCGAGCAGCGCGCGCACGCGTCGGGCCGTCAGACGGTCCAAAGCAATGAGCGCGATCGAGCGGCAACCGCCGTGCAGACGATCAACGACCCAGCTAGCAGCGGCCGAGGACTCCTCCTCCAGGGTGCCTTGCTTGAGGATCTGCAGCGGTGGCGCTACGGCTATCGCTTCGGGCCGCGGCAGCGCCGCGGCCAGCGCGCCCGCGCGCTTGGCGATCGGCGACGCCGTCGCCAGCGAGCCGGTCAACTCCGGCCACGCCGCCGCCAACCAGGGGTGACGCTGCGCCAGGGCCAGCGGATCGGCCTCCACAAGGCAAGCGCGCTGGCCGCTCACTGCCGCATACGCGCGGCAAAACGCGCGCTGCCAGGGCGCAGCGCCCTGCGGCGCCAGCCAAACAAGCGGGCCATCGGCACGCTGCGCGCACCGCTCCAGTTGCTCGCGCAACCGTGCCGTGCCGAGTTCCCCGGCCAATCCCGCGCGCCACAGGGCCAGGACGAGTTGCGCCTGCAGGTCGCCGGCGGCCGCAGCACGCTGGGAAAAATTGCGCTGCACTGCTGCCTGCCAGCGGCCTTCGAAGGCGTCGACGGCGCCACACGCGGCCAGGGTGAGTTCGTCACTGAGCCTCGCGATATCGCGGGCGAGCGACCACAGCGCCGCCGCCTGCGCACCGAAGCGATCGCGTACCCAGGCGCTGTCGCGCAGGGCACCGAGGAGCTCGGCGCGCTGTCTCGATTCCTGGCCCGGCGCCCATTGGGCCCATGCTTCGAGCGTCAGCACGCGCGGCGCAATGCAAGCGGCGCCATCGAGCACACCGTGCAGCGCAGCGCGCAGCGCCGGCGCCTGCAGCATGCGCGGCACGATCACCACGACGCGTCGCAAATCGCAAAGTGCGGCCGGGCCCGCCCCCGGGCACAGGTCGCGGACCAGGGCCGCTACCGCCGGCCACCAGCGGTCGTCGGGAGCGAACCGCAGCTCTGCTGCGCCGGCCACGTCCACGCCAGTGGAGGCAGGCGCCAAGGAAGCTGCCGAAGTCGCGGCGCGGGCCGCGCCAGGATCCGCAACCGTCCCCGGGGTGGTATTCATGAGGCTCCGCTGCGCCAGAAACACGCCGATTTTGCTGGTGCGCAAGCGTCTTGGCAAAGTGCTAACATTGTGTGGTTTCCGTTAACCGCGGGATGTAATCGCGGTCATCTGGTCTATCTGAACTGCCTGGGTAGGTGAACGCCGGCAGCGGGTCGATCCCAGCGGCCGTGGCGTATTCGGCTCCCGCGCACTCCAACTTCTCTTCAACCATCGGAATCCTGCCTTCGGGCCGGGCATTGGGAAGCAAGGGTTTCCCCCAAATGAGCGATATCAAGATCCTTTCAGACGCAAGTTTCGAACAAGACGTTCTCAAGTCCCCGACCCCGGTTCTGGTCGACTACTGGGCGGAGTGGTGCGGCCCCTGCCGCATGATCGCCCCGATCGTGTCGGAGGTGGCCAACGAGTACCAGGGGCGCCTGGCGGTTGCCAAGCTCAACGTCGACGAAAACCAAGTCACCCCGGCCAAGTACGGCATCCGCGGCATCCCGACCCTGATGCTGTTTAAGGACGGTACTGTGGCCGGCACGCGCGTCGGCCAATTGTCCAAACCCCAACTGATCGCATTCATCAACGACAACCTCTGATCTTTCCTCGACGGGCGGCGCAGGTCGCCCGTTGCCCCCGCGGGCGCGATCGACGGCACGCCAGTAGCGCAGCCGTTGCAACCGGTCCCTATCGCCCCTTTCCGCCCCACCAAACAGTTCCATCCCTCTGCGCCGACCCCTCCCCATGCAACTTTCTGAACTCAAAGCGCTGCACGTCTCGCAATTGCTCGAGATGGCGGCAACCCTGGAAATCGACAACGCCAACCGTTTGCGCAAACAGGAACTGATGTTCGCCATCCTCAAGCGGCGCGCCAAGTCGGGGGAACAGATCTTCGGCGACGGCACGCTCGAGGTCTTGCCCGACGGGTTCGGTTTTCTGCGCTCGCCCGAGACCTCGTACCTGGCCAATACGGACGACATCTATATTTCGCCGTCGCAGATCCGCCGCTTCAATCTGCACACCGGCGATTCGATCGAGGGCGAGGTACGCACGCCCAAGGACGGCGAGCGCTACTTCGCGCTCGTCAAGGTCGACAAGGTCAACGGCCAGACGCCCGATTCGACCAAGCAGCGAATCCTGTTCGAGAACCTCACGCCGCTGTTCCCGGACAAGCCGATGACGCTGGAGCGCGAAATGCGCGGCGACGAGAACATCACCGGGCGCCTGGTTGACATCATCGCGCCGATCGGCAAGGGCCAGCGCGGCCTACTGGTTTCCAGCCCCAAGTCGGGCAAGACCGTGATGCTGCAGCATCTAGCCCACGCAATCACCGCCAATCACCCCGACGTCGTGCTGATCGTACTGTTGATCGACGAGCGCCCGGAGGAAGTCACAGAAATGCAGCGCTCGGTGCGCGGCGAGGTGGTCTCCTCCACCTTCGACGAACCGGCGGTGCGTCACGTGCAGGTGGCGGAGATGGTCATCGAAAAGGCCAAGCGGCTGGTCGAATCGAAGAAGGACGTGGTGATCCTGCTCGACTCGATCACGCGCCTGGCACGCGCCTACAACACCGTGGTCCCCGCCTCGGGCAAGGTGCTCACCGGCGGTGTCGACGCCAATGCTCTGCAGCGCCCCAAGCGCTTTTTCGGCGCGGCCCGCAATATCGAAGAAGGCGGCTCGCTCACCATCATCGCCACGGCGCTGATCGACACCGGCTCGCGCATGGACGACGTCATCTACGAGGAGTTCAAGGGCACCGGCAACATGGAGATCCACCTGGAGCGCCGGCTTGCGGAAAAGCGGGTCTATCCCTCGATCAACGTCAACCGATCCGGGACGCGACGCGAGGAACTGCTCCTGAAGCCCGAAGTGCTGCAAAAGGTCTGGATCCTGCGCAAGTTGCTGTACGGGATGGATGAGATCGAGGCGATGGAATTCCTGCTCGACAAGATGAAGCAAACGAAAAACAATGCGGAGTTCTTCGACATGATGCGGCGCGGTGGCTAGTTGCGCCTGCAATCTTCATGCTAAAATTGCCGGTTCCGTTTCCTGTAGCTAACAGGCCCAAACCCGGCGCTGCGAGAGTGCAAAATGAAAGAAGGCATCCACCCCCAATATCGTGAGGTCGTTTTCGTCGACCTGTCCTGCGACTTTAGCTTCGTGACCCGATCAACGGCGCCGACCCGCGAGACCATCAAGTGGAAAGACGGCAAGGAATATCCGCTGGTCAAGCTCGATACCTCGTCCGAGTCCCACCCCTTCTATACCGGGGCACAGACGCGCGTTGTCGAAGCCGGGCGGGTGGAGAAGTTTCGCCAAAAGTTTGCCACCAAGACCAAGGAGGTCAACGCTGCCGCGGCGGAAGCTACGGCAGCCAAGGGCAAACGCCGCTGACCCGGTCCGTCCCATGCCATGCCCAGTGCGATTTGCGGGCAGGCGCGGGACGCGTCGGGACCGTGCGCCAGAGGCAGCCGAGGCTGCCTTTTTTCATGGCATCGTCGCATCCGGGGGGGGGCGGCCTGNNGCGATGCACCACGTTCCCATAAGCGATGATTGAAGCGCCACGCCGTTCGCCCGCGCAGGTCTCCGCGCAGGCCGCTGCGCCGATGCCGCGCTGGGCTCTGGCGAGCTTGCTGATCGCCTTCATCGTTCCGGGCCTCTTCGGGCACGACCTGTGGCCGCAGGATGCCGCTGGATTTGGCCGCATGTGGGCCATGGCGCACGGCAGCGCCACCGACTGGCTGCTACCCAACGTTGCCGGCGCGTCGGCCACCCAGGGAGGGCCCCTGCCGTACTGGTTCGGTGCGATCCTGATCCGACTCGTTGGCAGCATCGTCGGCGATACCAATGCCGCGGCAGCGGCCAACCTCTTTTGGTATCCGATCGCCATCGTTGCGCTCTGGCACGCCGTCTACCGCCTGGCAAGGCGCGACGAGGCGCAACCCGTCGCTGCGGCCTTTGGCGGCGAGGCGAGTCGGCGCGATTACGCGCGGCTGATGGCCAATATTTCCGCGCTGCTCACCATCGGCACGATCGGGATGATCTGGCGCTTGCACCAGACCCAGGCCAACGCGGCAAGCGTTGCCATCGTCGCGGTCACGATTCTGGCGATCAGCATCCTGGAATGGCATCTCGTCCTTGCGGCACTGCTGGCAGGCGTGAGCGTCGGCGCGCTGGCGCTGACCCAGGGACCGTTGCCCGCAGCAGGCCTGCTACTGGGCTGCCTCGTGGTGTTCTGGCGCACGCGGCGCAGCAGCACAACGGTAGGCGTCGGCACGATGGCGCTCGTCAGCCTGCTCCTGACTGCGGTCGCCTTGGGTGTTGCCCTGTCCTGGCCGCTGGCCGCCTTTGGCTGGGCCCCGCTCGAGGCGCGCTACTACTTCGATGCCTGGGCCGCCGCCCTTCCCTTCGGTTGGCTCAGCGGTGAAGACGCGGTCTGGCTGGTGCGGACCAGCGCGTGGTTTCTCTGGCCGCTGTGGCCCTTGGCGGGTTGGGCGGTGTACGCGTGGCGTTCGAGCCTTGGCGGAGCGCACTTGGAGCGGCCTCTACTCATACTGGGTGGCCTGGCGCTGGCGATGCTGTTTTCGGCTCCTTTGGACGAGCGCGCGGTGATCGTCCTCATTCCGCCGCTGGCGGTGCTTGCCGCACTCGGCGCGACCACCTTGCGCCGGGCCCTGGACAACGTCATCGACTGGCTGGCGATTGCCGTGTTCTCCTTGTCCTTGGTTTTCTTTTGGGCCTACTACCTGGCCATGGAACTCGGCGCGCCACGCGCGATGGCGGCCTCGATTGCACACCTGGCGCCAGGTTACGTGCCGCAGGTGCACGCCCTTGCCTTGACCATGGCCGTGGTCGTCACCGCCGCCTGGGGGCAGCTGATCGCATGGCGCGTCCTTCGCCGTCCCCGGGTCCTGTGGCGCGGACCGATGCTCGCTGCCGTGGGCGTCACCACCGTATGGATTGCGGCCAACCTGCTGTTTCTGCCGGCCGTCGATTACGTCTTTTCGTACCGCACTTTCGCGGTCGAACTCGCCGCCCAGCTACAGGCCCGCGGCCTAGCACAAGGATGCGTGCAGGCGCACCGCATTCCGCTCGGAGAGCGGGCCATCATCGCCTACTACGGCAAGATTCGATTCGACCGCGACGGCTCCTCCGAAACCTGCCGCCTGGCGTTGCACCACGATTCGCGCAGATCCTCGCTCGACGACGACCCCCCTCCTGGCGTGCGTGGCATGTGGGAGTTGTCCTGGGAAGGGCGTCGCCGCGCGCGACCCGACGAGCGCTGGCGGATCTGGGTCCGAACCGCCCGCTAGGGGGCATCGCCCCAGCTTACGCGCCCAGCGCCTGCAGGGCCCGGATCCGCTCTTCGATGGGCGGGTGGCTCGCCATCAGGGACAAGGCGCCGGACGGCGCGCCGCTGATCCCCATGGCACTGATCTGCTTGGGCAGGTCCGCCGACTCCAGCCCGCCCAGGCGCGTCAAGGCGTTGATCATCGGCCGGCCCGAACCGAGCAAGCGCGCCGAGCCGGCATCGGCCCGAAACTCGCGCTGACGTGAGTACCAGGCGACGATGATCGACCCCAGCAGCCCCAGGGTGAGGTCAAGCACCAGCACCGAGACGTAGTAACCCATCCCGGGCGCATCGTCCTCGTTGCGCAGGATCATGCGATCGATGACGTAACCGATCACGCGCGAGAGGAAGATAACAAACGTATTGATCACTCCCTGCAACAGGGTCATGGTCACCATGTCCCCGTTCGCGATATGGCTGACCTCATGCCCGAGCACCGCTTCGACCTCCTCGCGGCTCATGGTCTGCAGCAAGCCGGTGGAAACGGCCACCAAGGCACTGTTCTTGAACGCCCCGGTGGCAAAGGCATTGGGATCGCCTTCGTAGATCGCCACTTGAGGCATCTGCAAGCCGGCCTGCGACGTGAGCTTGCGCACCGTCTCCAGCAGCCAGGCCTCGAGTGCGTTCTGCGGTTGTTCGATGACGCGCGCCCCGGTGGACCACTTGGCCAAGGGCCGGCTGATCAGCAAGGAAAAAAACGACCCGACGAATCCGACCACCAGCGCGAAAGCGAGCAAGGTGCCCAGATCGAGGCCACGCGGCGTCAGGAAGCGGTTCACCCCCAGCACGCTCGTGACGACACCCAGCAATACGACAATCGCAAGGTTCGTCAGTACGAACAAAGCGATACGTTTCATACCATCTCCTAATAGTGTTGTAACCGGTCCCGGTGCAACCCCGGGCGCAGGCGTGCGCAGTCTACTGCAACGCCAAGGCGCGCCCCGAGGGCGGCGCTAGGCATCGCCCTGGGGCACCGCCCGTGGCATATTGGGTCTGCCGGCCATGTTTTCAAGGCGAGCGGGCGGGGCTCTTGTTCAGGCACGGCGGCGCGCGGGCGCCGTGACAGTCGCTAAAATGCGTAACCGCGCCGAACGGGCCGCGGAAAGGGGAAAAACTGCGATGACCGCAAACCGCTGCATCATCCGCCGTGGCGACCTGGTCGAGAGCATTGCCAACGCGCTCCAGTACATCAGCTACTTCCACCCGCGCGATTTCCTGGAGCAGTTGGCAAGAGCCTACCGGGCGGAGGAATCTCCGGCGGCCAAGGATGCGATCGCACAGATACTGACCAACTCGCGGTTGTGCGCGGAGGGCAAGCGCCCGATCTGCCAGGACACCGGGATCGTCAACGTCTTCCTCAAGGCGGGCATGGACGTGCGGTGGGAAGGGTTTGACACGGGCCTGGAGGCCGCTGTCAATGAAGGCGTGCGCCGCGCGTATCTTGACCCGGATAACACTTTGCGCGCTTCCATAGTCGATCCGCCGGACGGCCCGCGCCGCAATACCCGCGACAACACGCCCGCCGTCATCGAGGTCGAGCTGGTACCCGGGGACCAGCTCGAGGTGACGGTCGCCGCCAAGGGCGGCGGGTCGGAAAACAAGTCCAAGCTGGCGATGCTCAACCCGAGCGACTCGATTGTCGACTGGGTCCTCAAGACGGTTCCGACGATGGGTGCAGGATGGTGTCCGCCGGGCGTCCTGGGGCTGGGGATCGGAGGCACCGCCGAGAAGGCCGTGCTGCTCGCCAAGCAGGCGCTGATGCAGGATATCGACATGTTCGAACTACTCGGGCGCGGCCCGCGCAGCGATCTCGAAAAGCTTCGTGTCGAACTCTACGAGAAGGTCAACGCGCTGGGCATCGGTGCGCAGGGTCTTGGCGGGCTTACCACGGTACTGGACGTCAAGATCCTCGAATATCCGACGCATGCGGCCAGCAAGCCCGTGGCCTTAATTCCCAACTGCGCAGCCACCCGCCACCTGCACTTTGTGCTCGATGGCTCGGGTCCGGCGCGCCTGGAGCCGCCGGAGCTGTCGCAGTGGCCCGACGTCCACTGGCAACCCGACGCGTCGCGGTCCCAACGCGTCAACCTGGACACGCTAAGCCGCGAGCAGGTGGCGTCGTGGACCCCAGGCCAGACGCTGCTGCTGTCGGGCCGCATGCTCACCGGAAGGGACGCGGCACACCAGCGCATTCGTGACCTGCTGGCGCGAGGGGAACCGCTGCCCGTCGATTTCCACGGTCGTGTCATCTATTACGTGGGTCCGGTGGATCCGGTGCGCGACGAGGTGGTTGGACCGGCCGGCCCGACCACCGCCACCCGCATGGACAAGTTCACCGAGATGATGCTGTCGCAAACCGGGCTGCTGGCGATGATCGGCAAGGCCGAGCGCGGACCCGTTGCTATCGAATCGATCCGCAAGCACCGCTCGGCCTACCTCATGGCGGTAGGTGGCGCCGCGTACCTGGTGGCGCGTGCCATCCGCAAGGCCAAGGTGGTGGCCTTCGCCGATCTGGGCATGGAGGCCGTCTACGAGTTCGAGGTCAGGGACATGCCCGTGACGGTTGCGGTCGACGCCGGCGGGACCTCGGTCCACCAGACCGGTCCGCAGGAGTGGCGCGCAAGGATCGGCAAGATCGCCGTGGTGGCCGAGTGATCGAGTGCTGGTAAATCCGGTCGACACGAGTTCGACGCCCATCGGCGTATTCGATTCGGGCGCCGGTGGTCTGTCGGTGGTCGCGGCGATACGTGCCGCCCTGCCGACACAGGCGATCGTGTACTTTGCCGATACCGCCTTCGCTCCCTACGGTGCACGCAGTGACCGGGAGATTCTCGAGCGAACGCAGCTGTGTTGCTCCCGTCTGCTCGATCGCGGCGTGGCCGCGCTGGTCATCGCCTGCAATACCGCGACCGCCAACGCCATCGACGAGTTGCGGGCGTGGGCCCCGGTGCCCGTCGTCGGCGTCGAGCCGGGGCTCAAACCCGCGGCGGCAGTCACGCGCAACGGCGTCGTCGGGGTGCTGGCAACGAGGGCAACCCTGTCCAGCCGGCGCTATCGCGAACTGCTGCACAAGGTGAGCTCGCAGGCTCCGCAGGTGCGGTTCGTTGACCACGCGGCGCACGGCTGGGTGGAGCTGGTCGAATCCGGCGAGCTCGATTCGGTGCACACCCGGACCCTCGTGCGACAGGCGGTGCAGGCGCTACTCGACGAAGGTGCTGATACGCTGGTGCTCGGGTGCACGCATTATCCTTTCCTGCGAAGGGCAATAGAAGCGGTGGCCGGAACTGCGTCCCTTATTGAAACGGGACCCGCGGTGGCACGCGAACTGCAGCGCCGTCTGCCGCGGCCGCCGGCTCCGAGCTCGGCGACCGACGGGGACTTGCTGCAGTTCGAGTCCAGCGGCGACCGGGAACAATTTGCCGCGCTCGCGGCGATCTTGCTGGCGGTAGCCGACGGCGGCAAACGGAGTCACACCGAGCGGGGCGTGCAACGACAACGTTGAATCGGGGGTACCGCAAATGAGAATTGCCGTGATTGGACAGCAAGATTTCGGCAAGGCCGTGCTGGAGGCCTTTGTGGCGCGCGGCGACGAGGTCGCCGGAGTATTTTGTGCACCCGAGAAGCCAGGCGCCAAGCCCGATCCGCTGCGCGTGGCCGCGCTCGAGCGCAAGCTGCCGGTCTTTCAGTTCGCATCCCTACGGAGCGAGGAGGCGCAAGCGGCGATGGCCGGGCTCGATGCCCAGATCGGTGTCATGGCCTATGTACTGCAATTTGCACCGCAGGAATTCGTCAACATACCGCGGCGGGGCACGATCCAGTATCACCCTTCCTTGCTGCCCCGTTACCGGGGACCGAGCTCGATCAACTGGCCCATCATCCGCGGGGACACGACGACCGGATTGAGCATCTTTCGTCCTACGGACGGCCTGGACGAGGGTCCGGTCGTGCTGCAAAAGCAAACCCTCATCGGCGAGGACGACACCCTGGGCAGCGTGTATTTCGACCGACTCTTCCCCATGGGCGTGCAGGCGCTGCTGGAAGCGGCGGATCTGGTGGTATCGGGAAGGGCCGTCGAGACCGTGCAGGACGAATCACAGGCGAGCTATGAAGGCTGGTGTCGCTCCGCCGAGGCACAGATCAACTGGCACTACCATGTCGACTTGGTCTACAACCTGGTGCGTGGGTGCAATCCAGCGCCGGGGGCGTGGACGACCGTCGCGGGCAAGAGGCTCCAGATCTTCGACGCCCGCAAGCACCGTGCGCGAACGTTCGGCCAGGTAAGCGGCAAGCCGGGCGAGGTAATTGCCATCGGTGAGCAGAGCATCCTGGTGAGTGCGCAGGGGGGCCAGCTGGAAGTCTTCAAGGTCAAGCCCGAAGACGGCAAGAAGGTAGCGGCGGCGCAGCTTTGTTCCGAGGCGGGCCTGGGTCTTGGCACGACCTTCGGCGCCCCGTGAGATCCTGCTGCGCAAATCGCCGAGGATCAAGCCGCTGCAAACAAACCCGTCGACAGGTAGCGATCGCCACGGTCGCAAGCGATGAACACGATGGTCGCCTCTTCCACCTGGGCAGCGATGCGCAGAGCAATCTGCAGCGCCCCGCCCGACGAAATCCCGGCGTGGATACCCTCTTGGCTCGCCATGCGGCGCGCAAGACTCTCTGCCTCCACCTGGGTGACGGGCTCGATGCGATCGACGCGGGCACGGTCATAGATCTTCGGCAGATAGTCCTCCGACCACTTCCGTATCCCGGGGATTTGCGAACCATCGGCCGGCTGAACGCCGACGACCTGGATTGCCGGGTTGTGCTCCTTCAAGAAGCGCGACACGCCCATGATCGTCCCGGTCGTCCCCATGCTGGATACGAAATGGGTCACGCCGCCAGCGGTATCGCGCCATATCTCCGGTCCCGTGGTCTCGTAGTGGGCCCGCGGATTGTCGGCGTTGGCAAACTGGTCAAGTACCTTGCCCTCGCCGCGTGCCTGCATCTGCAGTGCCAGGTCGCGCGCATACTCCATACCCCCACGCTCGGCCGGAGTCAGGATCAGCTCCGCGCCGTACGCCTGCATGGACGCGCGCCGCTCGAGCGAGAGGTTGTCGGGCATGATCAGCGTCATGCGGTAGCCCTTCATGGCAGCGATCATCGCCAAGGCGATCCCGGTGTTGCCGCTGGTGGCCTCGATGAGCCGCTCGCCCGGGCCGATCTCGCCGCGTTCCTCGGCGCGCCGCAGCATCGAATACGCCGGGCGGTCCTTCACCGAACCGCCCGGGTTGTTGCCTTCGAGCTTGGCCAACAGCACGTTGCCCCGGGCCGCAAGGCTGGCTGCTTCGATGCGCTGCAGGCGCACCAGCGGGGTATTGCCGATGGTCGATTCGATGCTGGGGTACTGGTTCATGGCACGGCGTCCAGTTCCTCGATGCGCTTGGGAGAATAGCTGTCCCAACTCGAACAACCCGGACATTGCCAGTGGAACGAACGGGTGCGAGAGCCGCAGGTCGCGCAGCGGTAGCGCGACAGATTGCGCGCCTGAACGCTGATCAGGCCCCGCAACAGGTCCAGTTCCCGGTCTCCCTGCGCCGTCGCGGCGCGAATCGCCAGCAAGCGCTCGAATCCCAGCAGCGACGGATGGCGCTTGAGCTCGTCGCGCAGCATCGCTTCGCCCGAGGCGGCGCCCTCCCACTCCTGCGCGCGCCGGTAGCCGACGTCGAGCAGATCCACCGACGGGTGATCGAGCAGCTCGCGGCGCAGCAGGTTGAGCGCCTCGGCGCGGCGTCCAACCGCATCCATGGCGCGGGTTAGGCGTTCCGCGATCAGGGGCAGGTACTCGGGGGCATCGGTGGCGATGCGCAACCAGTGCTCGATCGCCAGCGCCGTGTTTCCGGCGCGATCGGCGATATCCCCGGCCAAGATGCTGGCGCGCACCGAATTGCGATTGGCCACCAGCGCCTCCTCGAGACTGCGCGTGGCCGCGGCAAGATCGCTGTTCGCCACGGCGCGCTCGGCAATCTCGCAGTGAAAATGGGCTATGGCGACCCGATGTGTTTCACCTGCCTCTCGTTCCAGGCGGCGCGCGCATTCGATGGCCCGATCCCAGTCGCGCTCCATGGCGTGTATGCGCAAGAGGGCGCGCAGCGCCTCGAAGCGGTGGCGAGGATCATCCACCAGCTCGCCAAAACTCGCCTCGGCCCGATCGAGCAGACCGCCCTTCAGATAGTCCTGCGCGAGCTCCGCCAGAGCGTTGGAACGCTCGGCCGCGGGCAGATCCGCACGGCTCAAGAGATAGTTGTGGATGCGCACTGCGCGCTCGAACTCGCCGCGCCGACGGAAGAGATTGCCCAGCGCATAGTGCAATTCAATCGTCTCCGGGTCGATCTTGGCGATTGCGATGAAGGCATCGATTGCCCGGTCGGGTTCGTCGTTGAGTAGCAGGTTGAGCCCGCGGAACAGCGACTGGGGCGCACCGCCCTGATCGGCCTCGCGGACCCGTGCCTCGTACCCCCGTGCCCACCAGCCGATGAGAAAAAGCAGCGGCAGGGCCAGCAGATACCAAAGTTGCAGATCCATGAGGTCGCAATGCCTGCCATTCGCCGGGCGTCAGCGCCGAATGCGGGTTTCCAACTCCAGGTCACCGGCCGCCCCGCCCTGTCGCGCCGCGCGGGTCAGGGCCTGTTCGGCGGCCTGCTGGGCCGCCGATTCGGACCGCGGCGACCGCACCAGCTGGCGCCGCAGCCGAATGAGCCGCGGCGTGAGCGCCAGCGTTCCCGCGAGAACGCCCGCCACGAAACAGACCAAGATGACGGCCAGCAGTGGAACGTTCTGCCATTGAATCGCNNCCGTCGCCGTATTCTCCAGGGCCAGCCAAAGGGCCAGCAGGAAGAAAATCAGTCGACCGATCCAGGCAATCAGGTCCATGCCGCCCTTTCGCTAAGAGGTTGGGGCAATTCTACGGTGCGCGCAGCGGCCGTCGCCGGCAGCGCTATTCGGCCGCCCGAGGCGCAGATCCCGCTGCCGGCGCGGCATCGGTTGCGCCGTCGCCGTCCACGCGCTCGCGCAATTCCTTGCCCGCCTTGAAGTGCGGAACGTGCTTGGCCGGAACCTGGACGCGGTCCCCCGACTTTGGGTTGCGGCCGACGCGGGCCGGCCGATAGTTGAGCGAAAAGCTGCCAAACCCGCGGATCTCGATGCGCCCACCCTGCGACAGCGCCTCCCCGAGCAAATCGAGAATCAGCTTCACGGCTTCGTCGGCATCGCGCGCAGCCAGCCGCGGGTTGCGCGCGGCCAGCCGCACGATCAGCTCCGATTTGGTCAAGGCGCGGGGCGCAGTCATAGCTAAGGAACGCTGCAAGGGACAAGCGGCCCGGCGCGCGTCGCGCGCCGCTGGCGGCTCGACCTCCTGCTACTTGGTCTGGGTATCGAGCTTCGCCTTGAGTAGTGCGCCGAGGTTGGTAGTGCCGGTCGTGGCCTCCGACTGCATCCGCGCCATTGCCTCGGCGGTTTCCGCGTTGTCCTTGGCCTTGATCGAGAGATTGATGTTGCGGTTCTTGCGGTCGACGTTAATGATCATTGCCTGTACCGTATCGCCCTCCTTGAGATGGTTACGCGCATCCTCCACGCGATCGGGCGCGATTTCCGAGGCGCGCAGGAACCCCTCTACGTCGTCGCCCAGCGAAACCACTGCCCCCTTGGCATCGACGCTCTTGATCGTTCCGCTGACCAGCGAGCCCTTGTCATGGGAATGGGCAAAGTTGGTGAAGGGATCGCCGCCCAGCTGTTTGACGCCCAGCGAAATGCGCTCCCGTTCGACATCGATTGCCAGCACCAGCGCCTCGAGCTCCTCGCCCTTCTTGAACTTGCGTACCGCCTCCTCGCCCGTTTCGCTCCACGATAGATCGGAGAGGTGCACCAGACCGTCGATCCCGCCGGGCAGTCCGATGAACACGCCGAAATCGGTGATCGACTTGATCGCGCCCTTGACCTTGTCGCCCTTCTTGTGCGCGATCGCGAAATCGTCCCAGGGATTGGGACGGCACTGCTTCATGCCCAGCGAGATGCGGCGGCGGTCCTCGTCGATCTCGAGGACCATGACCTCCACTTCGTCGCCGAGCTGGACGATCTTGCGCGGATCAACGTTCTTGTTCGTCCAGTCCATTTCGGACACGTGCACCAGACCCTCGATACCGGCCTCAATCTCGACAAAGCTGCCGTAATCGGTGATATTGGTGACCTTGCCGAACAGCCGGGTGCCCTGCGGATAGCGGCGTGCCAGACCGACCCAGGGATCCTCGCCCAACTGCTTGACGCCCAGCGACACGCGATTCTTATCCTGATCGAACTTGAGCACCTTGGCCGTTATTTCCTGACCCACCGTGACCACTTCGCTCGGGTGACGCACGCGGCGCCAGGCCAGATCGGTGATGTGCAACAGGCCGTCGATGCCGCCCAGATCGACGAACGCGCCGTAGTCCGTGATGTTCTTAACGACGCCTTTGACGATGGAACCCTCCTTGAGGTTTTCCAGCAGGCGGGCGCGCTCCTCGCCCATGCTCGCCTCGACGACGGCACGGCGCGAAACCACGACGTTGTTGCGCTTGCGATCGAGCTTGATGACCTTGAATTCCAGCGTCTTGCC
>OKRD01000040.1 GCA_900290335.1 Burkholderiales bacterium | reverse complement strand
GATGAACAGCGGATCCTGCTTGCCGCCTTCGCTGTAGAATTGCAGGAACTCCAGGATCGCGGCCGAGCGCTTGCGCACCGTCACGCCGTTGCGTTGCACCTCGGCCGGCAGCCTGGACAGCGCCTGCTGCACGCGGTTGTTGACGTTCACCGTATCGATGTCGGGATTCGTCCCCAGCTCGAAGCTGACGGTCAGGCTGTAGCTGCCGTCATTGCCGCTGTTGGACTTCATGTAGATCATCTTGTCGACGCCGACGATTTGCGCTTCCAGCGGCTGCGCCACCGTGGCCTCCACCACCGCGGCCGAGGCGCCGGGAAAGCTGGTGGAAATCGTCACCTGCGGCGGCACGATGTCCGGGAACTGCGCCACCGGGATGCGCGCCAACGACAGCAGGCCGGCCAGTGTCGTCAGGATCGCAATGACGATGGCCAGCCGCGGCCGGTCGACGAAGACGGCGGAGATCATCCGTTCAGTGTCCCGCCGGCGGCGCCGCGCCCGGCGGCGGGGAGGCGGGGCCGGGGACAACCTGGATGCCGGGACGGACGCGCTGGATGCCGTCCACCACCACCATCTCGCCTTCGTTCAGGCCGGCCATGACCACGGCGGTCGAAGGCGTGGACTGGCCGAGCTGGATGCGGCGCTGCTGCGCGCGGTTCTGGCTGTCGACGACATAGACATAGTCGCCCTGCTGGTCCGACAGCACGGCGGCGCGCGGGATGCCCAGCGCCGTTACCGGCTGGACACCTTCCAGCAGCACGGTGACGAACTCGCCGTCGGTCAGCGGCCGATCCACCGGCTGACCGGGCTGCACCGGCCGGCTCGGCGGATTGGCGATCCTGCCGCGCAGCAGGATGGTATCCGTGGTGGCCTGCACGCTCGGCTCGACGTAGTCGATCTTGCCGGTCTGATCGTACATCGTGCCGTCCGGCAGGCGCAGCTTGATCACCACGGCGCTCAATCCGCCCTGGTCGGCATAGTGCTTCTCGAGGTCCACCTCTGTCCGCATGGCGACCGGGAACAGCACATACATCGGGTCCTGGCTGACGATGGAGGCGAGCGGACCGGTACTCGGCGAGACGACATTGCCGACGCTGACGGCGGTGCGGCTGATCTTGCCGCCGATCGGCGCATGGATGTCGGTGTAGGCGAGGTTGATCTGCGCCACGCGCAACTGCGCCTGCGCGCCCAGAAGCTGCGCCGCCTGCGAGCGCTGGTTGGCGATCGCGTCATCGACATTGGAACGTTGGCCGGCCGGCGTGCCCAGCAACGACTGTGCGCGGCCGAGCTGGATGTTGGCATTGGCGAGCCGTGCACTGGCGTCGGCGACCGCGGCCTCCTGTTGCTGCACGGCGGCCTCGAACGGCGGGCGTTCCAGGCGGTAGAGGAGGTCGCCCTCATGCACTTCGGTGCCTTCGGTGAACAGGCGCTGCTCGAGGAAGCCGGTGACGCGCGCGGTGAGCGATACACGATCCACCGCCTGGACGCGGCCGGTAAATTCCGAGGTTTCAGTCACCGCTTGCTTCTGGGCGCGGACCACGCCGACCGCGGGCGGGCCCGACGGCATCTGGGCATCGGCGGCGGCCGCGCCAATCAGCGTAAAAGCCGCAAGCAGCGCGACGAGGCGCAACATCATCCACGGTCCTTCCCGGGCACATGCCGCGGTGGAGCGCGGCGGCGCAGGTGCATAGAGAGGGGGTGGGCCCCCGGTCAAGCTCGTGCGGCCGGCAGGGCCGGGTGCATTGACGGATCAAATCAAAAAGCGGCCCAGGCAGCCGGCGTTCGCTACAAACGCCGCATCACCTGCGCGGCGCCGAGCCGCCTGCCCTCGAATGTCACTCCGCCGCGAGGCTGGGCACGAACGCCGGCACCTCGGCGCGCTGCGAGTCGTCCATCGGCTGCGGCCACCAGCGATCCTCCCATTCGGCAAACAGCGTCTTCAGCCGCGGCATCACCTTCTCGGCAAACAGCTTGGTGTTGTACTTCGTCAGCGCCTTGCCCATGTTGCCATACTGCAGCAGCAACATCAGGTGCCCGACATTCAGTGACGTGGCAACCTCGCTGAGCTGCTCCACCACTTCGTCGGGCGAGCCGACGATGACGTAGCCGCGCTCTACGATGTCCTCCATGCGCGTCGCACCGCGGGCCTGTTCGCGCGCGGCGAGCGAGGCGGCGCGGCCGACCTGGCTCTGCATGCCGGCGCGCATCGTGGCCTCGGTGACGTAGCCCGGCGGCGTTGCCCAGCGCGGGTCGGTATAAAGGCAACGGCCATAAAAATACTCGGCGCTGTCGCGATACAGCTCCATTGCCTTGGCGCGCGTTTCCGCCACGCCGACGAACTGCAGGAAGCCGGCGCGATGCGGATTGCGGTCCTTGCCAGAATCCGTCCATCGTCGCCTTGCCGTCCTTGTAGCCGAAATAGGACAGGTAGGCGTAGACATAGTCCATCCGCGCGCACCACTGCCACGTCTCGATCGAACCGCCGCCGGGAATCCAAACCGGCGGATGCGGCTGCTGCACCGGACGCGGCCAGATGT
>OKRD01000008.1 GCA_900290335.1 Burkholderiales bacterium | reverse complement strand
GCTGCTTGAAGGGCAAGGTGAAGTGCAGGGTGAGCACCGTGTCGTTGTAGTCAAGCCAATAGTCGGCCGGCGGATCTGAAAGCGGGATCTTCTTGCCGTCCGCGGTGACGAAGGTGAAGTAATCGGAATCCTTGAGCGTTTCGATATTGACCTTGGCAAGCGGGGCGAGTTCCTCGCGCGTGAACACGCCCTTGGTCTTCTGATCGAGGCCCTGCGTGGCGAAAGCCGAGTACATGTCGTCGAACGCCCAGGCATGGCGCACGCCCGTGACCAAGCCGTCCGGCGCATAGATCAGTTCGGTCTTCATCGTCACCCAGATATGCGGATGCGCGCGCGCATGCCCGGCAAATGCGAGGCTCACCAAGGCGACCAGAAGGATGCGCAGCAAAGCCGTCATTCTTGTTCTAGGCCGCCCGGCCCGCCTGTTGGTTCCGGCTGAAACGCGGCAAGGTCGCAAACAGGTAAATGCCGGCGCTCAAGGCGGTGATCCAGAAGCTGCTGGGCCAGTCGGTATAGAAAGCCAGGGTGATCCCGCTCCAGGCTTCCAACAGTGCCAATCCGGCGGAGAGCAAGAGCCCCTTTCCGAAGCCGGTCGTCAGGCGCTGCGCGGCCGCCGCGGGACCGACCATCAAGGCGAAGACCAGGAGCACGCCGACGATCTGCGCGCACTCGGCGGTCGCCAGCGCCACGGTGGCCAGGAACAGCACGGAATAGAGCCGGAGCGACACGCCCTTCGCCTCGGCCAGTTCCGGATGAAGGCTCGCAAACAGCAGTGGACGCGAAATAACCGCGAGCGCTCCCACGCTGACGGCGCCCAGCGCCAGGAGTATCCAGACGGTCCGGACGTCGACAGCGAGCACGTTGCCGAACAGCAGCGATGTTGCCTGCGTCGCATAAGACGTGACGAAGTGCAGGAACAGTAGACCAAGGCCCAGCGAAAGGGCGAGGACGATGCCGATCGCCACGTCGCGCTGGGCTAGGCGCTCGCCCAGGAAGCCCATGCAGATTCCGGCCGCCACGGTCATCGCGACCATGCCCCAGAGCGGCGCAACGCTGATAAGCACCGCTCCCGTGGCGCCGGTGAAACCGACATGGGAAAGGGCGTGACCCGCGAAGGTCTGTCCGCGCAGCACCAGGAAGTAGCCGACCAGTCCCGAGACGACCGAGACGATGGTTGCCGCCGCGAAGGCGTTTTGCATGAAGTCGTATTCAAGCATCGTGCCGGTGCGCTCCTTGCTGGTCATGCGCATGCGCGGACCCGTCTTCGTGGCGATGCACGTCACGTTCCACGTCGTGGCCGCCGGACATGACGAAGATACGGCCCTTCAGGCGGACGACGTCGATCTCGGAGCCGTAGAGGCGCGACAGCACCGGCCCCGTGATCACTTCGTCGACGGTGCCGAGCGCCGCTTGCCCCCGGCCGAGATAAAGCACGCGGTCGAGCGATCCCAGCAGCGGATTCAACTCGTGGGCGGTGAACAAGACGGCGATCCCGAGTTCAGCCTGGAGCGACTTTACCAACTCCACCACCTCGCGTTGATAGTGCGGGTCGAGGCTGTGCAACGGCTCGTCAAGCAGCAGTAGTCGCGGATGGCCGAGCAGCGCCTGGGCCAGCAGCAAACGCTGTTTTTCTCCTCCGGACAACTCAGCGAGCGGGCGCCGCGCCAGCTCGCTGGCTCCGACCAGATCGAGTACGCGATCGACTTCGGCGCGGGCATCCTTGCCCGGAAACGGCATGCCCAACTTGTGGCCATCGACCACCCTGGCTATGAAGTCCCAGCCGCTTAAGCGTATGGAACCCGCGGCGGTGCTGCGAAGCTGCGGCATGTAGCCGATCGCCGGGTTGCCCCGGGCGGCAGGATTGCCGAGCACGCGGATGCTGCCCCGGCTTGGCGGCAGCAGGCCAAGGACCGCGCGCATCAGCGTCGTCTTTCCAGCGCCGTTCGGCCCGAGTACGCCGACGAACTCGCGGGCCGATATCTCCAGGCTGACACCGGCCAGCACGACCCGGCCGCCGAGCGTCAAGCTCACGTCGCGGAACTCGATGGCGTTCATGGCGGCAGCGCTCGATCCACGGCGTCGATCTCGCTTTGCATCCAGGACTGATAGTTCATGCCGGCGGGCTCGGTCTCGGCGGCCCCGACCACGGGGATTTGCGCCGCTCTGGCTATCTTCGCCATTCGTTCGGCGATCGGGTCCGTGGCCTGGCTGTTGTAAACCATTTTCAAAAGCGGCGATGTCCGAAGCGCTGGGTTCGGTGTTGTTCATCACGGCAATTTGGAAGGACCGGTTCCTGACCTCCATGCCGAGCGCGTCGAGCATATAGCCGAAAACCGGCTCCGTGGCCGTGACCGGCGTGCCGGTCAAGCGCTGGCGGAGTTGGGATATCTTTGCCTGGATCGGCTTCACGGAATCCTCGAAACGCGCCAGGCGTTGCTCATATCCGGCCTTGTTTGCGGGATCATCCGCGATCAGGGCGGCGGCGAGGGTTTGCGCCAGCGCCAGCATGGTGGCCGGGTCGTACCAGATATGCGGATTGTCGCCGGCCTTTTTGCCGATCAAATCGGCGACGGCGATTGTCTTGCGGTCGGCCGAACGGGTGGCCCTGAGCATCTTTTCCATCCACGGATCGTAATCGATGCCGTTGTAAATGATGATTCGGGCGGCCGAGACGTTCCGGCCCACGGCGGGACTCCCTTCGAACAAATGCGGGTCCTGGTCGGGATTGCTGAGGATGCTGGTCACTGTCACGTCCGGACCTCCGATCTGCTCGGCGATGTCGCCGTAG
>OKRD01000136.1 GCA_900290335.1 Burkholderiales bacterium | reverse complement strand
CAAATCTCGCCCAAGCTCGATCTGAGCATCGAGGGCATGCGCAGCCAGCAGTTCAGCGAGGCGGTCTTTGCCTTTCTGCTGGTCGGAATCTTCGTCTTCTCGGTCATCGTCGTGATCTTCTGGTTCAGCAAGAATCGACCCAGCGAGGCGCGATTTGGCGAAAAGATGATGTTCGGAGCAATCGTCATGGGCATTGTCGTCGCCGTGATTTTCGGTGCCATGCAGATGGTCGGTGGAATCCTCTTTTGAAGGGCGGACGATGAATGCGTTTGTTTCTGGCGCTGACGGCCGCGCCATTGCGCGCCAGGGGCGCACCCTGCGGCTCGCAGCGATGCTGGCGGCGGGCTGTCTCGTCGCCGCGCTCGCCGGATGCGACAAGGATTCGCGCTACGGGGGCAGCTTTCGCGGCCTGGCGATTGGCACTCCGGCGCCAAGCCTGGCCACCAAGACGCTGGCCGACGTCGGTGGCGACCTGAGCAAGATCACGACGTATCGGCAGCCCGATCCGCGCATGTACCAGTTCTCGGTCGACAAGGCCTTAGCGCAGGGCAAGCCGATCTTGCTGGAATTCGCCACGCCGGGACACTGCACTCCCTGCGACGAGCAGCTGCAGGTTGCCAAGGCCTTGCTGGAAAAGTACCAGGACCGCGTGATATTCATCCACGTCGACCAGTACCAGAACCCGCAGGCGTACAAGGCCTACCGGGTCATGGGGGACCCCTGGACGTTTGCCATCGACAAGGACGGCATCGTGCGCGTCGAACGCCCGGGAAAGATGCTCTACCAGGAAATGGAAATCGCCATCCAGAAGATCCTGCCCGCCACCTCCTCGGCCGCGGCGGGGCGCGCGTCGTAGGGTCGCGACGTTCCGGCCCTGCGGGATTGGCACAGGATCGCGTCATGGCGGCGGCAAAGCGATTCGAATTGCGCCCCGACCGAAAGGGCGCGGCCTGGGACCTGCTGCTCTACGTTCCGACGGTCGTCGCGCTGGGCTCGATGGCGGCCAAGCTCTGGTTCGGCGACGATCATCCTCTGGCGTACGTGCTCTCCTTCCTGGCCAGCTTCTTTTTCTTCGTCGGGGCCAACCGGATTCTCAAGACGCGCCTGATGCTGCTGCCGTCTGCGCCGGTTCGCGTTGACGTGGACGCCGACGCGGTTTCGATCGTGCAGCGCGGCGGTGCGAGCGCCGACCTGGTCAAGGACCAGCGTTTTTATGCCGACTTCTCCGGCCGCTCCTTCGGCATCTCGGGACTCAACCGGGAGGGGCAGCGCCTGCAATTCGTCCTGCACCGCGGCCAGTTTGCCGACGAGGACGCGTACGCGTCCATTCAGGAGGCGCTCCGGCGTTTGGGCAAACCGGGCAAACCGGGCAGGCCCGGCGGCGGCAAGTAGGGCGCGCCGGATCGGCGCTACTTGCGTCGACGGCGGCGCGCGACGTCCCAGGCCATCGCGCCGATGAGACAGGCCACCAGGGTGCAAAGGGCAATGGTGAGAATCTGTTCGGTCTGCGGGCTGACGAGGCCGCCGACCAGCATGTGCACGACGAACGTCATGAGAAAAAGAGAGCTCGCCGCGACGATCAGGTAGATCAGGATTTCCTTGTACATTTCCCGACCCTCCTAGCCCTGCAGACCGGGCGCAGGCCGCGGCGCCTCGGCCGGATGCAAGCGAAGAACGACGCCGCCGGGCTGCAGCGACACGGTCTCGGCCTGTGCGCCGCCCAGCAGGGCGAAGCCGCGCGACAGGCCACGGTTGGCCGGGTTCTGCGGGTCGAACACCACGTAGTCGAGCCCGCGCAGGTTGGCAGCAAACACCTGCTGGTCCTCCGCGGCCGGTGGCAGGGGCAGGGTGCTGCAGCGGCAGGCGATCATGGTGCGGCCCGGCCACTGGCTCGCGACGCGCGGTCCGCTCTTGGCCTTTTCTTGCTCGGTCACGAGGCCGGGCTGGGGTGTGACCGGGTGCGACTGCTGCACCGACTCGGCGAGCACGCGGATCAGCTGGTCCTGCGCCGAAAGCTCCAGGCCCTGCGCGAGTTGCGCGTAGCGCCCGCGATCGGCCGAAAGAAACAGCGTCGAGACGACGATCAGCAGCGCCAGCGCCACGCCCCGCTGGCCGACCAAGCCTGCGGTCTTGCCCACATGTACCCGCAGCAGTAGCGGGAAGCCCCAGTAGAGCAGCAGCACGAAGGCCAGCAGCGAGAAGCTTGCATCGCCCGTGCAGGCCGCGATCGCGCCCGCGAGCACCAGCGTGGCCGCGAATCGATCCGCCAGGATCTGCGAGCGCATGCGCCAGAGCGTCGCCAGCAGGGCGAGCGCCAGCACTGCGCCCAGCACCCAGAAAAGCAGCGTGCTGGCCAGCGCGGACTCGGCGGGAAAGGCCAAGACGTCCTGCGCCAGTGCTGTCACCGGGTTCGCGAACCACCCTTGGTGCGGCCAGCCGGCGGCGAGCAATGCGCCCAGGAGCGTGGCGATGCCGATGCCCAGCAGTACGTGCGTGTGCTCGCGCCCGGGAATCATCGCCGGCGCGTCCGGTTCGGCGGGCCGGTCGCGCAGCCACGAGATGGCGAGCACGATGGGGTACGCGAGTCCGGCCGGATGCAGGCTCACCGCCGCCACGCTGAGCAGCAGCTGCGAGAAATAGAACCCGCCAAAGCGGATCCGGCTCGCGCGGTAGGAGTCGTCGGCCCACGATCCCAGCAGGAAGGTCAGCAGCAGGAAGGGGCCGATCGCGACGCGGTCGATCGATGAGACCGTGAGCGGCGAGAGCAGCAGCAATCCGGAGGCCAGCAGCGGCGTCTCGGCGTCGCCCTGGCGCAGGCGCCAGTGGTACAAGCCGATGGCCGTGGCAACAACAACGAGCAGGGCGCAGAGCTTGGCGGCAAGCAGGCTGCCGGAGAAAAAGACGCCCGCGGGAATAAGGTACACCGCCCGAAAATCCGGTATCCCCATCGTCACGATTGGTGATGCCACTTGGTCGGATATCGACCACAGAAACAGCACCGCGCGCGCAGTGGCCTCGTCCAGTCCATAGGGCGTGCGATCGAGCAGGGCCGTGACGCCCAGTGCCCAGACCACCAGCGCTACGACGGCCCAGAAACCGCCGGGAAGGCGCAGGGCCCTGCGGCCGGAATTTTTTTCATTCATCTTTGATCCAGCGCAATTCTGCGAAGAGCTTGGCTCACCGTGATTGCTGCGATCGCAAATTCAGGGCCAGCAATTGTAGCGACGAAAGAAACGTTGTATCGCGATTACAACGCTATGGTGGAATATTAACTGGCGAACAGAATCTCAGTCTCCTATCATCGCTTCGGTTGCGGATCGTCTACTTCGATAAACCGATCCGCGAATGGCTCAATGGGGGGGAGCCAGCAATTACAACACCCACCCATTCATCGTAGGAGGAGATTCATGACTCTGAATCGCGTCGCCCGTTGGTTGGCGTTAGGCCTCGCAGCCGGCGCTGCCTGGTTGGCGTTCTCGGCGCCGGCACAGGCGATTCCGCTGTTTGCGCGCCAGACGGGGCACAACTGTGCAGCATGCCACATCAGCTACCCGGAACTGACCGCCTACGGCCGGGAATTCAAGCTCAATGGCTACACCTTTGGCGAGGCGCAGCCGATTCCCCTTGCTGCCGCCATCATGGCGGAGTACGACACGCTGAGCAACAGCAGAGATGCCACCACCGGGGCGTATACGTGCTCGGGCTCGGGCGGCAGCGGTACCGGACCTTGCGAGCGGGCCCAACTCGTCCAGTACAGCATCTTCTTCGGTGGCAAGCTGTCGGAAAACTTCGGCATGTTCGGCCAGATGTCCGGCAGCGAGTTTCCGGTCGGGGCGGGCGGCAGTGGTTCGTCGGCCGGGGGCGGCGCGTTTACCCCCACAGCGGACAACACCGAGTTTCGCTACGTGCATCGGTTCGCGACCGGCGACTCGACGGAACCGGACACGGTCGTTGGTTTGAACCTGAACAACAACCCGACGATGCAGGATGTCTGGAACGCGGTTCCGGCGTGGCGCTTCCCCTGGTTCCCCTATTTGGGCGCCGGCTATGGTCCGTTGGCAGCGCCGTATATCGACAACCCAAGCGGCGGGCACGACAAGGTCGGTGTGGGTGTCTATGCGTGGTGGCACAAGACCGTCTACGCGGAATTCTCCCTGTATCGGTCTGCGACGGGGTCACTCAGTTGGATGAATTGGGGCAATGGCGGCACCGAGGCCGGCATGGGCGCCGACGTTCTTGCCCACTACAACCCCTACTACCGTCTTGCATACAGCCACGACTGGGGCTACCACTCCGTGGAGGTCGGTGTGTTCGGTATGACTGCGCACACGTACAACTGCAATCCATCTACTAATACCGACCCGGTTGGTAATATCTGCGGTACCACCGGTGTTTCCGACACCAACCGATTCCGCGACACGGGTGTCGACGCCCAGTACCAGTTCAACAAGTCAGAACCGTGGGTGTTCAGCGCGTCCGGCTCGTATATCCACGAGTCCAACGACCTGACGCCCTTGTTCGTCTCCAGCGGTGGCACTGCGGTGACGACGGCGGACCACACGGTGAACGAGCTCCAAGTCCGGGGTACCGCGTATTACGACCGCAAGTATGGCGTGACGCTCGGCTACAGCATGCTCAACGGTACCCAGGACCAAGCGCTCTATGCTTCGGGCGCCAATGGTGGGTCGTTGAGCGGCAATCCGGCTAGCAATTGGTGGACGCTCGAGCTGAACTACTTGCCGTTGCAGGACCTGCGGTTTACGTTGCTGTACCAAGGCTTCACCAAGATCAACGGCGGTGGCGGTAACTTCGACGGGTTCAGCAATAACGCATCGGGCCAGAATCGGCTGACGGGCGCAATCTGGTTTGTGTTCTAACCGTGGCTCGCCCAGGAGAAATCACATGGAGACAAATATGACGCGGAGTGCACCGCGCGCGGCCGCCAAGATCGTGACCGGCCTTGCGCTGGTCCTGATGGCGACGTTCGCATTGGCGGAGGATGCGGCGGCACCGGCAGCAGCACCGGCAGCGGCACCCATGGCCGGCTGGCAGCCGGCACCGGGTTCGCTGGAGGCCAGACAGGCAGCCCAGCTGGCACCGGGGCGGGCAAAGCTGCTCGAGGGCAAATGGTGTTCGGCCTGCCACGGCTACAACGGGCGCAGCGTCGCCCCGACGTTCCCGGTGCTGGCGGGACAAAGCGCCGAGTACCTGGCGACCCAGCTCAGGTTCTTCCACAACCTCAACCAGGATGACCGTGCGGTAACCCACGAGACGATGTTCGAGCAGTGGATTATCAACATCACGGGGTGGCGCAAGGTGGCGGGCTACCGCTATGAAGATGCCCCGCGCAACGAGGAGCGCGCCTGGGATTTCATGAAGGGCGTGGCACGCGACCTGGATGAACCGACGATGCAGGCGCTGGCGGATTACTACTCCAAGCAGGCCCCGATTGCCGGGCGCCCTGCGGCCAAGGGTGACGTCGCACGCGGCCAGACGCTGTACCTCGAAGGCGATGCCGCCAAGGGCCTGCTCGCATGCCAGATGTGTCATGGCCCCGACGCAAGGGGCCAGGGACCGATCCCGCGCCTGGCCGGCCAGCACGCGGACTATGTCATCGTGCAACTGCGGGCGATTCAGACCGGTATACGCAACGTCGAGCAGATGCAGGCGCTTATCGCCAACCTGGATGAGGCCGACTTCGCGGCCGTTGCTGCCTACGTGCAGTCGCTCAACTGATGCAGTAAGTGGTGCGCGGGTGCTTCCCACCGGAAGCCCGCGCGCAAGCAGCACCAGCGCGGTGGACCGATCCGGTCCACCGCGTTTTTTCTTGGGGGCAACGGGGCCGCGGCGCCACTGCTTGACCGGGGGGAGTGCCCACGGCAAGGCGCGAAGCGCTGCGTGCCTCACATGCCCGGATGCAGCCGCGGGAAGACGAAGAACCAGGTGACCAGGCCGGCGATGATGTTGAACACCAGCATCGCGACCAGCATCTGCATCCAGAAGCGGAACCAGTTGATGCCTCGCCGCGGCGTGGCGCCCTGCGTGGTTGCTTTGACTCGCTGTGGGGCGTTCATGATTTGCTCGAATCGATGTGGCGATTTTAGCGTCGGTGCGGCCATCGTCGATGCGGCATTGCAGTAAACTTCGCCGAAATTTGATCTTGATCGTGAGGACCCCCATTCATGTCGTCCACCTTGCCCGCCAATGATCCCGATCATCCCGACATCGATCTGGAGCGCCGCGCAGCGATCGTTGCGACCGGCGTCGTCGGCGGCGCGGGCTGCGTTGCCGCCGCCTTGCCCTACATCGCCTCCTGGGGTCCGTCCGAGCGCGAAAAGGCTGCCGGTTCGCCGGTCGATGTGGACGTTTCCTCGCTTGCTCCCGGAAAGATGCTGGTGGCCGAATGGCGCGGCAAGCCGATCTGGATCCTGCGACGCACCCCCGAGATGATCAAGACCCTGCGCAGCGACACGAATCGGCTCTTCCAAGCGCACGGCTTTTCCGACTCCGGCCTACGCCCTCACGGACCCGGCGCTGCGCTCGATCAAGCCCGAACTGCTGGTGCTCATCGGCATCTGCACCCACCTGGGATGTTCGCCCAGCGGGCCATTTGCCAGCGACGAAAATTCGCAGCTGGGGGCCGATCCCGGATTCGTCTGTCCCTGCCATGGTTCGACGTTTGACCTGGCTGGGCGGGTATTCAAGAACAAGCCGGCCTCGGACAACCTTCCGGTGCCACCACATCGGTACCTGAGCGAAAACGCCATCCGGATCGGGGAAGATACCAAGGCCTGATGGGCGCCAGCTTGGCGCGCCCGCCCGCCGGCCGGCGCGCAGGAGCGCGTTGCGGTCATTGCGCTGGCGCGCGCCCCGGCATCGGTTGACAAGACGGGTACACACGCGAAAGGAAGTGTTCATGGGTTTGCACAAGACACCGTACCGGGGGCTGATGGGCTGGTTCGACAGCCGCATGCCGTCGCTGATGAGCGCGTTTCGCGTGCACATGTCGGAGTACTACGCGCCGAAGAATTTCAATTTCTGGTACTTCTTCGGCTCGATGGCGCTG
>OKRD01000029.1 GCA_900290335.1 Burkholderiales bacterium | reverse complement strand
CCTGAGGAACCGATCATGATCGCCAACTACGGCTACAAGGACGGCTCCGGCGAGTACTACATCAGTATCGATACGGACAACTGCATCGCCTGTCCCGTTGGGCGAGCCTGTCTCACGGCCTGTCCGAAGGCAATGTTCGAGAACATGACCGACGACTATGACGACCAGGTGGTCTGGATCAAGCCGGAATTTCGCCGGAGCCTGGCATACGGCTGTGCCGACTGCAAGCCCTCCGGCGGCTACACAAGTTTGCCGTGCACGAGTGCCTGTACGCCGGGCGCAATCAAGCATTCCTGGTAGGAGACAAGAGACAATGCGCACGGTAATCCCTATCGCCGTGGTGAAGGCAGAGCCGGCCGCCTGCGCCGAGCAAGACGGCTGGGCACGATTGTCCACGCTCTCCGAGCCGCGCTTGTCGGAAATGGCTGAGAACTACCGGGCCCTGGGCTACGAGGTGGACGTTCGCGATGTCCAGCGTACGGACGGCGGCTGCAACACCTGTTTCGACGCCGGCAAGGAAATGGGCCAGGTGTTTGGCACGCTCTATGTGCGGCGCAGGCCGGGCACAGCGCCGGACAAGGAATTGTTCGATTGACGTCTCCGGCGACGCCGGACGGGTTTCTTGAGGAGGGAAGACATGGCTACCGACCGCGTGATGCGAGTGTTGAAGAAGGCGGACCTGCAGGCCATTGTCGCCATCGATGAGAAGACCAGCGGGTCGAATCGCCACGAATACTATGAACGCAAGATCGCCGCCGTCACCGATCCGCAACGCAGCATCAACTCGTCGCTGGTTGCGGAAATGGATGGCAAGGTGGTCGGCTTCGTCATGGGAGACGTCTACTTCGGCGAGTTCGGCATTCCCGAGACCACTGCCACCATCGACACCCTGGGGGTCGACCCAAGCGTGCAGAACAAAGGGATCGCCAGCGACCTGCTCGACCAGTTCCTGATGAATATGAAGGTGGCGGGCGTCAACAAGGTCTATACGCTGGTGAACTGGGACGACTTTGCCTTGGAGAAATTCTTTTCCCGGCACAAGTTCGTACCATCGAAGCGAATCAACCTGGAGTACCAGTTGCCGTAGGCGATGGCCCATTCCATGTGGATCGATTGTCACTGCCATACACGGCATTCCAACGACAACTGGCTCGAGCCCGCGGACCTGGTGCGCCGTGCCAAGGCGCTCGGGCTCGACGGCGTGGTCGTCACCGAACACCACTCGGTCGAGGCCTCCGAGCCCGTCGAGCGGCTCGGCAGAGAGGAGGGCTTGCTCGTGTTACGAGGGGTGGAGATTTCCAGCGATCACGGCCACCTCCTGGCCTTCGGCGTGCTCGACGATGGCTGGAATATCTGGGGCCGCAACAACTACATCCCGCTTGCCGAGGTGATTGCCCGGGTCAGCGAACTGGGCGGAATCTGCGTGCCGGCCCACCCGTTTCGCAACATCGGACTCGCGAGCCTGTGCGAGGGTCTGCTCGGCGCGCGTGGCATCGCGGCCATTGAGACCCACAACGGCGGCAATCAGACGAGCGACAACGACCTGGCGATCCAGGCCGCTGCCCACATGGGATTGCCAAGCCTCGGTGGCAGCGATTGCCATAAGCCGGAGGCGGTGGGCCGTTGCGCTACCGAGTTTTTGCGGCCAGTCACCGACCTGGCGAGCTTTCTGGCTGCCGTGCGCGACGGCGCCTGCCGCGGCGCGTACTTTCCCGGTTATCGCGCGGAGCGTTAGCCCATGGCGAGCGCGCAGACCATTCAGTGGTGGGGGGCGAGCCGACCGGCGGCACGGGCGCAGTTCGGCGCCCCGATGTGCTTGACCATCGACGGCTGCGAGGTGCAGGCGCCCGCGGGCGCATCGGTCCTGAACGCCGCGGTCAACGCGGGCCGCTACATCCCTGCCTTGTGCGCCCATCCGGACCTGCCGCCGTCGCTGCAGCGCAGTGCCGGGGGCGGCGGCTGCAACCTGTGCCTGGTTGCGGTCGACGGCCGCGGCGGACTGCACAAGGCCTGTTCCGTGAGCGTCGAGGCCGGCATGGTAGTGCGCACCGATACGCCGGAAATTCGCGCGGCGCGCCAGAGCGCTCTGGCGAAGATACTGGGCAATCACCCGCACGTCTGCCTGACCTGTCCGCAGCGCGACGGCTGCAGCCGCACGCAGTGCTCCTACGGCAATCCGCCAGAGACCCGCTGCTGCAGCATCTTCTCGAGTTGCGAGTTGCGTAAGATTTCCGATTACGTCGGCATTCCAAATTCGACGCCGGCGTACAAGCCGGCGACGCTGCCGGTCATCAAAGATGAGCCATTCTTTGACCGCGACTACAACTTGTGCATCGACTGCCGCCGCTGCCTCACCGCCTGCAACGACGTGCGCGGGGTCGGCTGCCTGGAAGTCAAGCAAGTGCCGACGCCGCAGGGCGGGCGCACCTACGTGGGAACGATCGCCGCAACGCTGATCGATTCGGGCTGCACGTTTTGCCAGGCCTGCGTCACGGTCTGCCCGACCGGCACCCTGACGGACCGCACCCTTGATCCGGCGCGCCGCGAGGCGTCCATGGTGCCCTGCCGATCGGCCTGCCCGGCAGGCATCGACGTTCCGCGCTACGTGCAGCTCGCGGCGCTGGGCCGGTATGGCGAAGCGATCGCGGTGGTGCGCGAAAAGCTGCCCTTTCCCGGCATCCTGGGCCGGGTCTGTTTCGCCATGTGCGAAACGGCCTGCCGCCGCGGCAAGCTCGACGATCCGCTGTCGATCCGCACCCTCAAGCGGGTCGCCGACGACAACGACGACGGCCTGTGGCGCCAGTACTCGGTACGTCTGCCGCCCACAGGGCGGCGCGCCGCCGTTGTTGGCGCCGGTCCTGCGGGTCTGACCGTTGCCTACTATCTGGCCAAGAAAGGTCACACGGTGACGGTCCTGGACGCCCAGCCGGCGGCCGGCGGGATGGCCCGCTACGGCATTCCCTCCTATCGCGTCCCGACCGAGGTCATCGACCGCGACGTTGCCGAAGTTGAGCAACTCGGCGTGCAGTTTCGCTTCGGTACGCGCGTCCAGACCCTCGACGACCTGTTCGCCCAAGGCTTCGAAGCCATCTTCATTGGCATCGGCTGCCAGGGCGGCGATCGCCTGGGCATCGGCGGCGACGATTTGCCCGGCGTCTTGGACAGTCCGAGCTTTCTGCGCGCTGCGACCATGGGCCTGGTGAACGCGCCGGGCAGCGGCGTGACGACGGGCCGCAAGGTGGCGGTGATCGGCGGCGGCAACGTCGCCACCGACAATGCCAGGTCCTCGCGCCGCTTCGGCGCCGAGGTGGACATGGTGTACCGCCGCACCAGGGAGGAAATGCCCGCTCGCGTCGAGGAGTTGGAAGGCTGCGTCGACGAGGGCGTCAATGTCCGCTACCTGCTGGCGCCAAAGCGCATCGACAAAGCCGGCAATGGCGCTGGCCTGCACATTACGTATGCGCGCATGGAACTGGCCGAACCCGACCAATCCGGCCGCCGGCGTCCCACGGAAGTGCCTGGCAGCGAGTTCCAGGAGGATGTCGACCTGGTCATTGCCGCCGTCGGTCAGCGTCCGGAGAAATTCTCCGGCTTTGGCGTGAGCACCGATGCCAAGGGCCGCATCACCGTGCGCGAGGATTCGCTGCTGACCAGCCGGCCCGGTGTCTACGCCGGCGGCGACTGCGTGCTCGGCCCTTCGACCATGATCGAGTCCGTCGCCCACGGCCGCCTTGCCGCCGCCGCCATCGATCGCCAGCTGGGCGGCGATGGGAATATCGAAGAAAGGCTGCTGCAAGGCGACTGGCAGACGAGCCCGTACATCGGCCGCGACGAAGGTTTTAACCGCCGGCGCCGCATCCACCCGATCATGTTGCAGGTCGCCCAGCGCCAGGGCTGGGATGAGGTCGAGCGCGGCCTGAGCGATGCCGACGCCCGCGCCGAAGCGTCCCGCTGCCTCAAGTGCAATCTGGCGCTGAGTATCTGCGACGCGGTTCTGCCGCCGGAGTCCTGGCTCGAATTCAACGACGCGGCAGTGGCTGCTGTCACCGCGCAGGCCGGCGTCTTCCAACTCCTGGATGCGGACAAGAACGTGCTGATGATCAAGGGAGTCGAGAACCTGCGCGATGGTCTGGCAGGGCAGTTGGGGGCAAACCAGGAGGCGCGCTACTTCGTTTTCGAGGAGGCGGCGATGTACACCTCGCGCGAGTCGCAGATGATCCAGGCCTACCTTCAGCAGTACGGAAAAATGCCTGGCGGTGGCGGCGGCGAACTCGACGACCTGTTTTGAGGAGAACGCATGGCGGACTACAAATTCATCACGGCGGCGGTGGCGCAAGGGCTGGCGACGCTCACCATCAACCGGGCGCCGCTCAATGTCCTCGACATCGCCACGATGGAGGAGATGGACGCAGCCCTCGACGTCCTGGCCGCCGATCCCACGGTGCGCCTGCTCAAAATCGCCGCGGCCGGCGAAAAGGCCTTCTCGGCTGGCGTCGAGGTGGCCGACCATACGCCCGATAAGGTCGACCACATGATCCGAATCTTCCATTCGGTGATCCGCAAGATCGAAGCCTTTCCGGTACCGACCTTGGCCGCGGTGCACGGCGCGGCGTTGGGCGGGGGGCTCGAAGTGGCACTGGCGTGCGACCTGATCGTCGCCGCGGCTGGGGCGAAACTGGGCCAGCCGGAGATCAAGTTGGCCGTGTTTGCGCCGGTGGCGGCAGTGCTGCTGCCGCGCCTGCTGCCGCCGGCATGGGCCAACGAACTGCTCTATGGTGGCGGCGTCATCACGGCCGAGGTGGCGCTGCAGTACGGGCTCGTCAACCGGGTGTTTGCGCGGGAGTCCTTTGCCCAGGAGTCGCAGGCCTTCGCCAAGCCGTTTTTCGAGCTTTCGCGCTCGGCGCTGGGCTTTACCAAGAAAGCCATACGCGCGGGGGCCGGGACAGCCTTCGCCGACCGCCTGGCGATTGTCGAAAAGATCTACTTGCAGGAGCTCATGGAAACCGCCGATGCCAAGGAGGGCCTGGCGGCGTTCCTGTCCAAGCGCGCACCGGCTTGGCAACATCGTTAAACAGGGGAACCACCATGCTTTCGACGCATATCGACACGTGGCAGATGACCGAGCCTGGCAAGCTGCTTCGGACCAAGATAGCGATGCCGGCACTGCGACCGGGCGAGGTGGTGGTCAAGATCGCCGGTTGCGGCGTGTGCCACACCGATCTGTCCTACTTCTACATGGGGGTGCCTACGGTGCAAAAGCCGCCCCTGTCGCTCGGTCATGAGATCTCCGGCGTCATCGTCGGCGGCCGCGAGGACCTGATCGGCAAGGAGGTGGTGGTGCCGGCAGTGATTCCCTGCGGGGACTGCGAGTTGTGCCGCACGGGGCGCGGCAACCGCTGTCTGGCCCAGAAGATGCCCGGCAACTCGATGGGCATCTACGGCGGTTTTTCCAGTCACATCGTCGCCGACGCACGCTTTCTTTGCCTGGTTGGAAATCGTGGGGCGACGCCCCTGGAACATCTTTCGGTTGTCGCCGATGCGGTGACGACGCCCTATCAGGCGGCAAAGCGCGCCGACCTCAAGGCCGGCGACCGGGTGATCGTCATCGGCGCCGCCGGCGGCGTGGGCTCCTTCATGACCCAGACGGCCAAGGGCATGGGCGCCGCGGCGGTGATCGGCATCGACATCAACGAGGAAAAGCTGCGGACGATGACGGGCTTTGGTGCCGACTTCGTCATCAATCCCAAAGGCAAGAGCGCCAAGGACGTCAAGGAACTGATCAAGGGCTTTTGCAAGGACCGCGGCATTCCCGCCAATACCAACTGGAAGATCTTCGAGGTGACCGGTTCGAAGCCGGGTCAGGAACTCGCCCTTGCCCTGCTGTCGTTCGTCGGCAAGTTGATCGTCGTTGGCTACGGCACCGAGGAGACGAGCTACATGCTGTCCAAGCTGATGGCGTTCGATGCCGAGATCATCGGCACCTGGGGCTGCCCACCCGAGCGCTATGCCGAGGTTCTGGCGATGTGCCTCGATGGGCGCATCCAGCTCGGGCCGTTCGTCGAAACGCGGCCCATGAGCCGTATTGCCGAGACCTTCGAACAGGCCCACGATGGCGCGTTGAACAAGCGGGTAATCCTGACCCCCGATTTTTGAAACACCACGACATCATAGGAGCACGTTACATGGCACTGGAATGGCTGCGCCGCGACAATGAACTCAAGGATCACGCGATCTTGGGCGAAGAGCACTTCGGCAAGAACGCGCCGTCGGTCATGTACGAACGGCGGCTCATCACCGATCCCCAGGGCAATCCGGTGCCCGGCCTTTACGCCGCCTGGATCTGGCTCAACAATCCGGCCCAATACAACTCCTACACCACCGCGATGGCAAAGGCCGTGATTGCCGGCTTCCAGCGCGCGTCCTCGGACCGCGCGGTGGTTGCCACCGTGTTTACGGCGGTCGGCGACAAGGCCTTCTGCACCGGCGGCAACACTGCCGAATACTCGGCCTACTACTCGCGCCGGCCCAACGAATACGGCGAGTACATGGACATCTTCAACGCCATGGTCGATGGCATCCTCAACTGCAAGAAACCGGTGATCTGCCGGGTCAACGGCATGCGCGTGGCCGGCGGCCAGGAGATCGGTATGGCGACCGACTTGACGGTCAGCTCCGACCTGGCCATCTACGGCCAGGCGGGCCCGAAACACGGCTCGGCGCCCGATGGCGGGTCGACCGACTTTCTGCCCTGGTTCCTGTCCATAGAAGACGCAATGTACAACTGCGTTTCGTGCGAGACCTGGAGCGCCTACAAGATGAAGGCCAAGGGCCTGGTCACCAAGGTTGTGCCCGTGCTCAGAAAGGACGGCCGCTGGGTTCGCAATCCTTTGGTCAAAACCGGCAGTTACGTCGAAGATGGCGAGATCGTTTACGGCGAGCCGGAATCGGCCGAGGCGCTCAAGCAGGGCAAGGCCCTGATGGCCGAGTGCACGACCGACTTCGCGTTGCTCGATGGCGCGGTCAATGAGCTGGTCTGGAAGTTCACCAACTTGTTCCCGCACTGCCTGATCAAATCGATCGACGGCATTCGCGCCAAGAAGAAGTTCTTCTGGGACCAGATGAAGCTGGCCAATCGCCATTGGCTGGCGGCCAACATGAACCACGAAGCCTGGCTCGGCTTCAATGCCTTCGATGCCAAGAAGGTCACGGGCAAGGACGTCATCGACTTCGTCCGCTACCGTCAGCTGGTCGCCGAGGGCGCGGTGTTCGACGAGCGTTTTGCCGAGCAGGTCCTGGCCAAGCCCAAGTCATGATCCCCGCCAGGCAGGGCGGCCCCGGGCCAGCGAGTCGGTGACGCAAGCATGGGGCAGATCTATTCCTACGATGGCCTGTTCCCGGTCATCGACCCCACCGCCTTCGTGCATCCGAGTGCCGTGATCATCGGCGATGTCATCATCGGGCCCGGCGTCTACGTCGCGCCCTGCGCCTCGCTGCGCGGCGATCTTGGCCGCATCGTCATCGGTGCCGGCGCCAACATCCAGGATTGCGTCGTGGTGCACGGCTTTCCACACACCGATACGACGATCGAGGAAGATGGCCATATCGGGCACGGCGCCATTGTTCATGCCTGTACCCTGCGCCGCAATGTGCTCGTCGGCATGAATGCCGTGGTGATGGATTTGGCGGTCGTCGGCGAGTCGGCGATCATCGCCGCTTCGGCCTTCGTCCCGGCCCAGAGCGAAATTGCGCCCAGGAGTCTGGCGGTTGGCGTGCCGGCAAAGGTGTTGCGTGCCCTGTCCGAGGAGGAATTGCGCTGGAAGCGCGAGGCAACCGCCACCTACCAGCGGCTTTGCGTCGATTCGCGACGCCTCATGGTGCCCTGCGTGCCGCTCAATGCCCCCGAGGCCGACCGGCGCCGTTGCAGCCAGCCCGAGGTGCTGCCGCTGTCGGACTTCAAGCGCCAGACAGGAGCCGGCTAGTCAAAGGGCGCCGATCGCCTCAGACACCGAGGTAGCCTGCCAAGGCCCCGCTGCGAGCCACATCGGCCGAGGCGCCGTGCAGCACGATCTGCCCTTTTTGGAGCACCACGACGTGGTCGGTTCGCGCCAGCACCTTGCGGTAATCGCGGTCGACGATCAGCGTGGCGATTCCGCTCGCGCGGATGTCGCCGATCACTTTCCAGATTTCGGCCACGATCATCGGCGCCAGGCCCTCGGTGGCCTCGTCGAGGATCAGCAATTCCGGGTGCGTCATCAGCGCCCGGCCGATCGACACCATTTGCTGCTCGCCACCGGAGATGTGCCCGCCCAGGCTGCCGAGGCGCTCGGCCAGGCGCGGAAAGGTGTGCAGCACTCGCTCGTACGACCAATCCCTGCGACCGTCGCGGCCGGGCCGCGCGGCCATCACCAGATTCTCGCGCACGGTCAGGTTGGGGAAGACACCGCGCCCCTCGGGCACGTAGGCCAGTCCCAAGCGCGCCACCTCGTGCGGCTGGGCACGCGAGCAGTCCTGGCCGAACAGGCCAATGCGGCCGTCGCGCTGGCGGACATGTCCGAGCAAGGTGCGCAGCAGCGTGCTCTTGCCCATGCCGTTGCGACCGAGCAGCCCCAGCGTTTCGCCGCGAGCCATCTGCAGATCGACGCCGTGCAGCACGTGGCTGGAGCCGTACCAGGCGTGGACCCCCCGGGCATCGACGATCAATTCCTTGGTCGCCACGGGATGCTCATCCAAGGTAGGCCGACTGGACGTCGGGGTTCGCACGCACCGCCTCGGGTGCGTCCGAGGCGATCACGGCGCCGTTGACCATGACCGTGATGCGATTGGCGATGCGGAACACCGCGTCCATGTCGTGCTCGACCAGCAAAATCGCGTGATCGGTCTTGAGCTCGCCCAGCAGGAGCAGCATGCGCTCGACCTCTTCGGCGCCCATGCCGGCCAGCGGCTCATCGAGCAGCAGCACCTGGGGCTGGGTGGCCAGGCACATCGCAATCTCGAGCTGGCGCTTGTGTCCGTGGGAGAGCAGGCCCGCATATCGATCCAGAAGGCCATCCAGACCCGCCCGTTTGGCGGCGGCGCGGGCGGCCGCGCTGCTGGCTTCGCAGCGTTGCGCATCGCTCCACCAGGCCCAGGGTTTCTGCGTGCGCGCCTGTGCCGCCAAGCGGCAATTTTCGAACACGGTGAAGCTCGGATAGATGGTGTTGCGCTGGTAGCTTCGCCCCACGCCGGCACTGGCCCGCCGGGGCTGCGACCAGGCCGTCACGTCTTGACCCAGCAGCTCGACTCGTCCGCTCGACGGGCGCAGCTCGCCGGCAAGCATGTTGATCAGCGTGGACTTGCCGGCGCCGTTGGTGCCAATCACGGCATGCACGCTGCCACGCTCGAGCTCGAGCGACACGCGGTCCACCGCGACCAGGCCGCCCCAGCGGCGCGTGACGTCGCGACAGCGCAAGAAGACCTCAGAACGGCTCATCGTGCAGCTGCTCCGCGTTGCGTGCGGAGCGCCCCAGCAGGCGCTCGCGCAGCTGGCCCGGGACCCCCACCAGCCCGCGCGGCAGCAGGGCGACACTGGCGATGATCGCCAGCCCGAAGCCCAGATGCCAGTGCTTGGTGAAGGCGCCGAAGATCGTCTCGGACTGGAAGAACTCCTGCAGCAGGGCAAAGGCGAACGCGCCGATAAGCGCGCCGTGCAGCTGGCCCAGGCCGCCGAGCAGGATCATGATCAGCACCGCCGCCGATAGGTGCCAGCCCAGCAGCTCGGGATTTACGAAGCCGTCCTTCACGGCGAACAAGAAGCCGGCCAAGCCGGCAATCGCCCCGGAAATCACGAAAGCCGCCAGCTTGTAGGGATAGGTGGAGAAACCAGTGGCGCGCATGCGCTGCTCGTTGACCCGGATGCCCGCGAGCGCACGCCCGAAGCGCGAACGCAGCAGCAGCGCGAGAAAGACGAACACCGCAGCCTGGCAGGCGAGCGTGAAACCGTGAAAGGCCACCGGTTTGGCCAAATCCAGCCAGGCGCCAAGCACTGGCTTGGCGGCCAGGTAGATGCCGTCGCTGCCCCCGCCCAAGGGTGTGTCGTGCGCGAGGTAGTAGGCCATCTGCGCGAAGGCAAGCGTGACCATGATGAAATACGCGCCCCGTGTGCGCAGCGCCAGTGCGCCGATGAGGAGCGCGGCGCCGGCCGCACAGAGCACGCACGCCGGCAAGATCCACAGCAGCGACGGGGAGCCGTACCGCGGCGCCAGCAGCACGGTGGCATAGGCGCCGATGCCGAAGAACGCCGCCTGGCCGAAGCACACCAGGCCCGTGCTGCCGACCAGCAGCTCGAGACTGAGGGCAAGGATGGCGTAGATCATGATCTTGGTGACCAGGTCGATGCCGAAGGGGCCCGCGACTGCCGGAACCAGTGCGAGCGCGAGAAAGGCCAATGCGACCAGGAGCGCTACCGATCGATCCATCGCGCTGCTCCGGCAACTAGCCCACCTTGCACAAACCCTCCGGCTTCCACAGCAGGATCAGTGCCATCAGAACATAGACGAGCACGCCCGCGGCCTGTGGCAGCAGCACCTTGCCGAACGTGTCGACCGCGCCGACCAGCAGCGCCGCCAGGAGCGCGCCGCGGACCGAGCCGATCCCGCCGATCACGACCACCACGAAGCACAGGATCAACACGGTGTTGCCCATACCCGGATAGACGGACGAGACGGGCGCGGCAATCATGCCGGCAAGGACCGCGAGCGCGACGCCGGCGGCGAACACCACGCGGTAGAGGAATTTGACGTCGATGCCCAGCGACTGGACCATTTCCCGATTGGTGCTTCCGGCGCGGATCATCATGCCCAGCCGCGTGCGCGTAAGCACGAGGTACATCGCGCCCGCCACCGCAAGGCACACACCAGAGATGAAAAGCCGGTAGACCGGGTAGGTCATCAGCCCGCCCAGCGGCAGCGTGCCCGAAAGCAGTTCCGGTGCCGAGACGCCGTGCACTTCATCGCCCACCAGCAGGCTGCGCAGCTCCTCGAAGACGAGGATTAGTCCATAGGTCATCAGCACCTGCTGCAGGTGTTCGCGGTCGTAGAGAAAGCTGAAAAAAGCCCACTCGAGCACGTAGCCCAGCAGCACCGACAGCGCGACGCCCGCCAGTAGCGTCGCGAAGAAGCCCCCGCCGAAAGTGGCGCCGATGATCGGCGCCAGCGCATAGGCCATATAGGCGCCGATCATGTAGAAGCTGCCGTGCGCCAGGTTGATCACCCCCATGATGCCGAATATCAGCGTCAGCCCCGAGGCCACGAGGAACAAGAGCAAGCCGTACTGCAATGCATTCAGGCACTGGACCAGGAAGGTGGCGAAATCCATCGGCGAAGCGTGGTTCGGCCGGCCGTGCGTGGCGGCGCAGGTTCGCGCAGACCGGGAAGGGGGCCGGCGCCGTGCGCTCGGGCCCTACAGCGAGCAGCCGCGGCCCGGATCGGCCAGCGCCTTGCTGGCCACGCCGACCAGCTTGTTTTCCTTGCCCACAACCTGGCGCAGGTAGAAGTCCTGGACCGGGTTGTGCGACCGGGAGAGCGTGAATGCGCCGCGCGGGCTGTCGATCCTCGCCTTCTCGATGGCGGCCGAGAACTCGGCCTTTTTTGTCAGGTCGCCTTTGACCGCGACAAGGCCGACGGCGAGCATTTGCGCCGCATCGTAGCCTTGCACTGCGTAGACGTCGGGCGGCATCTTGTAGGCCTTGGCGTAGGCCTGACGGAAAGCGTTGTCGCGCGCGGTGCCCAGGCCATCAGCATAGTGCAGCGTTGTCAGCAGCCCCTCGGCGTCGCTACCCTGGGCCTCGAGCGTGCCGTCGGTCAAAAAGCCCGCGCCGTAGAGGGGAATACTCTTCTTCAGGCCCGCGGCCGAGTAGTCCTTGACGAACTTGACCGCGCCGCCGCCGGCGAAGAACGTGTAGACCGCGTCGGGCTTGGCCGCGGCGATCTCGGTCAACAGGGCCTGGAACTCGACGTTGGGAAACGGCAGGTTCAGTTCCTTGACAACCTTGCCTCCGGCCTTCTCGAAGGCCTCCTTGAATCCCTGCACCGATTCGTCGCCGGCGGCGTATTTCCAGGTGATCGTCACCACGCTCTTGTGGCCTTTTGCCGCCACCACTTCGCCCATCGCGTAGCCCGGCTGCCAGTTGGAGAAGGAACTGCGAAAGATGTTGGGTGCGCACATCGAGCCGGTCACCGCGCCAGCGCCGGCGTTGGGCACGATCATCGGTGTGCCGGTCTCCTTCGCGACCTTGGCCATGGCCATGGCCACGCCCGAGTGCACGGTGCCGATCAACACGTCGACGTTATCGCGCTTGAGCAGCTTGTTGACGTTGTCGATCGCCTTGGCCGGGTCCGACTCGTCGTCGACCTGGGCGAATTCGATCTCGCGGCCGGCGAGCTTGCCGCCCTGCTCGTCCACGTACAGCTTGAAACCGTTCTCGATGGCCGCGCCGAGTGCGGCGTAGGTGCCGGAGGACGGCAGCATAAGGCCGACTTTGAGCTTGGGCGCGGTCTGCGCGCCAGCCGGCGCCGCCAGGAGCGTGACCGCCGCCGCAGCCAGAGCGATGCGGATGATGTTCAAGGGGGTCTCCTCAAGTATGTTGTTGTAAGAAGCTCGACGTCGCGTCGATTAGCCGCTCGGGCTGGTCCCGGTGGGGCGAGTGGCCGCAATCGGGAAGTTCGAGCAATTGCGTCTGCGCAACCCGGCGCGCAATGCCGTGGATCTGCTCCAGTGTGCCATATTCGTCGTCGAGTCCCTGCACCGCAAGCAGTGGACAGCGTATGGATTCGAGCTCGTCCTCGATCGACCACTCGCGAAACGGCGGATGCAGCCAAATGCGATTCCATCCCCAGAACGCGGAGTCGGGATCATCGTGGTACTTGGCCAGACGCTCGCGCAGGTCGGTTTGCAGGTATGCCACGCGCGCCTTCTCGATGCTGGCGACCGACAGATCCTCGACGACGATGTGCGGCGCGACGGTAATGGCGCCGGCGAGCCGCTTGGGAAAGCGCGCCGCGTACAAGAGGGTGATCGAGCCCCCGTCGCTGTGGCCGAACAGCCACGGAGGGTTCGCCGCGGTGTCGATATGCAATGCTTCGAGCAGGGCGGGCAGCACCTCGTTTGCCTGGCGGTGCATGAAGTCCAAGCCCCAGGCCTCCTGTGCATCGCGCGGCGTCGAGCGGCCGTACCCCGGGCGCGAGTACACCAGGCCGCGGGTATCGCAACGCGCGCACAGCCGCTGCGGAAAATCCCGCCACATGGCGAGCGAACCCAGACCTTCGTGCAGCAAGACGATCAGGGGCCGCTGCGTCCGTTGCGGCCGGATCCACTGATGCTCGATGCGCACACGACGCCCGCCCCAGTCGATGTCAACGAACTGGACGGCGTCGATCATTTGCCCGTTGCCTCGCGCTCGCGCAGCTTAAATCGCTGGATCTTGCCGGTGGCCGTCTTGGGCAGTTCGTCGACAAACTCGATGACACGCGGATACTTGTAGGGTGCGAGGCGTTCCTTGACGAAGGCCTTGAGGTCCGCCTCGCCGGCGTGTTGTCCGCTCTTGAGCACGACGTAGGCCTTGGTTCTGGTCAGCCCCTGCTCATCCGCGATACCGATCACCGCCGCTTCGAGCACCGCCGGGTGCTGCACCAGCGTGGCCTCGACTTCAAACGGCGAGACATAGATGCCGCTCACCTTGATCATGTCGTCGCTGCGCCCCGAGTAGGTGAAGGTTCCGTCGGCATTGCGCACGTACTTGTCGCCGCTCCTGGTCCACGGTCCGAGGAAGGTCGCGCGCGACCGCTCCAGATCGCCCCAGTACATCAGCGCTGCGCTCGGCCCCTTGATGAAGAGGTCGCCGGTCTGGCCGTCGGCCACCAGCCCGCCATCTTCCCCGCGCAGCTCTACCCCATAGCCTGGCACCGGCGTGCCCGTGGTGCCGTAACGCACCTGCCCCGGGCGGTTGGACAGGAAGATGTGCAGCATCTCGGTCGACCCGATTCCGTCGATGATCTCGCAGCCGAAGCGGGCGGTGAACCGCTCGCCCAAATCGGCCGGCAAGGCTTCGCCCGCCGAGGAGCACAGGCGCAGCGACACCTCGCCCTTGGCCGGAAGAGCGGGCGAGGAGAGCATGCCGGCGTATCCGGTGGGTGCGCCGAAGAACACCGTGGGCCGCATACCACCCACTTCGCCGCGCCAGCGCCTAAACGTCGCCTCGGGCGTCGGCCGCTCGGCCATCAGGATCGTCGTGGCGCCCACGCTCAGCGGGAAGCTCAGCGCATTGCCCAGGCCGTAGGCGAAGAACAGCTTGGCTGCCGAGAAGCAGACGTCGCCCTCGGTTACCCCTAGCACGGCGGTGCCGTACAGCTCGGCGGTCCAGTACGGGCTGCCGTGGCTGTGGAGCGTGCCCTTGGGGCGGCCAGTGGAGCCGGAAGAGTACAGCCAGAAACCGGGGTCGCTGGGCGCGGTCCGGGCGGGCGCGGCGAGCGGCGCATGCTCCCGGAGCAAGGCCTCCAGCGCCACGGCGCCCGGCGCCAGCACGGCACCCGGGCGCGAGACGATCAAGGTCTTGACCTCGTGTCCGTCCTGCGCGGCAGCCTTGCTCATTGCCGCCTGCAACGTCGGCAGCAGCGCGGCCGAGACAAACACGGCCTGCGAGCGGTTGTGCTGCAGCATGTAGGCATAGTCGTCGGCAGTGAGCAGCGTGTTGACCGCCACCGGCACGATCCCGGCGTACATCGCCCCGAGAAAGCTCACCGGCCAATCATTGCAGTCGTGCATCAGCAGCAGCACGCGCTCCTCGCGGCGCACGCCGCAGGCGAGCAGCGCCGCGGCCGCGCAGCGGATGCCCTCGGCCATCTCGCCGTAGCGCAAACTGCCCTGGTCGTCGACGTAGGCCACCTTGGAAGGTCGACCGGCGTTGCGCTCGATGAGGTGCTGCGCGAAGTTAAAGTGCGCGCCGAGCGCTGGAATCTGAGGCTGGTTTGTCACGGTTCGTTCCCGGGTGCGGAGGGTTTCAAGCTGCGAACAAGGGCAAGTTTGCCAGCAGCGCGCGCCAAGCGCGCAACTGGTTGCCAGCGGCGCGGCCATGCCACGCCGGGCCCGCACGCGCAGGCCGGCTGCCGAAAACGGGGCCCGGGCGCCAGGCTCGCCGGTCCGGGCGCGGCTCGCCCAGGGTCATCGCGAAATTCGCACGCCAGCTGGCTCATGGGGCAATCCCTGGGGCTCCAACCCCGCTGCCGGCACCTGGCCGATCCGCCCGCCATCACGCGGCGACGCTCTCTTGGCAGGCG
>OKRD01000048.1 GCA_900290335.1 Burkholderiales bacterium | reverse complement strand
GGTGCTGATGGGCGAGACCATCCGCGCCCAGCACCGCGGCAAAGCCGTCGGCACGGTGCAGGGCGGCTGGGCCATCGGCTGGGGCTTGGCGGCACTGTGCTACGGCTTGTTTTTCACCGTGCTGCCGGAATCGACTGCCTGGCGGGCCATGTTCTGGATCGGAATCCTTCCCGCGTTCCTTGTCTTNNCGCAAAGTGCCCGAGCCAAAAATTTATGCGGAGACCCGCAAGAAGGTTGAGGCTTCCGGCGAGAGGGCTTCATTCCTGCACATCTTCGCGCCGGACGTCCTGAAGGTCACGCTGCTGACCTCGCTGCTGGCGGTAGGCGCGCAGGGGGGCTATTACGCCATCACCACCTGGCTGCCCACCTTCCTCAAAACGCAGCGCAAGCTGTCGGTGATGAACACCACCGGATACCTCATCGTGATCATCGCCGGCTCGTTTGTGGGATACATGGTGAGCGCCTATCTGGCCGACCGCCTCGGGCGCAAGNNCGCGGTGGGCTCGTTTCTGACCGTGGTGGCATACACCTACCTGTCGATCGGCAATTCGGTGATGCTGGTGCTGGGATTCCCCCTGGGCTTCTTCGCTTCCGGCGTCTTCAGCCCCATCGGTGCCTTCTTCACTGAACTGTTTCCCAGCCGTCTGCGCGGATCGGGACAGGGGTTCTCCTACAACTTCGGCCGCGGCATCGGCGCTTTGTCCCCGTGGCTGGTGGGGCACTTGAAGGGCGTCCCCATCGGCCAGGCCATGGCCATCTTTGCCGGCAGCGCATACCTCATCATGATCCTGGGCACGTCGTTGTTGCCGGAGACCCGAGGCAAGGAACTGCACGTCTATGAGTGATCGCGCGGAAAATGCGGCGACGATCCCGGGCTGCCAGGGGTACAACCCTGAGCCTGGAAAGCCGCGGCTCGCGATCCCAGCGGGAAGTGCGGATTGCCACGCGCACATCTTCGGACCGCAGGACCGGTATCCCTACACGCCGAATCGCAGCTACACGCCGCCGGAAGCCAGCATCGAGGCCTACCGGCGAATGCTCGGCGCGCTGGGATTCGAGCGCGCGGTGATCGTGCAGCCCAGCGTGTACGGTACCGACAACCGCTGTACCCGCGATGCAGTCGTCGCCTCGGGCGGCAAATGGCGCGGCATCGCGGTGGTCGAGCCCGGGGTCGGCGAATCCCTGCTTGCCGAATTGCACGCGGCCGGCTTCCGCGGCGTTCGCATCAACCTTTTGTTTAAGGGCGGATTGCAACTCGATGCTCTCGAACAGATTGTGCGCGCCATCCAGCCGCTGGGCTGGCACGTGCAACTGCTGCTGGATGGAAGAGACCTACCAGAGCTCGCCGAGCGGCTCGGGCGTTTGCCGGTGGATATCGTCGTCGACCACATGGGGCACATGCCCGCGTCGCTCGGGACCGGGCACGCGGGATTTCAAACCCTGTTGCAATTGCTGCGCGGCGGGCGCTGCTGGGTGAAGCTCTCGGGCGCGTACCGCATTTCGGCCAAGCCGCAGCCGTATGACGACGCCGTTCCCTTCGCGCGGGCGCTGGTGGAAACCGCTCCCGACAAGCTGGTGTTCGGCACCGACTGGCCGCATCCCTCGATCAGCGTTCCTATGCCGCAGGACGCGAGCCTGCTCGACCTGCTGCCGGCATGGGTGCCGGATGAAGCCACGCGGCGGCAGATCCTGGTGGAGAATCCGGCGCGGCTCTACGACTTTCCGCCCGCACCGAGCGGCGGGACAAGAGAAGCGCAAACGGTCCAGAGCATTCGCGGTTGAGATGACGATTGGAGTGAAGTTGTCATGCTGAGCGAGTGCGGG
>OKRD01000070.1 GCA_900290335.1 Burkholderiales bacterium | reverse complement strand
TTTGCCGTTGTCCCTGCTGTGGCTGACCCTGACCGCCGGCGTGCTCATGCTGACCGGGTGGGTGCCGCATGCCTGATCGTACCGAACACACGGAGCCCCGCTGATGGCGTTCCTGGACCGCACAGCGCGCAGCATGCTGCTCGGCGAACTGGTCTCCGGGCTGAGCCTCACCCTGCGCTATTTCTTCAAGCCCAAGGTCACGATCAACTACCCGTACGAAAAAGGCCCGATCGGCCCGCGCTTCAAGGGCGAGCACGCCTTGCGCCGCTATCCGAACGGCGAGGAACGCTGCATCGCCTGCAAGCTGTGCGAGGCGATCTGCCCCGCGCAGGCGATCACCATCGAGGCCGAGCCGCGCGAGGACGGTTCCCGCCGCACCACCCGCTACGACATCGACATGACGAAATGCATCTATTGCGGCCTCTGCGAGGAGGCCTGTCCGGTGGATGCCATCGTCGAAGGCCCGAACTTCGAATTCGCCACCGAGTCGCGCGAGGAACTGCTTTACAACAAAGAAAAACTTCTGGCGAACGGCGACCGCTGGGAAACGGAGATCGCCCGGCGCCTCGAAATGGACGCATCCTACCGATGATTGCCACCATCGCTTTCTATGTCTTCTCCGTGATCCTGCTCGCCTCTGCCGCGATGGTGGTCAGCGCGCGCAATCCGGTGCACTCCGTGCTGTTCCTGATCCTGTCGTTCTTCAACGCCGCCGCGCTGTTCCTGATCGCCGGCGCCGAGTTCCTGGCGATGATCCTGGTCATCGTCTATGTCGGCGCCGTCGCCGTGCTGTTCCTGTTCGTGGTGATGATGCTGGACATCGACTTCGCCGAACTGCGCGGCGGCTTCCAGCGCTACCTGCCGGTCGGTGCCACGGTCGGCGCCGTGCTGTTCATCGAACTGATCCTGGTCCTCGGCGGCTGGAAGTTCGCGCTAGGCGCCGCCACCCTGCGCCTCTCGCCGACCCCGGCACAGATCGGCAATACCGAGGCGCTGGGCCGGCTGCTCTACACCGACTACATCTTCCTCTTCCAGGCGGCCGGTCTGGTGCTGCTCGTAGCCATGATCGGCGCCATCGTGCTCACCCTGCGCGACCGCAAGTCCTCGCGGCACCAGAACATCCGGCTGCAGACCGAACGCACGGTTGCCGAGACGTTGGAGATGGTGAGCATCTCCGTCGGCGCCGGCGTGAAGGAAATCGGCATCTTCCGCCCGAAGGTGACAGAGCCGCCCGAAACCGAGGACGCCGCCGCAGGAGGCCACCATGGGCATTGACGCCATGACCGTCGGCCTCGGCCACTACCTCGTCGTCAGCGCCATCCTGCTGGTGCTCGGCATCTTCGGCATCTTCCTCAACCGCAAGAACGTCATCATCATCCTGATGTCGATCGAGCTGATCCTGCTCGCGGTCAAC
>OKRD01000002.1:9683-51703 GCA_900290335.1 Burkholderiales bacterium | reverse complement strand
GCCGGCTTGCCGCCGCCAACAGCGAAATCGGCGCGCCGGCGGATTGCGCACTTACCGGGATGACGGCCCGTTGCGGCGCGGTCACGGGGGTTGTTGCATAAGAGGGCGCTGTCGCCGGAAGTGCCGGTGCCAGCAGGCCACCAAAGTCCGGCCGCATCGTGCGCGCCGTCATGCGCTCCGCCACCGAGGTTTGGGCCTTTTCCAGGGTGATGCTCATGTATGCCGCACTGGCCTTCTCGCAGCGCGCGAGTTGCGCATCGAGCCAATGGAAGTCGCGAACTTTGAAGCGGTATTCGAACCAGCCCAGGTACCAGAACCAGTCGGTGTAGTAGAGCCACGAATTCTCATTCATGGCGCGCACATGCGTGGGATCCTGCCACGCGCCAAGGCTCGCCTCGTACGGTACTTCGATGACCATGAGGCCGCCCACGCGAAGGAGCGATAAGCAGTTTCCCATGAGCATCGGTAGGTCGGAAATGTGTTCCAGCACATTACTGGCGTAGATCAGGTCGCTCGCGCTGGCTTGCAGCTGCACCGAACCCCAGAAAGGCGATTGGATGGTCGCCGGCCAGCTCTGGGGTTTGCTCAGATCCATGATGATGTCCGGCTGGGCGCTGTCCTGGATGTCCACGTTCAGCCATCCGGGCCGGTAATCTTTGCCGGAGCCGATGTGCAGCAGGCGCTGTGGACATGCGGGCGTCTGGCCGAGGCTGCGCGCGGCGCCATATGCGGCGCGTGCGAAATCCAGGGCGCGCGCGTACTGCTCGCGCGGATCGAAATTGCGGAACGCTTGCAGCTGGTCTTCGGCACGATGAGCGAATTCGCGCTGGGGATACTCGTCGGCGAAGAAGCGCTCGAGGGTGTCGTCGCTGAACCAGTTCACGGAGTGCTCATAGACGCTTCCAGGGCGCGTGCGCTCCGTGCGCTCGGACACCAAAGGGGTGCCCAGCGACAGGACCTGGAACGCCCGTACCTGTTCGAAGACGGCGCTATCGTAATGGTGGCAGTTCAGTACCGCGCGCGATTGGACGATGAAGGCATCGCGTTCGGGGCCGTACACCGGGGCGTCAAAGAGCACCACGGTGCGTCCGGTACGCTCGATCCGCTCGATCAATTGCTGGCGGCGCGGGTTCATGGAACCGAAGAACAGCAGATCGAACGGCCGCTGGTCCAGCGGTACTGCGGCGTCGCCCTGTGCGAGATATGGTGCGTAGCCGAAGGAGATCAGCGGAACATCTTCGCTGCGCCGCGCGTAGGCCTCAGGATTGGCAGCGTGGTAGTCGATCACGTGCGATGACCGTAGCAGTTCCAGGTAGGACACTGGCATGCGGCTGCCTCCCGGTCCGAGCTGCTCCAGGTTGACGAACAGGCAGCAGAAAGTGCGCGTCAAACTCGCATCAAAACCCAGGTGAGCGCCGATCACCAGGTTCGGCGCATCCGTGCGCAGGCGGTTCTTGGCGACCGTCACGTCGGCACCCAGCTGCTGGAACTGGTGGCGAAAGTACAGCGCCGCGTCCAAGAGACCCATCGAGTGCACGTAGCCCGCCGGCTGAACGATGCAAAGGTGTATGGATGGCCTGGCAGATGGGTTCATCGGGGACCGCTTTTCGGTTGCATGGTCGGAAACTGTAGTGGCGAACGCACCCCCGGTTCGCGGAATAAGCGAACCGTTAGGCGGTCACTTTGGAGCCTGTCGGGCTAGGCGTCGCGCGCGCAGCGCGTGTTCGGCCGATCGGCGGGGGCCGTGGGAAGGTGCTCCGGAGGCAAACGTCGTTCGTGGCGGTCGACCATGCGCGCAATCAATGCCTCGAAGTCCCGCGTATGGCGGGTACTGTCGAAGAGTGCGCAGCTCTGGCGTTGTGCCGCAAGACGCTGTCGCAGTGCGCGCAAGCGGGTTCGATCGCGGGCCAGTTCGAGGGCGATGCGCTCGTACTGGTCCAAATCCTTGGCGACCAGTTCCGGGAGGCCGGCCGCTGCCAGCAGGCTGGCCGCGACCCGCGATACGAAACTGTCTCCCAGGATGGTGAGCACCGGAAGTCCGGCCCAGAGCGCGTCGCTCGCGGTGGTATGCGCGTTGACCGGATAGGTGTCGAGGAAAAGATCGCCAAACGGCAGGCGCGCTAGGTGCTCGGCGAGCGGTAGACCCTTGGCCCAGACAAGCCGTCCGGGATCGATTCCCCGCGTCCGAGCCTGGGCAAGGAGGTTCTTGGGTGCCTGCGAATTGGCCACGAACAGCCAGAGCACGGCGTCGTCGACCTGGCGCAGCAGCGAGCACCAACGGTCGAAGAGCTGGGGGGTGATCTTGTAGTTGGCATTGAAGCAGCAAAATACGAACGCGTCCTGCGGCAAACCCCAGTGCGCTCGGTCGGCGGGTGCGCCGAGGGGTCGCAAACGGTCGTTTGGCTGATAGCACTGGGGCATTTGCGCGATCTTCTCGGCAAAGCCGTCCGCGTGCTCGATCGGGGTGACGATCGGGTCGCCAATGATGTAGTCGTAATGCGCCGATCCCAGCGAACCCGGAAACCCGAGGAAATTTACCTGGACCGGGGCAGCGCGGTAGGCAAACAGGTCGTTGCGCGAATGCAGGGTGTAACCCTTGAGGTCGATCAGGACGTCGATCGCGTCGTTGCGGACCCGGTCGGCAAGTTCCTTTGTCGTCATCTCCCGCGCCTGGACAAAGTTCGGTCCGAATGCGTCCTCGATGCGCCGGCGCATCGGCGATCCGTCGTTGTCGCCGTAGGAATAGGCGTGGATCTCGAAGCGGCTGCGGTCATGGCGCTCGAACATCTCGGCAATCAGGTGCGCGGTCGCATGTTCGTGGAAATCGCTCGAAACATAACCGATCCGGATTCGGCCGTCGGCGCGGCTCGCTGCGCGGGCAGGCAAGGGCGTGATGCCGTGGAACAGGCGAACGGCCTGCGCGCGGGACGCAGCGAGTTGCTGCTGTCGCGTCCAGGAAAAGTTCAGGCAAAAGAAGGGAGACGGCTGCTCCTGGCCTGCGGCCACCAGATTGTTGAGCGCGGCAAGGTCTGCGCCGATGTTCCCCCAGCTCGAGGCTTCGAGCGAGGTAAAAAGGACTGCGGCCGCCATCTCGACCGGAGAGCGGCCCAGCGCCAGGGCATTGCGAAAGCTCTCCCGAGCCTCCTCGGGCATCCGCAGGAGTTGGAACACGTTGCCCAGCTGGGCAAAGGCGTCGGCGGAGCGAGGGTTGCGCTGGAGGACGTCGAAAAACGCCCCGACAGCCTCCTGGTAGTGTCCCAGTCTTGCAAGGGCGATGCCCAACTTCAGATGCAGGCCCGCTTCATCGATGGCTTGCATGTCGATCGAGCGAAATAGCGCGACCAGATCGCGCTGGCGACCAGCGCGTTCGAGGCACTGGGCCGCGATCGCCAACGCGGGCCCGCAGCGCGGATCCAATGCCAGGGCCCGGCACGCGGCATCGCTGCTGCGAGCGAGGTCATCGAGCTTGAGCCGGGCTTGGGCGAGGTTTAGCCAGAGTGCGGAGTCGTTCGGAGACTGCGAGAGCGCTGCTTCGTATGCATCGGCCGCCTCGGCCCAACGGCCCTGGCTTGCGTAGGTCTGTCCGCGTCGATGCGGGTCGTCGGATCGATCCGGCGCGCAAGCAGGCCCACGCCCCGTCACGCCGGCCCCGGGCGCATGGTTTGCCAGGCTCATGGTAGTGCCGTTGCGGCCGGCATATGCTGCGGCGCCTCGCCCTGCGCCCAGGCCGCGAGCATTCTCGTGAATAGAGCCTCCAGATCGCGTGCATAGGCCGGGCTGTCGAAGAGCGCGCAATGGTCCCGGTTGGCGGCGAGCCGAGTGCGAATCTCGCGCAGACGCTGGGGATCGCGCGCCAGTTCGAGCGCCAGCTGCTCGTAGGCATCGCTATCGGCCGCAATCAGCTCCGGCAGACCGACCGCGTGCAGCACGCTGCTGGCGACGCGGGAGACCAAAGTGTCCCCCGCAGTCGTGATCAGCGGCACGCCGGCCCAAAGAGCATCGCTTGCGGTGGTATGCGAATTTACGGGGAGCGTGTCCAGTGCGAGGTCCGCCAGCTGCAAGCGTCCGAGGTGCCCGGGCAGGTCCAGGTGGGGGGCCCAGACGATGCGCTCCGGTGCGATACCGCGCTGTTGCGCCTCGCGCAAGAGGTTGGAACGGGCCTGGGAATTGGCCTCGTACAGCCACAGGACGCTGCCGTCGACCTGGCGTAGCAGCCGGCACCAGCGGTCGAAGACGGGGGCAGTGATCTTGTAGCAGGTGTTGAAGGAGCAGAAGAGGAAACCCTGCTCCGGCAGCCCGCACTGGGCACGAGTAGGGCGTGGCCCAACGGGCCGCCGCCGGTCGTTGGGCTGGTAGCAATGTGGCATCTGCGCAATTTTCTCGCTGTAGCCGGCTTCGTGCTCTATCGGCGTGACGATCCGGTCGCCGACGATGTATTCGTAGCAGGGTGCGCCCGTCGTTCCCGGGTAGCCAAGGTAGTTGACCTGGATGCGTGCGGGGTGGAACGCGAAAAGACCCATGCGGGTGCCAAAGGTGTAACCCTTGAGATCGACCAGGATGTCGATGTCGTCGCTGCGGACGTGCTCCGCAAGCTGTCGATCCGATGTCTGGCGGGCGTCGAAGAACCTGTCGCCGGCAGCCGAGACAATGCGCTTGCGGATTTCGGAGCCGTCGTCGTGGCCGTAGGAATAGAGGTAGACGTCAAAGCGCGATCGGTCGTGGCTTTCGATCAGGTCGCCAATCAGGTAGGCGGTCGCATGGCGGAAGAGGTCGTTGGTGACGTAGCCGATGCGGATGCGCTGGTTCGGCGTGCGCGCCCCGGACCTGGGTAGCGGCGTTATGGTGCTGCAGTGCTCGGCCCAATACGCGTAACCGGCGGCGCGCTGCTGACTTCGAGTCGAAGGCATGGTGAGCAGATGAAATGGAATGGCCTGTCCGGAACCAGTCGCCAATTCCTGCTGCAAATCGGCCAGGTCCTGGGCGAACAGATCCCAGCGGCAGGCGTGTTGCGAGTGGTAGGCCATCGCCGAAAGCAGCCCGGCCCGGGCGCCACCGAGGGCGATCGCGGTCTGAAAGCACTCACGGGCCTCGACGTGCAATTTCACGCGCTCGAATACGTTGCCCAGGTGGGCGTGGGCCGGCATGAAATCGGGTTTTCGCTTCAGTGCGGCAAGATACGCGTCAATGGCTTCCCGGTACCGGTGTAGCGCGGTGAGAGCATTGCCCAGTGCAAAATGCGGACTCGAATTCTCGACGTGATCCAGGTCGAGGCGCCGCAGCATTTCGATGGTCTCTTCGTGTCGGTTGCCCGCTGCCAGGCACTGGGTCGCGATGGAGACGGCCAGCTCCGATTGCGGATCCAGCGCCGCGGCACGCCGCGCCGCATCCGCCGCGCGCTCCAAGTCGCCAAGCTTGACCCGCGCGTGCGCCAGGTTGAGCCAGAAAACGGCGTCGTCCGGGCTGCGGCGCACGGCTCGGCCGAATGCCGCGGCCGCCTGTTCCCATCGCTCGCTTTTTGCCAGTTCGAGCCCGCGCCGGTACTCGGCTTCGGCACGCGGGTCGGGTCGGCCCGCGCGTACCGGCCCGGGGCGCTTCTTTGCGTCAGGTGTTGCGTGGGCAATCTGCATCGCTTGTCTTCGGTCGACCTCGTTTGCCCTTCGTGGCCGTGTTCGCGGCCGGAGCCGACGCCCGGTGTTCCACGGCCCGCTCCCGCCGGCGACTCCGCCGAAGGCCGGGTATCGCTGCGCAATGGACCAATGTAGAGATGGTGGCGGCGGACCGGTTGCGGGAATTGCGGCGGGTTCGCGATGCAGTTTGCCGGGAGCGAATGCGCCGTGACGAGTTCGGTTGCTGGAATTGCGGCTAGTTCCCGTCCCAGTTTGGCGCGTGTGCGCGGCGCAACTTATGGTGAACTTGCGCAGCGGCACGGCCGTGGGCCTTGGTCCTTCCAACCGCCCCGCAGGAATTTCCCGGAACCAGACGAGCTTTCGACCCGAATGCAACTGCACCCGTTTCCCGAACCCGATACGCCCGAGCTCGAGCACTACATGTTGTACTCGCGTGCCGAGATTGTCACGATCCTGCGGCGCATCGGGCAGGAGCGCACGCTGGTGTCGGTCTACACCGGCGAGGAGGGCGAGTTCGCGGTCACGATGATCCTGCACGTGGATCCGGACTTTGACGAAGCAACCTTCGACATGCCGATCAATCCCGAGGCGCAGCAGCGCGTTCTGGGAGCACACGAACTGGTCTTCGTCGTCTTCTTTGAGAATGTAAAGGTTCAGTTCTCGGCGCAACTGGCGCAGGCGACGACCTTGGAAGGGCGCTCGGCCTTTCGCATCCGGCTGCCGACGCAGATGCTGCGCCTGCAGCGCCGCGAGTACTTCCGGGTGCGCACGCCGATCATGGGCAAGGCTACCTGCTTGGTACCGCAGGAGAGCGGTGCCGCAAAATACGAGTCCCTGCAGGTGCTAAATATCAGCATCGGCGGCCTTGCCGTGCTGAGCTACCCCCACAACTTCGAATTGCCCGTCGGCGAGACGATCAGGAACTGCTTTCTTGACCTGCCGGGCATCGGGCCGGTCAATGTGGCGTTCCGGGTCGTGAACGTGTACGACGCCGACGAGGGCGCGGACGGGCGCCGTTGCGGCTGCCAGTTCGTCGATCTGCCGCCCCAGGCACGGATGATGCTCCAGCGCTACGTCAATCGGGTCGAGGCCGAGCAGCGCAAGGCCCTAGGGAACGCGAAAAAGAGCGCCTAGCTGCGTCCGGTGGCCGCCCCCCGGCGGAGTCTTCAGTCGGAATCGGTCTCGTCGGCATGCGACGAGTAGAGCGCGTTCCATGCCATCTCGTACTGGCTGCCAGAGCCGATCCAGGCGACGGTACCGACGGCCAGGGCCGCGGTATAGATCGCGGCGATGCGCTCGGCTGCGCGATCGCGGCAGCGCACCCGCAGCGCGGTCAGCAGGTGCTGGTGACCGAGCGCGTAGCGCCGTTCGATCACCCGCATCCCGTGCGCCACGGGGAACAGGGATTCGGGAAGACCGGCGATGCCGCGTTGGCCGTGGCGCTGGCGTTCAGACGTGTCTTCGAACCATATGAACAGATCGCGCGAGTCGTCGCTCAGCAGCTCCTGTTCGGCCCGTGGCGGCGGCGCATCAAAATCCTGCAGGGGCTTGGTCGCGTCTAGGACCAGTTGTCGGAAGAGTGCCATTCGAGTCATTGCCAGGTTCCGTGCGCTGCGCCCGCGGAATACGAGCTCTCCGTCTGATCTTTTCGGCAGGAGAAGGCGCAACTGAAGCCTGGGGGCGGAAAAAACCGCAATTTTGCGGCTGCGCATACGCCCTATTTTTCTTTGCGGCAGACCTAAAGTAAGCCCTTGGGCTGCCGATATTCGGCCCTTTCGGCCTGCGTTCCGGCCGAATAATCGAAGCGATCCCACTAACGCGTGCGCAATGTTTATTGCGCCTCCCAAGCTTCGATGGCCGATTCAGAAAGCGGACAAGACCGGACCTTAGACCCGACGGCCAAGCGCTATGCCGACGCGCGCCTGGAGGGTCAGGTTCCGCGGTCGCGCGATCTGGCGCATTTCATCGTCGTCGGATCCTCGGTGGCCGCGCTGGCGTTGGCGGGTGGTTCGCTGGCGACGGCGAGCCGCGCCCTGCTGACCCATGGACTGCGCTTCGACGNNGCGCATGGCCGAGCGGCTCGGTGAACTGGTGAGCGGGGCGCTGCTGGCGGTCGCTCCCGTCTTCGCCGTGATGCTGGTCGCCGCGATCGCATCGCCGCTGCTGATCGGCGGCTGGCTTTTTGTTCCCGACGTCGTCTTGCCGAACCTCGAGCGCCTGGATCCGGTCGCCGGCTTCCAGCGCTTCCTGTCGCTGCGATCCCTGGTCGGAATCAGCAAGAACGTGCTCTTGACCATTTTGCTCGCGGTGGTCGGCGGCACCTACATCGTCGGGCACATCGAGCAGTTTGCCGCGCTGGCTTCCGATTCGCTGCCGGCCGCGCTCTCCCAGCTGTTCACCCTGGTGCTCAGCGCCTTCGCCCTTCTGACCATCACGCTGGCGGCGATGGCGGCAATCGACGTGCCCTACCAGATCATCCAGTTTCGCAACCGCCTCAAGATGACGGTGCAGGAAGTGCGCCAGGAGGAGCGCGAGCTGCAAGGCGATCCCCGACTCAAGCAGCAGGTGCGCAAGGTGCAGCGGGAGATGGCACGGCGAAGAATGATGGCCGCCGTGCCAAAAGCCGACGTGGTGGTCACCAACCCAAGCCACTTCGCCGTGGCCCTGAAGTACCTGGAGGACCGGCACCGGGCCCCGGTGGTGGTCGCCAAGGGCATGGACCAGGTCGCGGCACGCATTCGCGAGCTTGCCCGCGAGTCCGGCGTGCCCCAGCTCGAGGCGCCCCCCCTGGCGCGGGCCCTGTACCAGCATGTGGAGATCGGTGCCGAAATCCCCGCGGCGCTGTATACCGCCGTGGCGCAGGTCCTGGCCTACATCTTCCAGCTTCAGCGCTACTCCCAGGGACAGGCGCCGCGCCCGGTCGCGCCGACCGACATCGAGGTGCCCGAGGGCATGGATCCGCTGGCGCCGATGGCGCGCGCCTGAATCGGCCGATCCGAAAGATATAACGCCACCAACCATCGGAAACGCACCCCATGGACGCCATCTTGAACCACCCGCTGGTGCGCGCCATTCCGTGGCGCTCGCTGGCAGTACCGCTGATCGTCTTTCTCATCCTGGCGATGATGGTGCTGCCCTTGCCGGCATTCGCGCTGGATCTGCTGTTCACCTTCAACATCGCCCTGGCGCTGATCGTCTTGATGGTGTCGGCCTATACGAGGCGGCCGCTGGACTTTGCCGCGTTCCCCACGGTGCTGCTGCTTACCACGCTGATGCGGCTGTCGCTGAACGTGGCGTCCACGCGCGTCGTGCTGACCTCCGGCCACACCGGGTCGGCGGCCGCCGGCAAGGTCATCGAATCCTTCGGGCACTTCGTCATCGGCGGCAACTTTGCGGTGGGCTTGATTGTCTTCGCCATCCTCGTCGTCATCAATTTCATGGTCGTCACCAAGGGTGCCGGCCGCATCGCCGAAGTCGCAGCGCGCTTTACCCTCGACGCCATGCCCGGCAAGCAGATGGCCATCGACGCCGACATGAACGCTGGCCTGATTGACGACAAGGAGGCGCGCCGCCGGCGCAGCGAGATCGCCCTCGAAGCGGACTTCTACGGCGCAATGGATGGCGCGAGCAAGTTCGTCCGGGGCGACGCGGTGGCCGGGATTCTCGTGCTCTTCATCAACGTCATTGGCGGCCTGGCCATTGGCGTGCTGCAGCACGACCTGGACATTTCAACGGCGATCGACAACTACGTACTGCTGACGATTGGCGACGGCCTCGTGGCGCAGATCCCGGCGCTGGTCATTTCGATCGCGGCCGGCCTGATCGTATCGCGCGTTGGCAAGGACGAGAACGATGTCGGCTCGCAGATCGTCAACCAGATGTTTTCGACACCGCGCGCCCTGGCCATCACAGCGGCGATCCTCTTCCTGCTGGGGATCATTCCCGGAATGCCATCGATGGTGTTTTTGCTGCTGGCGGCGGCATGCGGCTATCTTGCCTGGATGCTGATCCAGCGTGCCGAACGCGATCGCAAGAGCGCGGCAAGCTCGGCGGCGGCGCCCGCAGCGCCGGCGCCGCTGGAAGCGAGCTGGGAGGATATCGTTCCGGTTGATGTGCTCGGACTGGAGGTGGGCTACCGCCTCATCCCTCTGGTGGACGCCGGCGCCGACGGCGAACTGCTCAAGCGCATCAAGGCCATCCGCAAGAAATTCGCACAGGAGATCGGCTTTCTGCCGCCATCCGTACACATTCGGGACAACCTCGAACTCAAGCCCAGCCAGTATCGCGTGCTGCTCAAAGGGGTCCCGGTTGGCGAGGGCGAGGCGTTCCCGGGCCTGTGGCTGGCGATCAATCCCGGTGGCGTGACGCAAACCCTTCCAGGAACGGCCACCAAGGATCCGGCCTTCGGCCTGCCCGCCATCTGGATCGAGGCGCGTCATCGCGAATCGGCGCAGGTCCTAGGGTATACGGTCGTGGACTGCGCAACGGTGGTTGCAACGCATGTCAATCACCTGCTGCTGACCAACGCCGGTCAGCTGCTGGGCCGCACCGAGACGCAGGCACTGGTCGATCATTTCGGCCGCCTGCAGCCCAAGTTGATCGACGATCTGGTGCCCAAGCTGATTCCCCTGGCGACGCTGCAGAAGGTACTGGCGAACCTGCTCGAGGAGGGGATACACATCCGCGACATGCGGACGATCGTCGAGACGCTCGCTGACGGCGCAACCCGGACGATCGACGCGGCGGAGCTCACGGCGCTGGTGCGTTCCGCGCTACGCGCATCCATCGCGCAGACGCTTTTCGGTTCCACCCGCGAACTGCCCGTCATCGCGCTCGACCAGGAACTGGAAAAGGTTCTGACGCAGTCGCTCGGTGGTCCCGGGGACGCCGCGGCTTTTGAACCCAGCCTGGTGGATCTGTTGCAGCGCGGCGCCGCGGCGGCGGCAAAGCGGCAAGAGGACGCCGGTCTGACGCCGACCCTGCTGGTGCCCGACCGGTTGCGCGTACCACTGGCCAAGCTGCTCAAGCGGGCGGCACCTCGCCTGCGGGTGCTGGGACACGCAGAAATTCCCGAATCGAGTTCGATACGGGTTAGCAACGTGCTGGGGGCAGGCGCGTGAAGCGCCGACGCCGACCATGAACCAACGCGTGGGCAAGGCCGCGTGTCGGTGACGATGAAGGCAAGGAGAGAAGCATGGGATTCAGACGATACGTGGCCCCGAGCGCGCGCGAGGCGCTGGAGCGGATTCGCAAGGAACTCGGGCCCGAAGCGGTGATCCTGTCGAATCGGCGATCTGGTACGGGCAAGGTCGAAATCATCGCGGCCGCCCACGGGGAAATGAACGCCTTGGTCCAGGAGCTCGCGCCGGGCAATGGCCGCGAACCTGCCGCCCGTGCCAAGGAGGCCATACCGGAGCAGCCCGATGCGACGCCCGCGCGGCGGTCAGCGCCGGAGTCGTTCCAGGAATTCATTCGTCGCCAGTCGACGCTTTCGGCTCCCCGACTCGACGGCGTGGCGATGTATGCCGCCGTTGCCAAGGAAGAGCGCTCCGGCGCGAGCCCCGCAGCGATCACCGTCCCGACCAAGCCAGTCGTTGCCAGGGGCGCAGAGGTTTCCCCGGCTGCGACGTCGGCCGCCGTCTTCCGCCGGCGTCCATCGCGGCTGGGCGAAGCGCGCGCCGAAGTACCGGCGACGGCGCCGCCCGAATCAAGGAGCGCGAGTCGCGCCGATGCAGCTCTGGCACTGCCCATTCCCCCGCCTGCCGCCCGCGCCGAAGCGACGATGCCCGTGGCCAAGGGGATAGAGGCCCCCAAGAGCGAGTCGAAGCCGCCGGAACCGGTCCGGCCTGCCGCACCAAAGGCCGCAGGGCCGGTGGTCGGACAGGCGCCCGCGGTGGCCGTGCCGTCGCCCGACGCGCGCGTGATGGCGGAGCTGCAGTCACTTCGCTCAGTGCTGTCGGACCGGATTTCGAACTTGGAAACCAAACTCGCTTCGAAGACGGCACCGTCAAAGAGCGGCGCCGCCGGTACCGGTCGGCCAGGAGCCTCGCGGCAGGCGATGACACGGCTGCTCCTGTCGGGCTTTTCCCCGGAACTGGCGCGTCGAATCGGCGAAGCGGCGCCCGACGCGCTCGAGGCCAAGGATATCGACAGCTGGCTGCAGGACGTGATCGCGCAGCAGATCCGGTGCCCGGTCGAGGCCGAGAATCCGATACTGCAGCCGGGGGCCATTGCACTGGTCGGACCCACCGGGGTCGGCAAGACGACCACGATTGCCAAGCTCGCGGCGCGCTTCGTCGTCCGTTACGGCGCTGGCGCCCTGGGCCTGATCACGCTCGACTCCTATCGCATCGGCGCGCACGAACAGCTACGCAGCTACGGGCGCATTCTCGGTGTCCCGGTTCACAGCGCCCACGACACCGTCAGCCTGCGCGAGTTGCTCGCGTCGATGCATGGCAAGCGCCAGGTACTGATCGACACCTGCGGAGTGTCGCAGCGCGACCAGCGGCTGACGGAGATGCTTGCCATGCTCGAGCAAGTCCGCTTCGCGGATCAGCCGATCCGGCGCGTCCTGCTGATCAATGCCGCTTCGCACGCGGAAACCTTGGACGAGGTGGCGCGCGCTTGGCGCGTGGAAGGCGTTCACGGCGCGGTCCTGACCAAGATCGACGAGGCTGCACGCATTGGTGGAGCACTCGATGCCTTGACGCGTTATCAAACCTCCTTGCTGGGACTAACGAACGGTCAGCGTGTGCCCGAGGACTGGCATCCGGGCAATCCGCCCCTGTTGGCGCATATCGCCCTCAAGCCTTTCGGTGCCGCATTCTGTCTGGACAGCGACGAGATCCAGGCGATTTCGAGCAAGGGAGCGCTTCTTGCCTGAAGGGAGCGGGCCGGAACTGTCGTTCGATACCGAGCTGGACCAGGCCAGTGGCCTTCGCAGGATCTTCGACCAGCTTCCGGTGCGCTGGTCCCTAGTGCTGCAGCCGTCGACCCGGTCCGGTGTCCACGCTTCGGCCCTGGCAGGCCGCGCGCGCCAGCTGGCCGCAGACGGTGGCGACACGCTCGTGATCGATGCCGCGCGCAGCCAAGTGGCGCTGCCGCTGGGATTGCGGCTGCGCTACGACCTGCAGCATGCCCTGGCAGGGGACTGCGAGATCGGCGATGCCTGCGTCGCGGCGACCGAGGCGATATGGGTGCTGCCTGCTGCTCGGGCCCTGGACAAGGCCTGCACGGACGAGCGGCACGCCAGCCGGGTCGCCGCTGCCGTCCATACGGTGGCGCGCGACATGCGGCAAGCGATGCTGATTTTGCCGGCGGCCCGCGTCTCCTGGATCCATCGACTGCCGGAGTTGGTGCGCCTGCGCCAGGCCCTGATCCCGGTGCTCCGTGGCGCCGACGCGGGGGCCGCGGTGCTCACGGCGGTAAGCCAGGCAGTGAGTGAAGCGCAGATCGACACTTTTCACCTTCTTTTTCTGGGTATGGGGGAGGCGGCGGCCGGTAGGCTGTTGTCCGGGATGGCTGCAATCGCGCAACGCCACTTCGGCGCGACCTTGCTTGCTGCCAAGCCGCTGCCGGATGTCGGGCTTGCATCGAAGCTCGGCCATTCCAGGCACCGACCCGTGGAGAGTGTGTTTTGAAAAACGACGCTTTCGTGTACAACGCGCGCGGCACGCTCGAGCGGCAGCAGGATTACGTCAAGCAATACGCGCCTCTGGTGCGCCGCATCGCGCATCAGATGATCGCCAAATTGCCGGCAAACGTCGAACTCGATGACATGGTTCAGGCCGGCATGATCGGCCTGATGGACGCGGTGAACCGGTTCGAAGAGTCGCAAGGCACCCAGTTCGAGGTGTACGCGGCCAGCCGGATTCGCGGGTCGATGCTCGACGAATTGCGTGCCAGCGACTGGTTGCCGCGCTCGGCGCGCAAGAGCCAGCGCGACATCGAAAACGCGATCCACCGCCTCGAGCAGCGCCTTCAGCGTGCCCCGCAGGAGGCAGAGATCGCGGTGGAATTGAACCTTTCCGTGCCCGACTACCAGGAGCTTCTGGGCGATGCGCGCGGCGCGCAGCTCGTCTACTTCGACGATCTGGGCGGCGGCAATGACAGCGATGACTACCTCGAGCGGCATGTTGCGCAGACGGGCGGCGAACCTCTGGAGATCCTGCGCGACAAGCGTTTCCGGACCGCGCTGGTCGCCGCTATCGAGGACCTGCCGGAGCGCGAGAAGCTGCTCATGAGCATGTACTACGAGCAGGACATGAATCTGCGCGAGATCGGCGCTGTCATGGGCGTCACCGAGTCGCGCGTGTGCCAGCTGCACAGCCAGGCCGTTTCGCGATTGCGTGCCAAGCTCAAGAGCTGGTAGCGCGGCGCAGCGGCCGCGCACCGGCCGCGGTACCCGGGATGCCGCGAAAAGCACCTGAATTCGAGTCAATAGCGACTATCGAGTATGCGCGAAACTTGCCGAAATAACGATGCGAGCCGCATTCCGCGGGATCGTCTATAGCGTCTTCGGAGCTTGAGCATGGGTGTAATGGAACGGTTTGACGCGGTGCGATCGGTACGCACGAACGAATACCTCACCTTCCGTCTTGACACGGAGGAATACGGCATCGACATCCTGAAGGTGCAGGAAATTCGCGGCTACGACGCCGTCACGCGGATCGCCGGCGCCCCGTCTTTCATAAAGGGCGTGATAAACCTGCGCGGGGTCATTGTTCCGATCGTCGACTTGCGCATGATCTTTAACCTGGGCGAGGCAAAATGCGACGCCTTCACGGTGGCGATCATCCTGAACTTGGCGGGGCGCGTCGTCGGCGCCGTGGTGGACTCGGTGAGCGATGTGCTGGAGCTCGATCCGGCGCAGATCAAGGAGGCTCCCGAGTTCCGCTCGACGCTCGATGCCAACTATGTCACGGGTCTTGGCACCGTCGGTACCGGTGAGGACGCCCGCCTGTTGATTCTGATCGATATCGAGCGGTTGATGTCGAGCTCCGATATCGCGCTCATCGGCAAGGTCGCCGCATAAGGCCAGCCGGAATCGGCAAGTGGTGTGGGGAGGTACTCGGGGACATGCTCAATCGAATCTCGATCGTCCAGCGGCTGATCGCCGCTTTTTGCGTGCTCGCGCTCGTCGGCGCGATCATCGGTGTTGTCGGCCTGGTCAGCACGTCGCGCATGAACGCGCGGGCCCAGCTCACCTACGATCAGGACCTGACAGGCCTGAAGTACGCCTCGCGCGCCGAAAGCGCGGTGGTCTACTCGGGCCGCGCGTTGGAGGCGGCCATCCTGGCGCCGGACGAAAAGACGCGCGCCGAGCTGCTTGCCGATGCCCGCCGGTATCACGACGAAGCGCGCTCGAACCTGGACAAGGCGATCCCGCTGTTCGATAACGAGCAGGGCCGCGATCTGTCGAAGCTGGCGACGACGATGTTCGACCAGTACACAGCGGCATTCGCGGACCTGATGAATGTTGTGGAGAAGGAAAGGATTGGCGACCATGGCCGCTCGTCGGCGCTGCTCTTTGGAGCATTTGCCGACTCGCTCACTCCGGTGGGCGCGGCCATTCATGCCATGGTGGAGTGGAAGGTGTCGAACTCCAAGGAGAACGCCGACGACACTGCGCTGATCTTCCAGTCGAGCGCGGCGGTGGTGCTGATGCTCACGTTCGCAGGCGTCGCCGCTGCCATTGGGATGGGCGTTGTCATTGCCCGCTCGATCGCGCGGCCGCTGGCGGTATCGGTCAAGGTTGCCGACGCGGTCGCGCGCGGCGACCTTACGATCCAGCTCGTTCCCGAGGGCGCGGACGAGATGACCCGACTGCAGCAAGCGCTGGTGGACATGGTGCTGGGTCTGCAAAAGGTCGTCACGACGGTACGGGTCGGGGTCGATTCCGTCGCCACGGCGTCAGGGGAAATCGCTTCCGGCAATCAGGACCTATCCGCGCGCACGGAACAGCAGGCCAGCAACCTCGAGCAGACCGCGGCGTCGATGGAGCAACTCTCGAGCGCGGTCAAGCAAAACACCGAGTCGGCGCGCCAGGCCAATCAACTGGCAATGGCTGCCTCCGAGGTCGCCGGGCGGGGCGGGCAGGTGGTCGGCCAGGTCGTCGACACCATGGGACAAATCCAGGCGAGCAGCCGCAAGATCGCGGAGATCATCGGTGTCATCGACGGAATCGCCTTTCAGACCAATATCCTGGCCCTGAATGCCGCCGTCGAGGCCGCCCGTGCCGGCGAGCAGGGGCGGGGATTTGCGGTAGTTGCCGGTGAAGTGCGCAATCTGGCGCAGCGCAGCGCGCAGGCGGCGCGGGAGATCAAGAGCCTGATCTCCGATTCGGTCGACAAGGTCGAGAGCGGATCGCGCCAGGTCACCGAGGCCGGCAAGACGATGAAGGACCTGGTCGACCAGGTCCGGCGGGTGACGGACCTGCTGGGCGAGATCGCCTCGGCGACCACGGAGCAAAACTCCGGGATCGGCCTGGTCAACAATGCCGTAAGCCAGCTCGACAAGATGACGCAGCAAAACGCCGCCCTGGTGGAGCAAAGTGCGGCGGCGGCCGCGAGCCTGCGCGAACAGGCCGGTCAATTGACGCAGGCCGTCGCGATCTTCAAGATCGGTCAGCAGGAATCGCGCAAGGCGATCGCCGCGGCGCAGGCCACCGCCCGCGATCGGCTTAGCGCAGTGCCGTCCTTGCCCGCGGCCACTCCCGCCCCGCCCCCCCATGCGGCCGGGCCGAGCAAGGGTCCTTCCGCGGGCAAGGCGCCGCCTGCTAACCCGCAGACGCCCCCGCCGCCGGCGAAGGGCGATGATTGGGAGGAGTTCTGAACCGGGGAGCAGAGCCACCGCGTGCGCTTGCGCGCAGCGGTAGATCAGCGGTTTTGCGTTTGGATCGCGCGCAATCGCCCGGACGCCACTGAACCATCGGCGGCGTACCCGGTATCGCGCCCCAGGGCGCTTTGCAAAAAGCGCAGGCGTGCCCGGTTGCCGGCCGCGCGCGGCGCCAGCACCATGGCATTGCGTTGATTCAACTCGCGTACCCGCGCCAGCGCCTGTTTCCAGGGTGCCTGGGCGCGTGCCCGGTCGCTTTGCGGTCGGCCCAATGCGGCGGGTAGTGCAGCAAGATCCGAGAGCAACTGCTCCTTGCGGGCAAGCACGGCCTCCAGCCGCTCGTGGTCCTCGGCAAGCAGCGCGCGGTACTCCGCCTCCAGGCATTCGACCAGCGCGTCCAGGCCGCCGACGGCGGCCGCGTCAGGGGAAGTCATGATCTGCTCCGCCAACAAGGTACCTGCGAGGCCGCTCGGTCGACACGCCGAGCTCGTCAGGCGGCTCCCCCCGACTTGCCCGCCAAGGCGGCGGTACTGGCCAGCAGCTTGTCGGCGACCGCGCCGGCATTGACTTGATAGCGTCCGGCAGCGATTGCGGAGGTGATCTCGCTCACCTTGGCCGCACTGAAGTCGGACGGGGAAAGCTGCGCCTCGAGTTGACCCAGACGCGAAGAGGGGTCGGTCGAAACGGACGTGGCGCCCGCGCCCTGGGACGAAGACTGTCGGCCTGTTGCGCCAGCGCGCGTTGCGCCGGTCAGAGGCGCAGGCTTGGGTGCTGACGAACTGTTCGTGATCTTCATGGCGACCGTCTCCTGGAGCAATTCACACATTCTGACATCGAATCGGCCTAGTGGAGGCAAACTTTAGCCCAACCATGCAATTTTCCGCATCCGCAATCGGTCGCAATTTGCGCAGCGTTGGCCCGCCGGCGTCTAGAAGCTGACCTCGACCACGCGACCCTTGCGTGCGATTCCCGAGACGGTCCGGCCCGAATCCGTCCGCACGCGCACCAGTTCCCCCGCGGCGACCGTGGCAAGCGCCGTGGCCTCCGTGCTGATGGAAAAGCCACTGCCTACCCCGATCAACTTGACCGGGTCGCCCTGCCCAACGGCCGGCAGGGTGCGCAAGGAATTGAGCGGGATCGGTTGGCCGACCTCCAGCGAGCGCGTGCAGACGCGGTCCTCCAGCTGTTGCGCCTCGACGACGACGCCGCCGGGCTCGCGGGTCACTTCCACCTCTTGCTGGCGCACCGCGCTGGCCGAAATTGGCTGCAGTGCTGGCAAGGGTTGCTCGGCGACCAGGGCCATCCCGTACAGCCGAACCGTCACCGGCACGGAAATCGACCAGCCGGGGTGCTGCAGGCAGCGCAAGCCGACAAAGCTGCGGCCCCACAGACGGCCGCCGGGGCGCAGGAAGGCCTCGGTGCGCTCGCAGGGGGCTAGCCGCAGATGCGGGTCAATTTCACCGATCGAGATCTCGGCGCGCAGCCTGGGCTGCGACCGGGCCAGCTCCGCATCGACAAATCGGCGAACGGTCTCCGCCGGGCTGCTCGTTTGCGGCGGTGTCTCAATCGAGGGTGCCGCGACCGCTGCCGCGCTGCCGCAAAGGCAAAGCAAAAAGGGGATGAGGAGCCATCGCTTCATGCCGGCAAGAGTAGGCCTGGCGAGCCGCGCCGATCCCTAGAGAAGGTGCCCCCCCTCCGAGCNNCCCGAATCAATAATCGGCAGGACAGGGAAAAACTTTAGGAGTGCTTCGGCGCGGCAGGATCGGATCATGACCAACGGCATATTGGGTTCCATCGATTTTCAGGCAAAGGCCCTGGAACTGCAGGCGCAGCGTGGCCGCGTGATCGCGTCGAACATCGCCAATGCCGACACGCCCAACTACAAGGCGCGCGACTTCAATTTTCAACAAGCCCTGGCGGCGGCAACCGTGAGCAGCGCTGCGAGCACGGCAGCCGTGCAACCGGTACGTACCAACGCCGCACACCTGGGCGGAGCGGGCGGTGCTGCCGGCAGCCCGGCGCTGCTATACCGCGCGCCGCTGCAGAGCTCGGTGGACGGCAACACGGTGGACCTGGACGTCGAGCGTGCCAATTTTGCCGAGAACTCGGTCCGCTACGAAGCGACGCTGCGTTTTCTGAACGGCCAGATCAAGCAAATGATGACTGCCATCAATGGACAGTAGGTAGGGGCGCAAGGCAACAGGCGCTATCGAGACGGGAAGGGACATAGTCATGTCGCTGTTCAAGGTGTTCGATGTTTCCGGGTCCGCGATCTCCGCGCAGAGCCAGCGGCTCAATGTGGTCGCCAGCAACCTTGCCAATGCCGAATCGGTGGCCGGCCCGGACGGCCAGCCGTACAAGGCCCGCCAGGTCGTATTCCAGACACAGATGTTCGGCGCCGACCCGGCGTCGGCCGGGGTGTCCGTTTCGCAGGTGGTCGAGGACAACTCGGCGCCGCGCAAGGTGCATGACCCGCAGAACCCCGCGGCCGATGCCGATGGCTATGTCACCTTGCCCAACGTGAACCCCGTCGAGGAAATGGTCAACATGATCTCGGCATCGCGCGGCTACCAGACCAACGTCGACGTGATGAATACCGCAAAGAGCCTGCTGCAGAAGGTCCTGCAGCTGGGTTCCTAAGGAGAAGCAGGGATGACCATTTCCAATGTTGCCGGTGCGAGTTCTTGGAACAGCATACTAGCCAACAGCGCCACCAGCACCGCTGCCACCGCGGTGACGAGTGCGAACACCGCCAGCCTGGGCTCGTCCCAGAGCCTGGCGCAGACGTTCCTGCAACTGCTCGTGGCGCAGATGAACAACCAGGATCCGCTCAATCCGGTCGACAACTCGCAGTTGACGACGCAGATGGCGCAGATCAGCACGGTCACCGGGATCAACAACCTGAACACCACGGTGTCCGGCTTGATGGCGCAGTTGCAGCAAAGCGCCGCCATCCAGTCCGCCCAGTTGACCGGGCACTCCGTGATGGTCGCCGGCTCGGGCATTGCGCTGGCGACCAATTCGAGTTCGGGCAGTGCAACGGGCGTGAGCGCCGTCGGGGGCTACAACCTGGGCGGTGCCGCGCAGAACGTAACCGTCACGGTCACCGACGCTTCGGGCGCGACCGTGCGCACGATCAACCTGGGACCGCAGAGCGCCGGCTTCCAGGATTTCACGTGGGACGGAACGACCGATTCGGGCACGACCGCCGCGGCCGGTAATTATCAGTTCTCGGTCAACGCGACTTCGGGCACCGGGGCGGCGGTAAGTGCCAGTGCGTACAACCTCATGACCGTGGTCGGTGCCGTTCCACAGGCCGACGGGTCGACCCAGCTGATGCTGGGCAACGGCAGCCAGGTCGCCTACAGCGCGGTCAAGCAGATCATTTAGCGAGCGCGGTGCGCTTGCGGCAGCCAGCCGCAACGCTGCGGCGCGTTTGGCAGGCAGTAGTAACAGGAGAAGAGCATGGGTTTCGCACAAGCACTATCGGGTCTGAATGCCGCGTCCCAGAATCTGGACAACATTGGCAACAACATCGCCAATGCCTCGACGATCGGATTCAAGGAAGTGAGCATGGAATTTGCCGATGTCTACGCGACTTCCCTCTGGGGAAGCACCGCCAACCAGATCGGGATCGGTGTCCAGGTAGCGGCGGTCACGCCGCAGTTCACCCAGGGCAACATCACGACCACCGGTAATCCGCTCGATATCGCGATCAACGGCAACGGATTCTTCCAGATCCAGAACCAGGGCATCACGACCTACTCGCGCGACGGCGAATTCTCGCTCAATGCCAACGGCGAAATCGTCAACTCGGCCGGCCTGCCGCTGCTGGGCTACCCCGCCAATGCGGGCACGATCACCTCCGCGCCCCCGGCCCCGATGAGTCTCTCGCAGGCGCCAGTGCCGCCGTCGGCAACGACCACGGCGGGCATTTCCTTGAACCTCAATTCCTCGGATGCCACGATCGCCGTGCCCTTCAACATGGCGGACCCCACGACCTACAACTCGTCGACGTCGATGACGGTGTACGACTCGCTGGGGGATGCGCACACGCTGTCCATGTATTTCGCCAAGACGGCCGCGGACACGTGGAACGTGTATGCCAGCGTCGACGGTACGGTATACAACGGCGGCGCGGCGCTCGAGACGCTCACATTCAACTCCTCCGGCCAGCTGAGCACCGGGGTCAGCGCCACCCAGGCGCTGGCGTTTAACGTTACAACGGGCGCGGCGCCGATGAATGTTGCGCTCACCCTTCCGTACGCCTCCACCTCGCAGTATGGGTCCGCCTTCGCCGTGAGTTCGAACACGCAAAACGGCTACGCCACGGGCCAGTTGTCCGGATTCTCGATCGGCACCAACGGCACGATCTCCGGCCAGTACACCAACGGTCAGACCCTGGCCCTGGGCCAGATTGCGCTGGCCAATTTTGCCAATCCGCAGGGCCTGCTCGCCTTGGGAGGCAATCAGTTTGCGCAAAGCCAGGCATCCGGGGCGCCGATCGTCGGTGCGCCGGGATCGGGCTCGCTCGGAAGCGTGCAGTCGGGTGCGCTGGAGAGCTCCACCGTGAACATCACCACCGAGCTGGTCAACATGATCACCGCGCAGCGCGCGTACCAGGCGAATGCCGAAACCGTCAAGACCGAGGACCAGGTGCAGCAGACCCTGATGAACCTGCGCTAGGTCTTGCGCGCGGTAGCTTGCAGCAACGCTGGGGAGTTGGAACGTGGACCGATTGATCTACACCGCGATGACGGGTGCCAAGTACCTGCTCGAGCGTCAGGCTACGCTCGCGCACAACCTGGCCAATGCCAGCACGACCGGGTTTCGCGCCGACACCGTTGGTCTGCGCGCGGTGCCCACTACGGGCCAGCAGTCCGGCACCCGGGTATTCACCGTCGAGACCACGACCGGATCGGACTTTGCGCCAGGGCCGATGGTATCGACCAGCCGCGATCTGGATGTCGCGATCCAGGGTTCAGGCTGGCTTGCCGTGCAGAGCTCGGACGGGACCGAATCGTACACGCGCAACGGCAGCCTGCAGGTCGGGCCCGACGGCACCTTGCAGCTATCCAGCGGCCAACAGGTCCAGGGAACCGGCGGGCCGATCACGATGCCCACCGACGCGCAATCGGTGTTCGTGGCCCCGGACGGAACCGTCAGCGTGAAGGCGGCGAGTTCCAAGCTGCCGACGACGATCGGCCAGCTCAAGCTGGTCAATCCTCCGGCATCGGATATGAAGAAGGGCCTCGACGGCATGTTTCGTCTCAAGAGCGGGGATTCGGCCGACGCCGATGCCAACGTTCGTGTAGCCGGCGGCACGCTCGAAGGCAGCAACGTCAACGTGGTCGAGTCCATGGTCGGGATGATCGGCGCCGCGCGGCAGTTCGAACTGCAGATGAAGATGTTGAGCACGGCAGAGCAAAACGAACAAAAGGCCGGAACCGTCTTGGGAGCCTGATCGGAGCGTGCGTCCGACCAGCAACTGAAATTTGAGAGCACGCTCCTGCCGGAAATCATCCGGCGCGTGCCGCGGAGAACGACATGATCAGAAGTCTGTGGATTGCCAAAACCGGGATGGATGCCCAGCAGACCCAGCTGGACGTCATCTCGAACAACCTGGCAAACGTCGGCACCACGGGGTTCAAGCACTCGCGGGTGGCCTTCGAGGATCTGCTGTACCAGAACCTGCGCCAGTCAGGGGCCAATTCGTCGCAACAGACGCAGTTGCCGACCGGCCTGCAAATCGGCACCGGGGTGGTTCCGGTCGCAACCGAGACCATGTTCGATCAGGGCAACTTGCAGCAGACCGGCAACCAGTTCGATTTGGCCATCAACGGTCAGGGCTTTTTCCAGGTGCAAATGCCCGATGGAACGTTCGCGTACACCCGCGATGGATCATTCCACATCGACGCCACCGGCGCGCTGGTCACCAATTCGGGATTTGCCGTGACGCCCGCCATCACCATTCCCGCGGCGGCGCAGTCCGTGACCATCGGCCAAGATGGCACCGTCTCGGTGACCTTGCAAGGCAAGTCGTCGCCCCAGACGGTCGGCACCTTGCAGCTCGCGACCTTCATCAACCCGCCGGGATTGCAGGCCAACGGACAGAACCTGTTCCTCGAAACGGCGGCATCGGGTACGCCCAGCGCGAACACGCCCGGCACGAACGGCCTAGGGACGCTGCAACAGGGTTTCATCGAAACCAGCAACGTCAACGTCGTCTCGGAACTGGTGAACATGATCCAGACGCAGCGGGCATACGAGATGAACTCGAAGTCGATCCAGACCGCGGACCAGATGCTAAGCAAGCTGAGCGATCTCTAGAATTGCGATGGAAGCAATCCTGCAATCGACGTGCTGCCGTGGCGCCGGCGCCATCGTCGCCGCGGTAGTGCTTCTTTGTTCCTGTGCCGCACCGCGCGCGCCGGTTGCCCCCAATGCACCGATTACGGCCCGCCCGCACCCCTACGATCCGCTCGCCGCCGCACCGACCGGCGCCATCTTCCGTCCGAACAACGTTGTCTATCTCTTCGAGGACCGCAAGCCGCGCGTGGTGGGCGATTTGTTGACGATCCAGATCAACGAGAATACCAACGCCAGCCAGACGGCGAACTCGAGCACGGAGAAAAAGACCTCTACGGTCGCGACCCTGCCCAAGATCACGGGCGTGCTGGGCCACAACGTCAACGGCCTGAATCTGAGCGCCTCTGGCGACAATGCCTACAACGGGACGGGGCAGACCGCCTCGACTGGCGTGTTCACGGGGACCATCACGGTGACGGTCATCGAAGTCCTGGCCAACGGCAACCTGGTGGTCGCTGGCGACAAGCAGATCGGGATTCGCCAGAATTCCGATTCGCTGCGCTTTACCGGCGTGGTCGATCCGGCCCTGATTCAACCCGGCAACATCATCAGTTCAACCCAGGTCGCCGATGCGCGACTGGACTACCGCGGCGGCGGTTACATCGAGGAGGCGCAGATCCAGGGTTGGCTGGGCCGCTTCTTCAATTCCTGGTCACCCTTCTGATCAGCAAGGCAGCAATGAATCGCATTCGGATGGCTACTCGGACACTTGCTGATCGCCTGTGCCCGCTCGGCCCGGCCACGCTGGTTTTGCTCGGCGCAATGCTGCTTTGCGCACCGGCGCGCGCGGAACACGTGCGCGATCTGGCCGTGATCCAGGGCGTGCGTTCCAATCCCCTGATCGGCTATGGCCTCGTGGTGGGCTTGGACGGCAGCGGCGACCAAACGACCCAGACGCCCTTTACGATACAGACCTTGCAGACCATGCTGCAGCAGCTCGGCATCACGCTTCCGCCGGGCACCAATCCGCAGCTGCGCAACGTCGCCGCCGTGATGGTGACGGCCGTCCTGCCGCCATTCGCCCAGCCAGGCCAAGTCCTCGACGTGACCGTTTCTTCGATGGGCAACGCCAAGAGCCTGCGCGGCGGAACCCTGCTGATGACGCCCTTGAAGGGGACCGACGGACTCACCTATGCCGTGGCCCAGGGCAATATCCTGGTGGGGGGCGCGGGTGCCTCGCAAGGCGGGTCCAAGGTACAAATCAATTCCCTGGCCGCCGGGCGGGTCCCGGACGGGGCGACCGTGGAACGCGGTATACCGACGCCGTTTCAGCAAGGAGACCGTATCCGGCTGGAGCTCAATGCCAGCGATTTCTCAACCGCCGGCGCCGTTACCGAGGCCATCAACGCCAGGCTCGGCGAAGGCACCGCGTCGGCGCGCGACGGCCGCGTGATCGAGATCAAGGTGCCCGCCGCCGCCAACGACCGGGTCCGGTTCGTCGGCGAACTCGAGAATATCGATGTCCCGTCCGTTGAGCCGGCGGCGCGCGTCGTGGTCAATGCCCGCACCGGGTCGATCGTGATGAATCGCACCGTTACCCTGGAGCCGGCCGCGGTGGCACACGGCAACCTGTCGGTGACGATTACCTCGACCCCGGTCGTGTCGCAGCCCGGACCAATGTCCAGCGGCCAGACCGTCGTGACGGAGCGCACCGACATCTCGGTCAAGCAGGAGGGGGGTAGCCTAATTGGGGTCCCGGCAGCTACGAATCTGGCCGACCTGGTGAAGGCGCTCAACGCGCTGGGCGCCAACCCGGGCGATCTGGTCGCGATCCTGCAGGCACTGAAGGCCTCGGGCGCACTGCGCGCGGACCTCGAAGTAATCTGATCGAGCCGCCATGGTCACGCCGATACTGGATTCGCAGGCCGGCGCAGCGCTCAACGGGGTCGCTGAGGATTCGCGCTCGCTCGACAAGCTCCGGCAGCTGGCGAACAAGGATCCGGCGAAGGCCGTCAAGCAGGTGGCAACGCAGTTCGAGGCCTTGTTCATGCAGATGGTGCTAAAGAGCATGCGCGATGCCACGCCCAAGTCGGGGCTGCTCGACTCCTCCGATCAGCAGATGTACACGAGCATGCTCGATGAGCAGCTGGCGCAAAAGATCGCCACGGGCGGCACCGGACTGGCCGACGTGATTGCGCGCCAGCTCAGTCGCAACCTGCCCCAGACCGCGGCGACGAACGGCGAGCCGGCGGCTCCCGACCTGGCGGCGCCGGTTCCAGCTGCGGCAGGCACGACGGACGCGGGACCATCAGGCCAGCTGCTGCAGACCATACGCGCCGCGGCGGCCGTACGCGGCGCCCATTGAAGCCGGCGCCGCAATGCGGTTTTGGCTCCCGCGCGGTCACGATCGGATGAGCAAGGACCCGGGAGCCGCAAAAGACTCAAGATCCGGCGGCATTTGCCGTATCCCAGTAATGGCGAGGTGAATGGAAAATGTCCAGCGGAATTTTGTCAATCGGCGCCAGCGCTCTCAACGCTGCCTACACGGCGCTACGCACGACGGGCAACAACATTGCCAACGTCAACACGCCGGGGTATTCGCGCGAGGTAACGAGCTTCTCGCCGCAGATATCGACCGATAATGGCGGCATCTACATCGGCACCGGCGTCGCGGTCGATGCCATCTCCCGCGTGTACAGCGATTTTCTGGGGCAGCAGACCAACTTGGCGCAGGCCAGCGCGAGCCAGGCCGATTCGACGGCGCAGCTGACCGGGCAGATCAACAGCATGTTTTCGGACACGACGACCGGGCTGGGTGCGGTCATCGACAAGTTCTTCACGCAGATCCAGGCCTTGTCGGCCAATCCGGGCAGTGCGGCAACGCGGCAGACGACGCTCTCGGCGGCGCAGGAGATGGCCGGGCAATTCAACAACTATTACGCCCAGCTGCAGTCGATGAGCCAGAGCGCGCAGCAGCAGATCGGGCAGGAGATCTCGTCGGTTAACACGACGGTCGGGCAGATCGCGAGTCTGAACAGCCAGATTTCGCTTGCCGCCGCCAGCGGGCAGACGCCTAACACGCTGCTCGACCAGCGCAATCTGGACATCCTGACGCTTAACAAGTCGATCGGCGTAACCACTTCGACGCAGAGCAACGGTGCGATCAACGTGTACCTGGCCAACGGCCAGCCGCTGCTGGTAGGTAACCAGACGTTCGCGCTCACCATGGGCCAGGACCCGGCCAACCCGCAGAACGTGGTGGTCGGGACGAGCGTCGGTGGCACGATTGCGGCGCTCGATCCGAACAACAGCGGAGGCGGCGCCATCGGTGCGCTGCTCCAGTTCCAGACGCAGACGATTCCCAACGTGGAAAACCAGATCGGCCAGCTCGCCCTCTCGCTGGCTTCGCAGTTCAATGCGCTGCAGGCGCAGGGCATGGACCAAAACGGCAACGTGGGGAGCAATCTGAGCCCTTTCTTCGCCACGCCGACCATCGGTGTCACTGCTGCGCCGACCAACGCCGGTACCCTGGCCGCAAGCTACGGCACGGTTGGGACAGTGCAGGCCTCCAACTACCAGTTGAGCGTGTTGGGAGGCAATTACACGCTTACGCGTCTGTCGGACGGCACGACGGTAGCGAGCGGTGCCTTGGGGGGGGCGGGGACAAACGTTCAGGCCGACGGCATGACCCTGAACCTGAGCGCATCGACCGCGAGCGGCGATACGTACACGATAGCGCCGCAGGTGCAGCTCGGCGCGGCAAATATCGGCGTGGCGCTGACGCAGGGCTCGCAGATCGCTGCCGCCAGCCCTTTGCAGGCCAGCGTCGGCCCGGCCAACCAGGGTTCGCTAGCCGTCGGCAACCTCTCTCTGCCCGCCAATCCCAGCGCCAGCCTGCTGCAGCCGGTAACGCTCACTTTCAGCAACGCCAACACCTTCACGTACACGATCGGCGGCGGCGCGCCGTCGGCGCCGCAGACCTATACGCCCGGCACGCCGATCAGCATCAACGGCTGGTCGCTGACCCTGACCGGCGCCGCATCGGCATCGGGTGGGGACGTGGTCAGCGTCACGGCGAGCGGCAGCAGCGACAACCGCAACGCACTGGCGATGGCGCAACTGCAAGGCCAGTCGGTCCTCAACGGCGCGACGCTGGACAGCGCCTATTCGACCGTCGTTGCCAACGTCGGCGCGCTCGCGTCGACGGCGCAGACCGATCAGACTTCCAAGGACGCCATACTGCAACACGCCACGACCGCGCAAAGCTCCGTATCGGGCGTGAACCTGGACGAAGAGGCTTCCAACATGCTGCAATTTCAGCAGCAGTATCAGGCGGCCGCGCAGTTGATCATGAGTGCGAACGCGACCTTCACCTCGCTCATCACCGCGATCAACGCAGCGTAACCAGGACAAGTAGGGGAAAAATCATGATCCGGGTTTCGACCGCCAACCTGTACCTGCAGAGCGAGCAGGGAATCAACGCCGATCAGTCTGCCATGATGAACACGCAGGCCCAGCTATCGAGCGGCAAGCAGATCAACTCGCCGGCCGACAACCCCGTCGGCGCAGCCCAGGCCGCGCTGCTGCAGAGTGATTTGAGCCAGCTGGGCCAATTCAGGAGCAACCAGGCGCAGGCTAGCCAATTGCTGAACAATGCCTCCTCGACCCTGACCCAGGTCACCAACGTCATGCAGTCGGTGAATACCACGCTCGTACAGGCAGGAAACGGGGCCCTTCCGGACTCGGGCCGCAGCGCCCTGGCAGCGCAGTTGCAACAGGACCTGAACCAGCTCGTCGGGCTGGCCAATACCAGCGATGGGCAGGGGGGATACCTGTTTGGCGGCTCGGTGACCTCGTCCCCGCCGTTCGTGCAAAACGGCAACAGCGTCAGCTATGTGGGAAACAACGACGTTCCGAGCCTGCAGATCTCGCAAACGCGCACCGAGCCGGTGAAATATTCCGGCGCCGCAATCTTCAATGACGTGCCCACCGGCAACGGCACCTACCAGTCGATCTTCAGCACGATCGCTTCCGCGATTACTGCGCTGCAAACGCCCAACAGCTCGGCGGCGGTTGCGGCAACGAATTCTGCCGCCATCACTTCCGCCCTGGGCAGCACGCAACAGGCCATTACCAGCCTGTCCTCCACGCAGGCATCGATGGGCGCGCAACTGTCCGAGCTCAGCATGTACGGGACGGTAAACAGCGATCAAACCCTGCAGGATCAGACGCAAATGTCGTCGATCGTCGACCTAAATTACGCGACCGGGGTGTCCCAGCTGGCGCAGCAGCAGACGCAGTATCAGGCGGCGCTGCAGAGCTATGCGGCGATCTCCAAGCTCTCACTTTTCAACTACGTGTAGCGAGCAATCCCCACCTTCCGGTATTCTTCGCTTGCGTCCGGCAGCGGCCGGGGCGCGTCGAGCATTCATGGCGAGAACACGGAGCGGCCGAGCGTGGCGGATTCGATGACTTTCGATCGCGAGTCGGACCCGGTTGCGTCCGCAGCGGCGGTCGCTGATCCCCCGCAGACGGCGTCGCTGCCGCCGGGAACCATCCCGGTGCCGCCGCCGTCGAGGATCTTCGACGAGCTGCCCGACGGCGTGTGGCGCTTTGATCGCAGCTTGGCGATCGTGTATTCCAACCCAGCGATGGTGCAGGCGACCGCGGTCCCCTGGCAGGATTTCATCGGCCGCCGGTTGAGCGAAGTCGAACCGTTTCGGGAATTTGCGCCCTTCTGGGAAACGAAGCTGAGTGCGGCCTTCGAATCGCTGGAGGGCCGTTCGTTCAAGTTCACGTATCCGTACCCGACGGGCGCGAAGAGCTTTGACGTGCGCCTGTTCGTGGAGCGCAGCGCCGATGGCGAAGCCTCGCACGTCACCGCGATCGCCCGCGACATCACCGTTCCGCGCAGCGCCCTACGTGCCAACCGGGCGGCCGACGCGATGGTCTCGACCCTGATGTCGAGCGCCCGCATCGGCATGGCCGTGCTCGATCGCGATCTGCGCTACGTGCGCTGCAACCTGTACTTGACACAGCTGCTGGGCGTCGAGGCGCGGCAGCTGCTGGGCCGGCGCCTCGACGAGGCCTTCGATCTGAGCGGCCAGCCGGATGTGATGCGCTCCCTTGTACGCATGCGCGATACAGAGCTGCGCAGCTCGCACCAGGTGGAGTATCAGTTCTGCGGCGGCGAGTTTCCCTGGATCCGCGAGCGGCGCACGCCGCTGCTCAACGCCCGCGGCGACTTCAACGGCGTGTTCATCACCATCGAGCGCCTGGACCGGGAAAGATTCGCCGAGACTTCGCTCGCTGCATTGCGCAATGCGCTGGAGCGCGCCGGGGAAATGGTCCTGGAGATCCGCCGCGACGGCGGGATTGTCGACGCCAATGAAACGGCGCTTGCCTGGCTGGGCTACAGCCGCGAGCAGCTCACCGGACTGCGCTTGAGCGCGATCGATGCGAATCTCGATGACGAGCGCTTTGCCCGGATCCTGGACGCCTTGATGGCGCACGGCGCCTACCAGGGCGAGACACGCTACCGGACTCGGATGGGGGCGGAATTCACGGTCGATGTCGTGCTGCAGCGCGTCGAGCACGGCGAGCGTGAATTCATATTCTTGCTCGTGCGCGACATTTCGGATCGCAAACGCATCGAGGACTCGCTCGCCGAGCATGGCGAGCGCCTGTCGACCATATTCAACGAAAGCCCGGTCGGCGTCGTGCTGCTCGACAGCAATTTCCGCATCCGCCGGGTCAATCGCGCGGCCTGCTCGCTGCTCGGACAGCAGGAGCAGGAGCTGCTCGGACGCGATCCGGCGAGTCTGCTCCATCCCGACGATGTGCAATCGAGCACGCGCCAGCGAGAGCAACTGGCGGCCGTCGGGGGGTCGGTCACGGAGGAGGACCGGCGCCTGGTCGATCCGCGGGGGGAGGTCGTCTGGGTCAACCTGGTTTGGCGCGCGCTCGGGGCCGCCGATGGCCAGCGGGAATACCTGCTGGTTCTGGAGAACTTCACCGAAAGAAAACGCTACGAGGAGCGCCTGCAGCGGCTGCTGGCGGAGAGCCGCCTGATTTTCGATACCGCGCTGGTGGGGCTGCTGTTCGTGCGCGACGGCAGCGTACTGCGGGTCAATGCCGCGATGGAGGAACTGCTCGGGTGTGAGCCCGGGACGCTGGTCGAGCAGATCCAGCTCTTTGCGCATCCCTCGGATCGCTTGTTGCTGTCGGGACTGAGCGAGCGATTCAACGAGATTCGCGCCAAGGGCGCCTGCGAGTTCGAGCTCTACATGTATCGCCGGCGCGGCGACCCGATCTGGGTCGCGGTGCAGGGGCGGGCCGTCAACCCCGAGCGTCCCGAGTTGGGCTACATCTTTGCCTTCGTGAATATCGACCAGCGCAAGCGCGCCGACCGGGAATTGCGCGTCACGCTAAACGAGTTGCAGCTGATTTTCGACAATGCGCTGGTGTCCATCGTCTATGTCGCCAACGATCTGGTGATCAAGGCCAACGCGGCCGGGGAGCGGCTGTTTGGCTTCGGTGCCGCCGATCTGAGCGAAGTGCAGTTTGGTTCGTTGTTCGTCGATCCGCGCGCTTGGCGCACGGTCCAGGACCAATGCAGCGTCGAGCCGGTTGCCGGCGAGGCGCGCGCAAGCGCCAGTTTCGAACTTCCCATGCGCCGCGCGGACGGGACGACGTTCTGGTGCGCGGGAAACGTGCGCCCGATAGAGCCCGGTGCGCCGGAGCGCGGAATGATCGTGGCACTTACCGATGTCGATCAGCGGCGTCGATCGGAGGATGAACTGCGGCGCGTGCGCAATTATCTCGATCTCGTCATCGAAAGTCTGCCCGTCCTGGTAGCCGTTCGCGAGGCGCAGAGCGGCCGTTTCGTGAGCATGAATCGGGCCGGCGAGTCGATGACGGGCTTGTCCCGAGAACAGGTGATAGGCCGGACCTGGCACGAAATCTACGGGCGCCAGTTCGCGGATCTGTACGCCGAGTTGGACCGCAAGGCGATCCTCGAGGCCCGCCAGATCGAGCGACCGCGCGAGGTGATGCTGCGCTCCGATGGGCAGACCCTGACGGTCAATCAGCGCGTGGTACCGATATTCGACGATAAACAGGAGGGCCGTGGCCATGGAACGGCGCATTACGTTATGTCGATCATTGACGATCTGACCGGGGAGGTATTGGCCGAGACCGCGCTGCGCGAGACGGAATCGCGGTTTCGCCAGTTTGCGGAGAACATCGACCAGCTGGTATTCATCGCCAATGCGGATCTGACGCAGGTGTACTACGTCAATGACCGCTACGCGCAGCTGGTGGGTGCGCCACCTTCGGAGCTGCTCGCCGACGCGGGCTCCGCGTGGGAGCACGTCCATCCCGACGATGTCGCTTCGCTGCGGCGACATTTGCCGAGGCTGGTGGCGAGTCTGCGGCACCAGCGTCGCACCGAGTTCTCGGTGCGCATTTCCCACGCGGTTCACGGCGTGCGCATGCTCAATGTGCGCCTGAATCCGGCCCGCATTCACGACGGGTCCATCCGCGTGTTCGGCGTTGCCGATGACGTCACCGAGCGCAAGGCGGCGGAGCAGCAGCGCCTGGAGGAGGCGGTCATGCAGCGCGACGTTCTGGTCCGCGAGGTGCATCACCGGATCAAGAACAACCTGCAAGGGGTGGCGGGTCTGCTGCAGCAGATGGCAAGCGCGAAGCCCGAGGTGGCGTCGACCCTGCACGAAATTGCCGGCCAGATTCAGGCGATTGCCCAGGTGCACGGTCTGCAGATTGGCAGCGGGGGAACTTTGCCGGTGCTGGGCGTGGCGCAGGGAATATTCTCCAACCTCGGCGCGATGTTCGGTGCCGACGTCCGGTTCGAGTCCGATGCCCCGGCACTATGGCGTTGGGGTCTGCCGGAGAACGAAGCGGTGCCGCTCGCCCTGGTGATCAACGAGTTGGGCACCAACGCCATCAAGTATCGTTCCAGCCGTGAGTTGGCGATCGAGGTCCGCATCGTGACGCGCGCCGACGGCATCGCATTGCAGATTGACAATGCCGGCCGCTTACCGCCGGGCTTTGACCTGTCACGGGTGGCGTCGGGCGTATCCGGGCTCTCGCTCATCAAGGCGCTGCTTCCGCGACGCGGTGCAAGATTGCGGATCGAACAGCTCGGCTCGCTGGTGCGGACCACGCTCGAGCTTGGCGGCCCCGCCATTCGCGAGGAGCTCGAATGAATGTGCGGCCCGGCGGCGCCTCGATAGCGCCGCGCTTCCTGTCGGAAAATCGATCATGATGGATCAGACGCCGTTGGTAATGGTGGTAGACGATGACCGGCTGGTGCTGGCGACGCTTTGCGCGGGCCTGCGCCAGGCGGGGATCGAAGTGATCGAGGCCGACAACGGCGACGAGGCGATTTTGCTGGCGCGCCGCCACAAACCGCAGCTCGCGATTCTGGACATGCGAATGCAGGGGAAATCGGGCATGGACGTTGCCCGCTACTTGGCGGCAAATACGCACACGGGGTTCATGTTCCTCTCGGCGTTCAACGATTCGGCGACGATTGAAGAGGCCAACCGTTTGGGGGCCCTGGGCTACCTCGTCAAGCCGCTGGACGTCAAGCAGATCGTCCCGGCGGTGCGCGCTGCCATCGCGCAGACGGCCAGCAAGGCTGCGCTGCCGGCCTCGGCTAGCATGGGGCGCGGACAGCGCGATGAGCAGGTTGCCATCGGCATACTGATGGAGCGGCTGCGGCTGGACTATGACCGGGCCCTGGACGCGCTGCGCAACCAGGCGCGGCTTGAGGGGGCCAGCGTGGAGGCGCTGGCTACGAGCATGGTCGAGGCGGCGAATCGCCTCAATTCGATTCCCCGCTAGTGCGCTAGGCCCCGGTCGAGGTCGTAGCGGCGGGCGCCGCTGGCAGCGTGAAGTAGAAGCATGCCCCTTTTCCCGGTTCCGATTCGGCCCACACGCGCCCGCCGTGCTTGCGCAGGATGCGTTGCACCGTTGCCAGCCCGACACCGGTGCCGGGAAACTCGTTTTGCGAGTGAAACCGCTGGAACAACCCGAACAGCCGTTCGGCAAAGCGCATGTCAAATCCGGCACCATTATCGCGAACGAAGAACACGTCGTTGCCGTCGACGATGTGGTAACCGAATTCGATCAGGGCCACTGGCGCGTGCGCGCTGAACTTGAACGCATTGCCCAGCAGGTTTTGCAGCACTAGGCGCAGCAATACGGGGTCGCCGTCGGCCTTGAGGTCGGGTTCGATGCGAAATTCGACCGTACGGCTGAAATCGCTGGCGCGCAGCTCGTCGGCAAGTTCGCGTGCCGCGCGGGACAGATCGACCCGCTCGACCTCCAGCTCGCGCCCGGTTCTGCGGGACATGGCCAGCAAGGCGTCGATCATGGCATTCATCCGGTTCGCCGCGCCGGCAATGCGCTTGACATGTTCGCGGCCGAGCTCGTCGAGCCGGGAGCCGTAGTCCTCCAGAATGATGCTGGCGAACCCGTCGACCACGCGCAGCGGCGAGCGCAGGTCATGGGATACCGAGTACGAGAAGCTTTCCATTTCGCGGCTGGCCGATTCAAACTGGCGCGCCCGCTCCAAATGCTCGCGCTCGAGTTGTGCCACCCGCTCCTGGATCGCCGCCGGCTCAGCAGCCGGCGCCCCGTCGTGCCCGGTCGCCGTGCCGACGTAGCCGCGAAACCCGCCGCCGCGTTCGTGCAGCGGTACCGCGCTGAGCCAAACAACGACCTCGCCGGCGCCCGCGAGCCGTGCCGTGATCGGAACGTTGAGAAAGGGCAGGTGCGCCGCAATCGCCTCGCCGATGGCCTGGGGCGGGGACTGCGTCTCCATCGATCCGGGAATGCGCCAGAAATCGAGGCCGATCAGCTGTTCGCGGTCCAGCCACGGCGGCCGCAGTCGCCCCGCCTGCGCCCAGACAATGCGCGAATCGCGGTCCGCCTGCCACCACCACAGCGAGGACGCCGCCAAGGCGCGCCGTAGCGCGGCCAGCTCGCGGCGGTTGTGGCGCTGCAGCATCAGCAGCATTGCCGCAATCGTGGCAAGCGCGCCGCTGCATACCGCCAGAAAAATCTCGGTCATATCCAACAGGGGTTCACCTGACGCGCCGCCGGGAGGGCCAATGACGGCGCAGGCCGCATTGTGCCAGCCGGGCGCAATCCTGCGCAGCTCCCTCGCGTTGTCGCGGTGTAGGAAAGAGCGCGGAATGCGGACGGCTTACTCGGCAATCCAGCGGTCAAGTTCGGCGCTACAACGTCGAAATACGGTACGGCGGCATAAGGCCGGTTGCCGGCGCGGGCAGAAACAGCCAATGGCAAAGCAGGACAAGGAACTGTGGGCAGACGGAGCCGGACTCGAACCCGGCCCCGCGATTCCGCTCGCTCCTGCCGCGCCTGGGTCCGCCCCGCACTCGACCGCGCAAGGGCCGAGCGATGCCGGCGCTGAGCGCCTGCCCCAGGTGGCGGCAGCGATGGGGGGCCAGCGCCTTACGCTCCGGTGGCGGATCTTGCTGCTGGCCCTGCTCCCCGCGGTCGTCTCGGGATTGGTGCTTCACGGGCTGGCTCGCCTTGGCGCGGGTCTGCCCATCACCTTGCTGGTCGCGCTCGCCCTGGCCGGCCTGGGCATCGCGTACGCCATGCACCAGGCGCAGCGGGTGCTGCGGCCAATCCGCGCGATCACGGCGCAGTCCGACGTTCTGACCACGCGCTATTCCGGTCAACTGCCCGGCAAGAGCCGCTGCGAGTTGGGGGCGATGGCAAGATCCTTCGACGCCCTGACCGGGGCAATCGAAAGGCATACGGACAATGCGCGGCAGATGTATGAAGCCGAGGTCCAAAACAGCCTTGACCTGCAGCGCCAGTACGCACTCATGCAGATGCTGCGCAACCTGGCTTCGGCGGCCAACAATGGCGAACCGCTGCAGCGGGCCCTGGAGAACTCGCTGCGGGAGATCGGCAGCTACTTGGACTGGCCCGTAGGCCGCCTGGTCCTGGAGGTACGCAAGAGTACGGGCGAGGTCGAGAGTGTGCGATCGGAGTGGTACGCGCCAAACCGGGAGCGATTCTCGGCGTTTATTGACGCCTCCAACGAGGCGTCGCGGGAAGCCGAGAACACCGGTCTCATCGGCCTGGCCCGGGAAAGCAATTTGTCCCATTGGATTTCCGACCTGGGACGCATGCAGGACTGGCCCAGACGCGGGGCGGCACTGGCTTGCGGTCTGCGAACCGGTTTCGTAATTCCCATCAGCGCGGGCGCCGATACGGCGGCCTTTGTCGAGTATTTCGCCGATCATCGCATCGAGGCTGGCGCGGAGATGCTCGAATTGGTCGAAGCGATCAGTGTCGAACTGTGGAGCACCGCCAACCGTTACCAGTCGGAATCGTCGTTGCGCTCCACAAGCACGCGGGCACGGCGCCTGGCTTCGATCGCGGAGAGCATGGAAGATGCGGTCGCGGTCACGACGGCCAACGGCCGCATTGAGTGGGCCAACGGGGGGCTGACCCGGCTAGTGGGCTACACGGCGACGCAGACGATAGGCAAGGACATCCCGGAGCTGCTGTTTGGCGCGGAGTCGACTTCGGCCGCCGAGTGCTTGCGACACCTGGCGTCGGGCGCGCCGGTTGCCGGTCTCGTGCTGCCGGTCCGCGTCGACGGGGCCCGTTCCAGGTGGTACGAATTGGAAATCCAACCGATGGCCGATGCCAGCGGTGGCTTCGCGGGATCCTTCGTCATCGTGCGCGACGTCACCGGGCACAGGACCGCGCAAAGCGCGTTGCGCGAGGACCTCGAGCGTGCCCGGCAGGCAAGCCAGTCGAAGTCGCAGTTCCTCGCCAATATGAGCCACGAGATTCGCACGCCGATGAACGGCGTTCTGGGGATGACCGAACTGCTCCTGGGAACCGACCTCGATGAGCGCCAGCGTCGCTTCCTCGAGTTGCTGCACCGCTCCGCAGAGTCACTGCTGGACATCATCAACGACATTCTCGATTTGTCGAAGATTGAAGCGGGGAAGCTCGCGTTGGAGTCCATCGATTTTGACCTGCGCACCTTGATCGAGGACGTCGTCGAGCTGCTCGCGCCGCGCGCCCACCAAAAGCGTATCGAACTGGCCTACCAGTTCGGTGCCGGTCTTGCGACAACGGTGCGCGGCGACCCGACGCGGCTGCGCCAGATCCTGCTCAACATCGTTGGCAATGCGATCAAGTTCACGGAGCGCGGGGAGGTCACGCTGACCGTCGAGGCGCTCGCCAGCGATCCTGCGCTCCCCCCTGGGCCGCCGACGACACGGGTGCGCTTCGTGGTGCGCGATAGCGGCGTCGGCATGCGGCCGGAGGCCATCGAGAGACTCTTTTCCGTGTACATGCAGGCGGACCAGGACTCGTCACGCCGCTATGGCGGCAGCGGGCTCGGTCTGGCCATCTGTGCGCAGCTCACGGAGCTGATGAACGGGCAAATTTGCGCCAGCAGCCGCATCGGCGAAGGTTCGGTGCTCCAGGTGGAGCTGCCCTTGCAACACGGCGATCCCTCGGACGTTGCGCCCAAGACCGTCGGCGTCGAATCGCTGGTGGGCAAGCGCGTACTGATTGCCGAGGACAATCCGACCAACCGGCGCATACTGAGCGAGCAGCTGCTGGCGCTCAGTATGGACTGCGCGTTGGCAGAAAACGGCCGCCAGGCGCTGCAGATGTTGCGTATCGCCGCCAATTCCACGAGTCCGTTCGACGTGGCGATCGTGGACATGAAAATGCCGATCATGGATGGCATGGATGTGATCAAAAGCGTTCGTGCCGAGCCGGCTCTGTGCGCCTTGCGCCTGGTCTTGCTGACGTCCATAGCGGGCCGCGACGACGCGGGCCGCGCACATGCCATCGGCGTCGATGCGTATCTGTCAAAACCGGTCCGCCAGCGGGATCTGATCAGCTGTTTGGCGGCAGTGCTCGAGTCGCCGGCCGCCAAGCCGGCAGCCGACCAGGCGATGAGCGACCTGGGCGAGCTTGCCGGCCTGCGTGTCCTGGCCGTGGAGGACAATCCGATGAACCAGGAGGTCGCGGCGGCCATGCTGGCGGAATTTGGCTGCGACTGGAAATTGGTCGACGGCGGTGCCAAGGCGCTGGAGCTGCTCGAGCGCGAGCGCTTCGACGTCGTGCTGCTGGACTGCGGTATGCCGACGATGGATGGTTTCGAGACGGTTCGAAGGTTGCGGGATCCGAACTACCGGCAGCACGACCTTGCCCGCGTGCGCCAGATCCCGGTCATCGCACTGACGGCGAACGCGCTGCACGGAGAAGCCGATCGCTGTCGTGCCGCGGGATTTTCCGACTATCTGGCCAAACCCTTTCGCCGGCGCGACCTGCGCGAGGTCCTGTTGCGCTGGACGGCAACCGGCCACGGCGGAGCGGCGCGCGGCCGCAGCGGGCAGGGCCCCGCAGCGCCGGGTGGTGCGCCGGCGCCGGTGAAGCTGCCGGTGGTCGCTGCGCAAGCGCCAGCTCCCGCGCGCACCTTGCCGGCCATCGCGGCCCAATCGCGCCAGCGTGCGGGCTCGTTGCCGTGATCGCGATCCCAGCGCGGAGACCCTGATGAACCCCGGCGGAAACAAACGCAAACCGCCGCTCGACCCGGCGAGCGTGCTCGGTCCCACCGTGGGCGGCCACGGGCCGGTCGCGATCGTTCGGGACTTAGCGCGGGAGTTGCTGCAACAAGGACGCATCACGCTCGATGAGGCCGGTCGCATCGACGGGGCGCTGCGCGACCATGACTGGCCAACCGTGCGCACCTACGTCGACCTGGGCTTGGCGCGCCGCCCGGTTGCCAAAGCGGCGCCGGACAATGGCGCCGCGACGACGCCCGCCCCAGGCGCGGGACCCACGGCGTCGGCACCATCGCGCGAGCCGCCGGCCGAAGACCAGGTACTGATAGCCGGCCTGCTGCGCATGGTAATGCGTCTTTGCGACGCCTTGCCAAAACTCGTGCTCAACGACCGGAGCTTCGTCGAGCGTTTCGCCCCGATCCGCGCGCTGCTTACCGCGCGCCTGACCCCGGAGCGTCTGGGCGAGGCCGAGGCGCGGATCGCCGCAGTGATCGACCAGCAGATCGAAATGCAACGGGACCTGGAGGACGCGCGCTCGTCGCTCAAGGACATGTTGACGATGGTGGTCGACCGATTGGGTTCCATCGGCAACACCACCGCGCGGTTTCAGCAGCGCATCAGCGGTTACCAGGAGGAACTTGGCGGGCAACCTGATGTCCTGGTCGTGGCGCGCGTGGTCGGTGGTCTGCTGGCCGATACCAAGCTCGTATCGGAGGAGATTGAAAAGTCGCAGCAGGACCTGGCCGACGCACGCCGCAAGGTCGAATCCTACGAGCTGCGCGTGCGCAGTCTGGAGCATGAGCTGGCGCAGACCGCGCGCATGGTGCAGAACGATCCCCTTACCCACGCGTTGAACCGGCGCGGACTCGAAGAGGTGTTCCGCATCGAGGTGTCCCGCTCTTCGCGGTACCGGGTCCCGCTGACCGTGGTCATGATCGACCTCGATGACTTCAAGTCGATCAACGACAGCCTCGGGCATGCCGCCGGCGACCGTGCGCTGGTCCACTTTGTCACCACCGCGCAAGCGTGCCTGCGTTCCACGGAGTTGATCGCACGCACGGGCGGAGAGGAATTCGTAGTGGTGTTCCCTGCGACCGGGGCCGCGGATTGCGTGGACGCCATACGCCGGCTGCAGCGCGAGCTGGAGCGCAGTGGCTTCCAGTACGAGGGGCAATCCCGGGTGATGACCTTCTCCGGGGGGGCGGCCGCATGGCGCGAAGGCGAATCCCTGGCGCAGATTCTGCGTCGTGCCGACACTGCCATGTACGAAGCCAAGAACGGCGGCAAGGACCGGGTCGTCATCGCCGGCTAGGCGGGCGCCGCTGGATCCATGTCGAGCGTCTGCGACTGCTGCGGACGGGGCTAGTCGACGAGACTGTGCTTGATCGCGTAATGCGTCAGCTCGGCGTTGTTGCCCATGCTCATCTTCTCGAGGATGCGCGCGCGGTAGACGCTGACGGTCTTGGGACTCAGGGCCAGGGCCTCGGCGATATCCGAAAGCCGATGGCCGGTTGCGATCAATTTGAGCGTCTGGAACTCGCGGTCCGACAGCCTCTCGTGCGGTAGCCCCTGTTCGGGCGCATGCAGATTTTCCACCAGCGCCTGGGCGATCTCGGGGGTGACGTACTTTCGACCGGCGACGATCTGCTCCACCGCCTCGAGCAGCTTTTCCGGCGCCCCGGCCTTGTTGAGATAGCCTGCAGCGCCGGCACGAAACGCGCGCACCGCGTACTGCTCTTCCGGATACATGCTGACGACTAGAACCTTGAGCCGCGGCATTTCGCCAAGCAGGGTCTTGAGAATGTCGATGCCGTCCTTTCCCGGCAAATTGACGTCCATCACGAGCAGGTCAATTTCCCCGACGCGCCGCAGCAAGGTCCGCAGCTGGCCGTAGTCGCCGGCCTCGCCGGCTACCTCGATGCCGGAGTGTTCGGAAAGGATCTGCACAATCCCGCGCCGCACGATGGCGTGGTCGTCTACGACAATGGTCCTGAGCGCCATAGTGGTTGGTCTGGGACTATCCGGTGGGAGTCGCGGCACCCTCGTGCCGCTGCCGCGATTGTGGACCCTCTTCGGGGCTGGTAGGGACGGAAAACATCACGGTTGTGCCGCGCCCCGGCGCCGAGCTGATTTCCGCCCACCCGCCGAAGCCACGGGCCCGTTCAATGAGTCCACGCAGACCGAAACCGGGCGTCGCCTGCAGCATGCCCGGATCGAAGCCGACCCCGTCGTCACTGATCTCCAGGGTTACCTCGCCGGTGGCGACGAACAGCTGCACGGAAACATGCTGCGCCTGGGCATACTTGGAGATGTTCGACAGCGATTCCTGCGCCACCCGGTACATGGCGGCGGCGCACTCGGCGGGCAGCGGCAGGTCTTCCCGATTGGTCTCGAAGCTGGCCACGATTGAGGTGCGCGACGCGAAGCTCCGCACCAGCCATTGCAAGGCCGCGACCAAGCCCGCATCGAGCACGGGGGGCCGAAGGTTATGTTGAATTCGGTGGCTCGCGGCCACTGCCTGTTCCAGCAGGCCGAGCATTGCGGCAAGCCGCGGCGCCTGTTCCGGCTGCGTCTGCCCCTGTCGGGCCAGGCCGACCAGCTCAAAGCGCAATGCGGTCAGCGTCGCACCGATATCGTCGTGTATCTCCCGCGCGATCCGGTGGCGTTCCTCCTCCTTGATCGTTTCCAGGTGCCGGGTCAGTGCGCGCAACCGGGTTTCGCTCTGTTCCAAGGCCGCGGCAGCCTCTCGCCCGGCGCGCCGCTCGTGTGCGGCCTGCAGGCTGCGCGTCAGCGCGGGACCGAGCCGGAACAGGCGCGACTTGAGGATGAAATCGTCGGCCCCCGCGTGGAGCACGGCCACGGCCAGTTCCTCCGACATTTCTCCCGAGACGACGATCACCGGTAGGTCGGGATCGTGCGACTTTGCAACGGCAAGCGCCGCAAGAGAATCGAATTGCGGCAGGTTGTGATCGGTGACGACGACATCGACCGGGCCGTCGTCGAAGACCGCACGCATGCCGGCCGCGCCCTCCACGCGCCGGGCGCGCACCGGACGGCCGCCGCGCGCAAGCAGCGCCAGCAGCAGGTCGTAGTCAAGCTCCGAGTCCTCGACGACCAGGAGCTGGATGGGCGGATTATCCAGGGTGGTGGGCATTGGCACTCTCATTCTGGCGCATTTTCCGCCCTCGGGGGCGTCGGTGAACTGCGCACCAAATGCGTACCTTTTCCCCCAATCGAGCGTGGGTTGCGTCACGGACACTACCCGACGAAGGATTCCCAATACCGGGGATCAGGACGACCATGACAGCGGAACATTCTAACGAATCATCGTTGCCGGACGCTGGCCGCAATGCAGCGCAGGAATGCGCGGCAATCGAGGCCGACCTGGAACGCCTCAAGGCGCTATTCAACGATGCCGCCGGTCGCCTGCTCGGGAGCTTCAACGAATTTGCCAGCCTGGAACAGCAAACCAGCCGCAACCTGGAGGAACGCAAGCGCATTGAGTCGGCAATCGGTTCTGCGGTCACCGCGCTGCAATTCCAGGACATGGCGACCCAGCTTACCCATCATGCGCAGCGGCGATTGGCGGCGCTGGAAATCTGTCTACGGTCCCTCTACGGCGAAGTGCCTGGCCGGGGGATCTTGGAGCATCCGCAGCCGGTTCGGCAGGCGGAGATGAGCTCCGGCTCCATAGATCTCTTCTAGATAGCAACCCGGATAGGCAAGGGAGTTCGCAATGCATTCGATTCTCGCGGTGGATGACTCGGCGTCGATGCGGCAGATGGTCGCATTCACGCTCAAGGGTGCCGGGTACAACGTGATCGAGGCCGCCGATGGCCAGGAGGCCCTGGACAAGGCCAAGGCAGAGACGGTTGACCTCGTCCTCACCGATCAGAACATGCCCCGCATGGACGGCATCACCCTGGTGCAAAACCTGCGCAGCCTCGCAGGGTACGCCGCAACGCCGATCCTGATCCTTACCACGGAATCGAGTGCCGAGATGAAGGCCAAGGGCAAGGCCGCTGGTGCAACCGGATGGTTGGTCAAACCCTTTGATCCCAGCAAGCTGCTCGACGTCGTTCGCAAGGTCATCCGCTGACCGGGCCCGGCGCAAGCGGCGGCGCGATGCGTTGCACGCCGATGGAAATGGCGGCTTCCACCGCCAGGCGTCCGGTTTCACGGGCCCGCGCCCATAGGGACAGAACCTTACTAGGCAGACAGCGATCATGGGTGAAGTAAGCAACCAGGGACTGCAGCAGGGCGGCTTCGATCTAACGCAGTTCTATGCCGTGTTCTTCGAAGAGGCCGGTGAAAACCTCGCGAACATGGAGTCTTTGCTGCTCGAGATCGACCTCGGGCAACCGAGCGATGATGAGCTCCATGCCGTGTTTCGCGCAGCCCATTCCATCAAGGGCGGGGCGGCCACGTTTGGCTTCGCCGACGTCACCACATTGACGCACGAACTCGAAACGCTGCTGGATCGGGTTCGCCGGCACGAGCTTTCGCTCGACAAGGTGATGGTCGACGTCCTGCTCGAGGCCGGCGACGTGGTGCGTGCACAACTGGCGCGGCACCAGGGTCGCCCGGGGGAGGTTCCCGAGACCGGCGACCTGATACGCCGCATCAAGCTCCTTGCCAGCGGCTC
>OKRD01000002.1:0-9673 GCA_900290335.1 Burkholderiales bacterium | reverse complement strand
CCCGCCGCTGCGGCGGGCGCCTCCGTCGCAGCCGTCGCGACCCAGGGCACCGTGCTCCCCGCAGGGGTGCGCAGCCTCAACATCCGCGTCGGCCCGCTGAAGGACGGCACGGTTGCCGACAGCCTCGCAGAGCTGTTTCGCGACATTCCGTCGCTGGGCACCATCGAGGCCGCCGACGGCGGCGCTCTGGGCGCTGACGGTTATCGACGCTTTCTGGTAACGACACCGACTCCGGACTCGGAACTGATCGAGCTGTTTTCCTTCCACGTTGCCCGCGAACAGATCCTCATCGAACCCCGGTTGGCGACGACGCCGAGCGCGGCGGCGTCCCCGCCGGCGCCGGCGGTCGCCGCGACAGCCGCCGGGAGCGATGAGGCCAACGGATTTGGATTCTTCGTCGATCTGGCGACCCTGCCTTCGGCCAAGGCTGGTGCCGCGGGCAAGGGCGCAGGCGCGAAGCCGGGTGCGCCGGGGGCCGGGCGCTCGTCGCAGCCGGCGGGAACAAGCGGCAAGGCACCGGATAGCAAGGCGCGGTCGGACAAGGCAGGCACGGCCAACCTCGACTCCAATACCCTGCGGGTGTCGGTGGAGCGCGTCGACCAACTCATCAACCTCGTGGGAGAACTCGTCATCACCCAGGCGATGCTCACGCAGCAGGTGAAGGACCTCGACGCCGCGCAGTTTCGCTCCTTGCTGACCGGCGTCACGGACCTGGAGCGCAATACGCGGCACCTGCAGGAAGCGGTGATGTCGATCCGGATGATCCCGATGTCGTTCGTGTTCAACCGTTTCCCGCGCATGATTCGCGATCTTGCTGCCAAACTCGGCAAGAAGATCGAACTGAAGATGGTCGGCGAGGCAACCGAGCTCGACAAGGGTCTGATCGAAAAGATCGTCGATCCGCTCACTCACCTCGTGCGCAACAGCGCCGACCACGGGCTGGAGACGCCCGAACAGCGACTGGCAGCGGGCAAGCCCGAAACGGGCACGATCACCCTCTCGGCAGCGCACCAGGGCGGGTCCATACTCATCGAGGTGCGAGACGACGGGCAGGGGCTGCGGCGCGACCGCATTCTGGCGAAGGCGCGCGAGCGCGGACTTCCCGTTCGTGACGAGATGACGGATGCGGACGTCTGGGCGCTGATCTGGGAAGCCGGCTTCTCCACAGCGGACCAGGTAAGCGATGTCTCGGGGCGTGGCGTCGGCATGGACGTCGTACGCAGGAACATCGCGGCGTTGGGCGGCACCGCGGAGCTCGATTCGGCCGAAGGATGGGGAACGCGCGTGTGCGTGCGCCTGCCGCTGACGCTGGCGATCATGGACGGAATGTCCATCGGCGTCGGCGACGAGACATACATCCTGCCCCTGGCATCGGTGATCGAATCGTTCCAGGTCGAACCGGGAATGATCCAGACGGTCGGCTCGAGCGGCCACGTGGTCAAGGTGCGCGACGAGTACATGCCGGTGGTGGCGTTGGCCGACGAGTTTGGCGTGCCGCGCCTGGGGACCGAACCCGGAGTCGATGGCGCTGCACAGATCCTCGTCATCGTCGAGGCCGACGGCAAGCGCATGGCGGCGATCGTCGATGAATTGCTCGGGCAACACCAGGTCGTGGTCAAGAACCTTGAGTCCAACTACCGGCGGGTGCGTGACATCTCGGGCGCAACCATTCTTGGCGACGGGCGCGTGGCGCTGATCATTGACGTTTCCAGCCTGGTCAAGCGGACCCGCCACTGAGCGCGAGGAAACGCCAAGAAACCTGCGGGCACGGGACACGAACGGCTTATGGACCTGGCGGCGCTGCGGTCGCGATGGTCCTCATCAGATGGATGCGGGAGTTGCCATGGGCGTGATGGAACAGTTGACGGAAGCCACGGTCAAGCCGAGCGAATACCTGACGTTTCGTCTGGGCAAGGAGGAGTACGGCATCGACATCCTGAAGGTGCAGGAGATCCGTGGTTATGACGCGGTCACCCGCGTTGCCAGCGCTCCCGAATTCCTCAAGGGCGTCATCAATCTGCGCGGCGTCATCGCGCCGATCGTCGATCTGCGCCTGAAGTTCCAATTGGGCGATATCAAGTACGACGAATTCACGGTGGTGATCATCCTCAACGTCGCGGGCCGCATCGTCGGTGTCGTGGTGGATTCGGTCAGCGACGTGCTCGAACTCGCTAAGGAACAGATCCGCGGCGCCCCCGAGTTCAATTCGCTGCTGGACTCGAGCTACATCATCGGGCTCGGGACCGTAGGTACCGAGGAACGCGCGCGCATGCTGATCCTGCTGGACATCGAGAAGCTGATGACCAGCCCGGAGATGGGAATCGTTGGCGAAGAGGAAGCGCGGGCGGCCGCCTGAGGGCGGCTCCCGCACTGCGTCCTGCGCGTCGGGCGATCGGCAAATTTCATGGGCGCACGCGACCACCTGACACCGCCAGCCGATCCGGGCACGAACGCCGCCGTCGACGATCGCGAGTACGGGTTCCTGGAGAAGGACTTCCGACGCGTGCGCCGTCTGATCTACCGCCGTGCCGGCATCCATCTGAGCGAACACAAGCAGAACATGGTCTACAGCCGTCTTTCACGGCGCTTGCGAGTCCACGGCATGGAGTCGTTCACGGAGTACCTCGACCGCCTGGAGGCCGATGCGCAGTTCGGCGCCGCCGAGGAGCAGGAGTTCGTCAATGCGCTGACCACCAACCTGACCTCGTTCTTTCGCGAGGCGCATCATTTCCCCGTGTTGGAGGAATTCCTGCGCAATCGGGCCTCGCCGGCGCCGCCGCTGGTCTGGTGCGCCGCCGCCTCCACCGGCGAGGAACCCTATTCGATCGCCATCGCGATGAGCGAGGCGGCCGGCAGCCGGCCGGCCGGATCCTTGCTGGCGACCGACATCGACACGAACGTGCTGGCCACGGCCGCCGGGGCCACGTACCGGCTGGAGGCAGCGCAAGTGTGCGGTGAGGGGCGCTTGCGGCGCTTCTTTCTGCGCGGCGCCGGTGCCAACGAGGGCATGGTGCGTGTGCGCCCCGAACTGAGCCAGCTGGTCCGATTTGCGCAGCTCAACCTCCTCGATGAGGAATGGCCGCTGCTGCGCAGCTTTTCGCCGCAGCTCGACGCCGTGTTCTGTCGCAACGTCATGATCTACTTCGACCGCAAGACGCAGAAGGAAATCCTGCATCGGATGGTGCGGCTGATCCGGCCGGGCGGTTTGCTGTTTGTCGGACATTCCGAGAACTTCACCGATTGTCACGAATCGCTCTCGCTGCGAGGCAAGACCGTCTACCAGAGGAAATGACGTGCGCGCAGCCGCTCGGCAATCCCTTCCCAAGCCCGTTGCGTCCGGCGTCCCGGGCGAGGCGCGCACGTTTTATTTCGAGCGCGACTTCGGTCGCCATGCCGTAAAGATCATGCCGGGCGAATTTTTCGTGGCCAGGGATGACGTCGTCATCTCGACCGTGCTCGGATCGTGCGTCGCGGCGTGCATCTGGGATCGCTCGGTGCGGGTAGGTGGCATGAACCACTTCATGCTGCCAGGCGAGGAGTCAGGCGCCGGCGACCTTACGGCGGCCTCCGGGCGCTACGGTGTCTTCGCCATGGAGCAACTGATCAATGAACTGATCAAGCGTGGTGCGCGCAAAGCGAATCTGGAGGCAAAGGTCTTCGGGGGCGGGGCGGTGCTGCGCAATCTTTCGACCCTCAATGTCGGGGAGCGCAATGCCGCCTTCGTACTCGAGTTTCTCAACACCGAGGGTATTCGGGTCGTGTCCCAGGATCTGCTGGACGTGCACCCGCGGCGCGTGGCGTTCTTCCCGACAACGGGGCGCGCCATGTGCAAGAAGTTGACCCAGACCGACAGCTCGCTTGTTGCCGCCGAGCAGCAGTACACCGCGAAGATCAACACGACCGAAGTTGCGGGTGACATTGAACTGTTTTGATCGATGCATCGACCGCGCCGGCGCCTCCTTCGGGAGATTTCTGCGGCGGCACAAAAGAGGTGGAGCATGGCGAAGATCCGCGTTCTGATTATCGATGACTCCGCCCTGATTCGAAGTCTGCTGACGGAGATCATCGGCACGCAAGCCGATCTGGAGGTCGTCGGTGCTGCCCCCGATCCTCTGGTGGCGCGGGAGATGATCCGCGCTCTCAATCCCGACGTGCTCACGCTCGACGTCGAGATGCCGCGCATGGATGGCCTCGATTTTCTCGAGAAGCTGATGCGCCTGCGGCCCACGCCCGTGGTCATGGTGTCCACGCTCACCGAGCGGGGCGCCGAGGTGACGATGCGCGCGCTGGAGCTGGGCGCCATCGATTTCGTCGCCAAACCCAAGTTGGGCATTGCCGCCGGTATGCAGGATCTGGGCGCCGACATCTGCGACAAGATCCGCGTGGCGGCCAAGGCGAGGCTCCATCGCCGCGTTGCTCCTGCGGCGGTGGCGGCGGGGCATACGGCCGCCGAACGGGTCCCCCCCGCACGATTTTCCCGAATGTCCACCGAAAAACTCATTGCCATCGGCGCTTCCACCGGCGGGACCGAGGCAATTCGCGAGGTCCTGACACGGATGCCCGCCGATTGTCCCGGGGTGCTGATCACCCAGCACATGCCGCCCGGCTTTACCCGCAGCTTTGCCGCCCGCATGGACTCGCAGAGCCGGATCACGGTCAGCGAGGCCATCGATGGCGAACGCGTCTTGCCCGGGCATGCCTATATCGCCCCGGGCGACCGGCACATGCGGCTGGCCAAGAGCGGCTCCAACTACGTCATCGCGATCGACGACTCGACCCCGGTCAATCGCCACCGTCCGTCGGTCGAGGTGATGTTCCGCTCCGTCGCCGCGGTCGCCGGCCGCAACGCTCTGGGGGTCATGCTCACCGGCATGGGCCGCGACGGTGCTGCCGCCATGCTCGAGATGCGCAACGCCGGCAGCTTCAACATTGCCCAGGACGAGGCGAGCTGCGTCGTATTCGGCATGCCGCGGGAGGCGATCGCCGTCGGTGCGGTCGATGCGGTTTTGCCGGTAACCGAGATCGCCGCCCGCCTCGTGCAGGAACTGGCCCAAATGGGGGTGGCGCACCGCGTCTGAGTTCGCCCGCCCCAGCCCTGGCCGGGGCAAATACCGCCTATCCGGCGGAAGCGGCCGCCGATCGCAGCCCCCTCAAGGGAGCGCCCGTTGCGTCGAAACCCCGTTACCGGCGCAGTGTTTGCCGGCGGAGCAGGTGCGGCGGGGGGTGGGTGCGCCCCCCGTGGGCAAATTCAATCGGGGACAGCAATGAGCGGGTCTGAGTTGGGCGAAATACGTGAGACGTTTTCCGGGCGCCGCTGGCATGCGGCGCGCGGGGTCACGGCCGTCGAGGTGATGATCGTGGTCGCGATTCTCGCGGTGATCATGGCGATGGCGGGGCCGACTTTCAGCGTTTTCGTCGGCAAGAATGGCAACACCGCTGCCGAATCCGAATTCGTCAACGCCTTGAACTTTACCCGCAGCGAGGCCCTGCGGCGCGGTACGCCCGTCGTGATAACCGCCAGCGCACCGGTGGCGGGCAACGGCTTCGGCAATGGCTGGACGATCTGGGTCGACGCTAACGCCAATGGCATTCGGGACGTCGGCGAGCCGGTGGTGCGCAGCCGTATCGCCTTCACCAACGGCGTCGTGCTGGGCGACGGCACCGTGACCCAGATCGCTTTCAACCAGCAGGGGTACCTGACGAGCGGTGCGGCACTGCAAGTGAAGTCCTGCAGCAGCGCGGCACCCGGAACGACCGGCTACCTCGTGACCATCTTGCCCGGAGGCATTACCGATGTGCAGCAATCGGTTGCCTGTCCGTAGCATTGGCGCCCGGCCGGGACATGGCGGGGCGCGCGGCTACCTGCTGATTGAGGTGCTGGTGTCGATCATCGTCATCAGCATCGGGCTGCTCGGCCTGGCCCAGTTGCACGCGGTAGCGGTGGCCAGGGGCACCAGCGGCCTGCTTCGGTCGAAGGCGACCGAACTGGGCTACGCGATGGCCGACCGGATCCGCGCCAACCAGGTGGGCGCCAGTGCCGGCGCCTATGCCAACCTGACGGGCGTGCCTTCCGACCCAGGCTGCATCACCGCCAGCTGCACGCCGGCCCAGCTTGCCGCGTACGACTACTTCGAATGGAACCAGGAGATTGCCGCGGCGCTGCCGGGCGGCTCCGGCGTGGTTTGCATCGATAACACGCCCGACGACGGCACCCCGGTGAACCCCGCCTGCGACGGCATCGGCACGATGATGGTGGCCAAGGTGTTCTGGAGCGAAAAGGGCCAGCTCGTGCCGTCGTATTTTGTGACCCCGGTGCGACCATGAGACCGTCGCGAGCGGTAGCGAGACTGGCACGGCCCGGCGCTCGGCGACAGTGCGGCGTAACGCTGGTCGAACTGATGATCGCGCTCGTGCTGGCGCTGCTGCTGTCGGGCGCGGCGGCGATGATCGCGGTCAACAGCAAAGGGGTATTTAGCGCCAACGCGTCGGTGGCGAGCCTGCAGGACAACGCGCGCTTCGCGATCGACTCGCTCTCGCGCGATCTGCGCATGGCCGGATTCGACGCCTGCGTCGGCAACTCCGTGCGGCCGGTGAGCAAGCTCAATCCGGCCGGGTACCAGTATGACTACACGAGCGGGCTGCTGGGGTTTCATGCGGTCGGTCCTTCGTGGGCGCCGCCGCTCGATGGCAGCCTGACCGGACTCGCCCAAGCGCCGCTCGAAGGCACCGACGTGCTCACCGTGCGTACCGAGACCGGCGGCGCACATGCGCTCATTGCAGCGATGGGAGCGTCGAACGCGTCGCTGACGGTCAGCGCTGCCAGCGGCCTGGCCACCGGGGACGTCGTCATGGCGGCCAACTGTTCGGGCTCGGTCGCATTCCAGATCACGGCCGACCCGAGCCTGGGCACGGTGAGGCACGCCGCCGGGGCGGGCTCGCCGGGCAATGCCAGCGATGATCTGGGCACGAGCTTCAGCACCGACGCGTCGTTGTACCGGCTGGTAACGCGCACGTATTACGTGGCCCCGAGCCTGCTGCAGCCGGGAACCACGTCGCTGTGGACCTACAGCGTTCCCAACTACACCGGCGCCGCGCAGCCGCAAGAGATCGTCGAGGGTGTGCAGAACATGCTGTTCCTGTTCGGCGAGGACACCGACGGCGACGGTGTGCCGAACCGGTACGTGACCGCGGACCTGGTCGGAACCTGGGCCAACGTGATCGACGTGCGGGTCGAGCTGCTGATGGAGACCGTCCAGGACCGCATGGCGACCATGCCCCAGCCCTACACCTTCAACGGCGCGACGGTAACGCCGAACGATCTTCGCGTCCGCACCGTGATGAATTCCACCATCTCCCTGCGCAACCGCATCAATTGACCATGCGCCGCGACCTACGCGTTTGCTCCGGACCGGCCCGCTTCGCCCAGCGGGGCATGTCGCTGATCGTCTCTCTGGTGATGCTGATCGCCATCACGCTCATCGGCCTGGCGGCCATCGGCAGCAGCGTGATGCAGGAGAAGATCGTCGGCAACGCCAAGGACATGAATCTCGCCCTGCAGGCGGCCGAGGCCGGCCTGCGCGATGCCGAAGCCGACATTGCTCTGAACCTCACCTCCAGCTCCCCCTTCACCTCGGCCGGAACGGCCGGACTGTGGACCACGCCCTCGACGTGGGCGACCCCCAGCTCGACGCCGCTGTGGCAGCTGGTGGACTGGAGCGGCGACGCCCAGACGGCGGCGACGACACGCGCCTACGGCCAGTACACCGGGGCGCAGCTCACCGGCATGGGCAGCACGACGCCCTTGTACGCGGCGGTGCCGCTGTACGTAGTCGAGAAGCTCAGCACCCTGCAGCCGGGCCAGGGCGACTCCTGGGGCCAGGGGATCGCTCCCAACTCGAACCAGGGCGTCTATTACCGCATCAGCGTCTATGCCACCGGCGGGCGATTCAGCGTCTATGCCACCGGCGGGCGAGCCGATACCCACGTCGTCATGCAGTCGATCTACATCAAGTATTGAACCGCGAACCGAGACCGAACCATGAAACAACGATTCCCGCGAACCTGTGTCGGCGCCGCCGCGATGGTGCTGATGGTCCATTCGGCCACGGCAGGGGGCCTGCTCAACCTCGCCCCGTACCCGCTCTTCTTGTCGGACAACGCGGCCCCCAACATCCTCGTCATCTACGATAACTCCGAATCGATGGACGGAACGATGGCCGGCAAGCTGATCGCGGGCGACGACCCCTCGACGCGCGCCAACACGGCGCGACGGGTGATCACCGACACGATCAACAGCTACCGCATGCAGTTCAACTGGGGGCTGGAGACCTTCCAAATCGTCGACGGCCCATGGCTGTTCAGCACCTACGCGTACTACTTCGGCGGCGACGGCAGCGATCCGACCGTGCCCGAGGTCGTGTTCACGAACGACTGCGTCAACGGTATCTCGGCGTCCAACGGCGGCGTGCGCTGCGTTGCCAATCCGCAGAGCGGGACGCCCTACGCCTATGTCACCTACGCGCGCACCGGCGACGATCCCGACGTCAACGACGTGCTCTACGCCTGGTCCGGATTCCCGCCCTGGGGCATGGGGGTCAACAACAGCACCGCCTACTACGTCTTTTACACGCGCAACGGCGCCAGCGCTCCGAACAGCTGGAACTGGCCGGACTTCAGCGGCTACATCGGTGCGCTGGGCTTCACGCCGACCGACGCGGGCTTCTTGCCCGGCACCCCGCCGTATCCGCGCCTGTACTGGATTCCGCGCGCCTGGGGCTTTTACAGCGACGTGAGCGGCCATGGCGCGATGGTCGAGCCGGTCAGGGTGGACTCGGGCTCGAACACCGACCCGCACTACACCGCGCTGATGACCGCGTTGGCCCAGGAAACCCCCTCGGGCCCGGATCTCAAGGACTCGGCCGTGTTCACGCCGCTGATGGGCAGCCTGCAGACCGCCGGCCAGTATTTCTCGGGAACGCTGGGCGGCCAGAGTTCGCCGATCACCATGAGTTGCCAGAGGAGCTTCGTTCTGCTGGCCACGGACGGCAATCCCACGTCCGACGGCTGGGGCAACATGTACCCGCTGTCGATGCAGCAAAACGTCTACAACCCGACCAGCGGAACCTGGACCTACTCGCAGGCGGCGCAGGACGTGTTCCCGATGGTCACGAACCTGCGCAGCACCACCCACAGCGGCAATACCTACGACATCCAGACGTACGTCGTCGGCATGGGCGACACCGTGGCAAACCCGGGCTCGACGGCGGTGCTCAACCAGATCGCCAGCCTGGGCGGCACCAACAGTGCATATTTCGCCACCAGCGCCGCCGACATGCGGTCCGCCTTTGCGGCGATCAGCACCGACATCGTCAACAAGACCGCGTCGGATTCGGCCGTGTCGCTCAACGCCGGTTCGTGGTCGAGCGACAGCGATCTGTATCAGGCGCGCTTCAACAGCGGCGGCTGGACCGGCCAGCTGGTAGCCTATCCGATAGCGGCCGGCGGTCTGCTCGGTGCCCCGACGTGGGACTCCGGGCAGGTGCTCAATGGACAGGATTGGTCGAGCGGTCGCAGGATTCTGACCTACAAGCCTTCGGCCGCCCTGGGAGCGCGCGGCATCGGCTTCCGCTGGCCGGTCAACCCGGCCAGTCCGGCCGCCACGGAGCTCGATCCC
>OKRD01000052.1 GCA_900290335.1 Burkholderiales bacterium | reverse complement strand
GCGGCGGCTGCTGGTCCTGCGCGAGCCGATCGGCGTTTGCGCGGCCATCACGCCCTGGAACTTCCCCAACGCGATGATCACACGCAAGATCGCCCCGGCCTTGGCGGCCGGCTGCACCGTCGTGGTGAAGCCCGCTGAGCAAACGCCGCTGTCGGCCCTGGCCCTGGCCGAGCTGGCCGCGCGCGCCGGCTTCCCGCCGGGTGTCATCAACATCGTTACCGCGGATGCCGAGCAAAGCATTGTGGTGGGCAAGGTCCTGTGCGATTCCCCCGTGGTGCGCAAGCTCTCCTTCACCGGTTCGACCGCCGTAGGCCGCATCCTGATGCAGCAATGCTCGCCGACGCTCAAAAAGCTCTCCCTCGAACTCGGCGGCAATGCTCCCTTCCTGGTGTTCGAGGATGCGGACATCGACGCCGCGGTCGAGGGCGCACTTGTCTCCAAGTATCGCAACGCCGGTCAGACCTGCGTTTGCACCAACCGCTTCTTCGCCCACGAGAAGATCTACGACCAGTTCGTCTCCCGCCTCGCGGCGCGCGCATCCCAGCTCAAGGTGGGCTCCGGGCTCGAAGCCGGTGTGCAACAGGGTCCGCTCATCGATGCGGCCGCACTCGAAAAGGTTGAAGCGCACGTGGCCGATGCGCTTGCCAAGGGTGCCAAGATCGAAACGGGCGGCCGCCGCCATCGACTGGGCGGAACTTTCTTCGAGCCCACCGTGCTCTCCGGCGTGCGCGACACCATGCTGCTGGCAAAGGAAGAAACCTTCGGCCCGGTGGCGCCGGTGTTTTCCTTTGGCCGCGAAGAGGAAGCCATTGCGGCCGCCAATTCCGTCGAACATGGCCTGGCGGCCTACTTCTACGCGCGCGACGTGGGTCGGGTGATGCGCTTTGCCGAGCAGCTCGAGTACGGCATGGTTGGCGTCAATGTCGGGGTCATGTCCACCGAGGTCGCCCCCTTTGGCGGGGTCAAGCAGTCCGGCTATGGCCGCGAGGGCGCACACCATGGCATCGATGAATACCTGACCGTCAAGTACGTCTGCGTCGGGCTCTGATTCGCTGCAAGCTCGCTGCTAGCGCACCGCTGGCCCAACGAGCCCGCGCCCGAGAGCCGGCGTCCGTTTGCCGGCCGAACACGCGACGCTTGGCGTGGCGCCCCTGCTGCAGGAGCTGGCCGCCGGCCGGCTCCGGTTCTGCGCCGCTTCTTGGTTCACGTCCCGCGATTCGCTATTCCCTAAGTCAAATGCTGGCGTAAATCGCCATGCAAAGCGGTAACCACCCCCCATTTCCCTCGTACGAGCGCCCGATCACGACCGTACAGTACGGGGGAGGTTATTGACATTCATTCAGGCCCATTCCCCCATGCTCGATCAAGATGAGCAACGCCTGCAGGCTCTTCTTGGTTACCGTGTACTGGACACGGCAGCAGAGCAAGCCTACGACGACATCACCGAGCTGGCGGCCCGCCATTTCGACACGCCCATAGCCCTCGTCAGCTTGCTCGATGGGCATCGCCAGTGGTTCAAGTCCCAGTTCGGGCTGGACGTCCGGCAAACCCCTCGAGCGATAGCGCTTTGCGACTTCGCGATCTGCTCGCCCGAGGTAATGGTCGTGGAGGATGCGCGGCGCGATCCGCGCTTTGCCGGCAACCCCCTGGTCGCGGGCGCGACCGGCATTCGCTTTTTTGCCGGCGCGCCCCTGCTCACGCCGCAGGGCCATGCCCTGGGCGCGCTGTGCGTGATGGATCGCAAGCCGCGCCAGTTCGACGCGGCGCAGCGCGCCGACCTCACTGCATTTGCGCGCCAGGTGATAGTGCAGCTGGAGCTGCGCAAGTCCAGCACCGCGTTGTCGCAAGCGTCGGAGGAGCTGCAAGCGGAACGCGATCGCCTGCACAAGATCCGCCACCAGCTCGAAGGCAGCCAGACGCGCATGAGTCTGGTGTTAAAGGGCACCAACGATGCTTGGTGGGACTGGAACCTCGTTACTGGGGAGCAGTTTTACTCGCCGCGTGGTTGGGAAATGCTGGGCTACGACAACGAGGAACTGCCCTACGACGATAAGTTGTGGGAAGTACTTGTCTACCCGGGCGACCGCGCGATGGGACAGCGCAATTTCGCCGAGGCGATCGACAGCGGGGCAGAGCACTACAGCTTCGAGACGCGGCTGCGCCACAAGGACGGCCATCCGGTCCCGGTGCTCTCGCGCGGTTACATTCTTCGCGATCGGCAGGGCAAGGCCCTTCGCGTGTCGGGCACCGATACGGACCTGACCGAACGCAAGCAGGCCGAGCGGGCGCTGCGCGCCGAGCAGCAACTCAACGAGCAGATCTTTGCAAACTCCCCGATCGGCATCTGCATTTTCAACAGCGAAGGGGATTGCATTTCCGCCAACGACGCCATTGCACGACAGGTCGGAGCGACAATCGAGCAGTTGCGGGCCCAGAATTTTCACCACATCCAGTCCTGGAAGGAATCCGGCATCTACGATCTGGCGATCACGACGATGCGCAG
>OKRD01000003.1:2361-2577 GCA_900290335.1 Burkholderiales bacterium | reverse complement strand
TGGCGGCGCGCCACAGCGTCGAGGCGATGGCCGAGCAGATAGGCGTCGACAGCCTGGCGTTCATCTCGATCGACGGGCTGTATCGCGCCCTCGGCAAGTCCGGGCGCGATCCGCACAAGCCGCATTACTGCGACGCGTGCTTCACCGGCGAGTATCCGATCTCCCGCCCCGACGAAGGCGACAACACCGACCGGCAACTGAGCCTGCTGGCCGAGA
>OKRD01000003.1:0-2351 GCA_900290335.1 Burkholderiales bacterium | reverse complement strand
GAGCCGCGGCATCGGCGCGGCGGCCGCGATCGAACTGGCGCGGCTTGGCGCGCACGTGGTGATCACCGCGCGCACCCAGGGCGGGCTGGAGGAAACCGACGACACGATCCGCGCCGCCCGCGGCAGCGCGACCCTGCTGCCGCTCGACCTGGCGGAAGCCGGGCAGGTCGAGGCGATCGGCCCCAGCCTGTTCCAGCGCTTCGGCCGGCTCGACGTGCTGGTGCACTGCGCCGGCGCCCTGGGCCGGCTGACGCCGGTCGCGCACATCCTGCCGAACGATTGGGCCGACGTGGTCGCGGTCAACCTGGCGGCCGCGTGGCGGCTGATCGGCACCTGCGATCCGCTGCTGCGCCAGGCCGGGGCCGGCCGCGCGGTGTTCGTCACCACCGGCCGCGCGCGCGCGCCGAAGGCCTACTGGGGGGCCTATGGCGCGACCAAGGCGGGAATGGAGCACCTGGTGCTGACCTGGGCCGACGAGGTGAAGACGACGCGGCTGCGGGTGAACCTGTTCGACCCGGGTGTGGTCGCGACACGCATGCGCGCGCAGGCGATGCCGGGCGAGGATTCTTCGACGCTGCCGAAGCCCGAGGCTGTCGCGCCGGCGCTGGCGGCGCTGTGCCTGCCCGGCGAGCTCCGGCACGGCGAACTGCTGAGCGCACGTCTCGCGCTGGGCAGGTGAGGGGCCAACCGCACGGCAACAACTGGACAACCATCGACACGGCTGCGCTACAAGTAGCTTGCGGTCGCCCGATCGCACACTCATGCTCCCGCTTCCTTGAACCGAGGTCGATTTGGCAATGCGGCAACTTCTGTTCGCGACCGTCCTGGCATTACCCGCGGCGATGCCCGCCTTGGCGCAGCCCGATGCGCCTGGGGCTCCGCCGGCCAATAGCGCCTCGCTGGGGCATTCGGCGCTGAAGGCAACGACGTTCAAGGTCGGGTCCACCGCCACCAACCTGGCCGTTCTGTCCTATGCCGCGGGCGGCTTTGTCGGCGGGGCCGCGTTGACGACATTCATGCTGGCAAGTTCGTGGGTGATCTATACGGCGAACGACTACCTCTGGGACAGTTACTCGCCGCCGCCCACGAAACGGACCGAGGACCAGTCGTTCGACGCCACCGCGGATGTCTGGCGCAACACCGGGAAGTTCCTGACCTACAAACCGGTGATCGCCTCGATCAAGCTGGCGGCGCTCTATGCCTATACCAGTTCCGCGGCCGTCACCGCGGTATTCGGCGCGGCGTCGATCCTGACCAACACGGGCGTGTTCTACATCAACAACCTCGCATGGGATTGGTACGACTGGTACGCTGGCACACCCGCGGAGGCCGTGCCGCCGCGGTAACCTGCTACCCAGAATTATGAAAACGCGAAACGTCCGCGGTGTCATTGCGAGGAGCGAAGCGGTGGCCGGACTTGATCCGGCCAAGCAATCCAGAGCGGGGGATTGCTTCTTCGCTTCGCCCCTAGCAAGAAGGCGTCGGGTTTCATTCAGGGCGGGTCCGCCGGACGGCCGGTGTGGAACTCGCAATGACACGGGAGGGACGGGCCCACTCGCTCTTCAGTGATCGGGGCACTGGATCGTTATCGGACTGAACAACCTTCTTGGATTCGACATCTGAATGGCTTGCCGCTTTTGGTCGGCTTGACGGACGCAACTGCTCACCGAGCGCACCGCATCCCGCCATGTTGTTCGCGCCTGCCAGGCAGCGCATACTGGCCAAGGGCATTTCGGAAGGACGGGTAGCGATGAAACGGCGCACGGTGTTTCGTCTGGGTGGTGCCGCCGCGGCTGCGGTGGCGCTGCCGCGGTTTGCCATTGGTCAATCGACCGCGGCGACCACGCTGAAATTCGTACCGCAGGCGAATCTGACCTCGCTTGACCCGATCTGGACCACCGCCTCGGTAACCGAGAACCACGCCTACGCGGTCTACGACACGTTGTATGCGACGAACTCCAAGCTGGAGCCAAAGCCGCAGATGGCCGAAGGCCACACAGTGTCGGACGACGGCCGCACCTACCTGATCAAGCTGCGGCAGGGGCTGAAATTCCACGACGGCGAACCGGTCCGCGCGCAGGACTGCGCGCCGAGCCTGGCGCGCTGGTCGGCGCGCGACACGCTGGGCCAGACCTTGGCGAAGTTCGTCGACAACTGGGGCGTGCAAGACGATAGCACCATCAAGATCACGTTGAAATCGCCGTTCCCGCTGCTGATCGACGCGCTGGCCAAGCCCGCGGCCAGCGAGCCGTTCATCATGCCGGAGCGCATCGCCAAAACCGATCCGATGCAGCAGATCAAGGAGACGATAGGCTCCGGCCCGTTCCGCTTCCTGCCAGACGAGTTCGTGC
>OKRD01000117.1:7855-18401 GCA_900290335.1 Burkholderiales bacterium | reverse complement strand
TTACCAGGCCGCTTCGATCAAAAACAGCCGTTTCTACGCGCGAGTTGAGAAAGACGGGCTAGCTCCCAGCTAGAGCGCCAGCGCGCGGCGCTGGCAGACGGTGCGCAGGGCAAAGCTCGAGCGGATCCGCGCGACATTGGGTAGGCGCGACAGGTGCTGCTTGTGGATGCGCTCGTAGTCCTGCGTGTTCTCGACGGCAACCCGCAGCAGGTAATCGGACCCCCCCGACATGAGGTGGCATTCCAGAATGTCCGGGCAATCGCGTACCGCTTGCTCGAAGGCCTCGAGTGCCTCCTCGCGCTGGCTATTGAGGCTGACCTCGACGAACACGCTCGTGGCGCGGCCGACCGCAGCCGGATCGAGCACGGCAATGTAGCCGGCGATTACGCTCTCGCGCTCCAGACGCTGGACCCGCCGCAGGCAGGCCGACGGCGAAAGATGCACCCGCTCGGCCAACGCGGCATTGGTAAGACGTCCATCGCGCTGCAGCTCGGCAAGAATCTGTCGGTCGATGCGATCGAGTTCCTTTGGCATCTTCGGGAAACGCTGTTGCACACCGTTGTTCGAAAAAACGCCCATCGGACGCAATGATATTGCACGATCGCCCATCGCCCGCCGCTGCAACCGCAGCCTATTTCCGGCGCTTGTGCGCATACTTTGCGCGCGTGGCCCGGTCGGGCCGCGGGAGACCAGGATGCTCATCGGCGTACCCAAGGAAATCAAGAACCACGAATACCGCGTCGGCATGACCCCAGCGGCGGTTCGCGAGGCGGTGCACCACGACCACTTGGTCCTGGTGCAGAGCGGTGCGGGGCTGGGAATCGGCTGCGACGACGATGCCTATCGCGCCGCCGGCGCGCAGATCGCCGTCGATGCGGAGTCGGTGTTCGCCAGAGCGCAGATGATCGTCAAGGTCAAGGAGCCGCAGCCGCAGGAGTGCCGCATGCTGCGGCGTGGGCAACTGCTCTTCACCTACCTGCACCTGGCGGCCGACCCCGGGCAAACCGACTTGTTGCTGCGTTCGGGCTGCACGGCGATCGCCTACGAGACCATCACCGATGATCGGGGCGGACTGCCGCTGCTGGCGCCGATGAGCGAAGTCGCCGGACGCATGGCGATCCAGGTCGGGGCCGTGGCGCTGGAAAAGGTCAAAGGCGGACGCGGCGTGCTGCTGGGCGGCGTTCCCGGCGTGGCCCCGGGCAGGGTCTCCATCATCGGCGGCGGCGTCGTCGGCGCCAACGCCGCGAAGGTGGCCATCGGCATGGGTGCCGAAGTGACAGTGCTCGACCGATCGCTGCCGCGCCTGCGCGAACTCGACGACATCTTCCTGGGCCGCCTGCGCACCGAATTCGCCTCGATCCACGCCACGGAGCAAGCCGTGTACCACGCCGACCTTGTCGTCGGCGCGGTGCTCATTCCAGGGGCAGCGGCTCCCAAACTGATCAAACGGCCGCAACTGGCGCAGATGAAGCCCGGGGCGGTGATCGTCGACGTGTCCATCGACCAGGGGGGTTGCTGCGAAAGCTCGCACCCGACGACGCACGCCGACCCGACCTACGTCGTCGATTCGGTGGTCCACTATTGCGTCGCCAACATGCCCGGGGCGGTGGCACGCACCTCGGCCTTCGCGCTCAATAACGCCACGCTGCCCTTTACCCTGGCCCTGGCGGACAAGGGCTGGGAGAGAGCCTGCGCCGAGGATGCGCACCTGCGCGCCGGCGTCAACGTGCACGCCGGCCGGCTTACCTATGAAGCGGTCGCCGCGGCGCTGAACCGGGACTACACGCCGGTGGAGTCGGTCCTGGGCTCCCGGGCTTGACCCGCGGGCATGGCCCGCGGCTGCAGTAGTTGCTGACTCGAAGTGCGGTCGGCATACAGCAGCAACTGCGCCAGCGGTGACTTTGCGTTGGCGAAGCCCACGCGCAGCACCTCGTCGGCAAGATCGGTCAGCGAATCGCTCAGCTCCCACGTGCGAACGAGCGTCGCAAACAGCCGGTCGCGGCGCGGTGCCAGGGCGTTGATGAAGTCCGGACTAAAGCGCGTCGGTGCTCCTCCCGGGCTGCGGTCGATGGCCCGAAAGGCCGCGGTCCAGCCGACGTTGTGCATCAAACCCGCAAGATAGCTGCCGAAGGGATCAAGCCCGGCGCTCGCGGCCTGCTGCAGACACAAGCTGGCCTTGAGTTCCGAGTGCTGCCAGAGGCGCTGCGTTGCACGACCGAGCAGGGGATCGCCCTGCGCGTCGAAGATCGGTTTGAGCAGCACCCGCGCGATCGCCCGGCGCAAGCCTTCGGTGCCCAGGCGCGATATCGCCTGCATGAGATCGACGACCTTCTTGTCCGCCCGGTACCAGACGCTGTTGGCGAGGTGAATGACCTCGACGACCAGGTTGGGATCGTGGGCCACGCGCGCCGACAAGGCCCTGGTCGATTGATTCTCGTCGCGCAGGCTATGCAGCAGTTCGGGAATGACCGAGCGGGCGCGCGGCAGCAGGTTCTCGCGCATCTCGTCGGAGTGCAGAACCTCGTCCACAAATGCGAGAACCCGCTGCTCGGCCACCGCGTCCACCGGGACGCCGGCAGAGGCTTCCCCCAGCAGCCACTCGAAAAATGCCACTTCCAGATCTGCCGTCTGGGCCGACTCGCCTGCCTGGGCCGCGGCCAGGCCAGCGCCGTGGACCGGCACGGCATCGGCGGCGGCAGTGGCCGTGTCGCCGTCTGCGCCATCGGCCGAGGCCCGGGCCGCTGTGTTCGCGCGCTCACCGCTGGCCCAGCGCAGCAAGCGGTTCATCCAGTTGGTCATGGCGGCGGTGACCTGGCGGTGGACGAATCGGTCAGCGACCCATTGCGGCGTCTGCGGCGTCGCTCGCGCCCGCACCGCCGGCCAGGAAATGCTCGAGCCAATGAACACCGACGATGGTCTTGACGTCGGACACGATGCCCGTTCTGGTCCACTCCAGCAGTGACCGCCAGGGGGCGCTAAAGACCTCCAGCACCTCGCCGGCCTCGGTGGACGTGCCGACGTAATCCAGCTCGCGCGCCAGGTATACCTCGATCTTCTCGTCGGAGTAGCCGATGGCATTGTGAAAGGCGCCAAGGTGGTCCCAGCGCGCCGCGCGATAGCCGGTCTCCTCGATGAGCTCGCGCTGCGCGCACGCCAAGGGAGGTTCGCCGCCCTCGAGCTTGCCGGCCGGCATCTCGATGAAACTGCGCCCCAGCGCATACCGGAACTGACGCTCGAGCAGCACCGTGTGCTGATCGGGCATCGCGATGATCATCACCGCGCCGGGGTGATGGATGAATTCGCGAACCCCGACGTGTCCGTCGGCGCAGCGAACGCGATCGCGCAGGACCTGGAAGAACACTCCGTCGTAGGCCAGCTGCGATTCGAGCGTGGTCTCGACCAGCGGATCGGAGGGTGCGTCGCTCGGCAAGCCGGGCGGCACCGGCAACATGGAAGAGGCAGGGCTATCAGCCACCGAGCGCGCGCAGCACGGCGCCGTTGCATAGCGCCAGCAGGCCCTGCGGCAGCATGCCGAGCAACAGAACCAGGACGCCGTTGGCCGTCAGGGCGATGCGCATGTCCTGGCTCGCCTCGATCGGATTCGTATCGCTGCCTTGGTCGAACCACATCGTCTTGACCACCCGCAGGTAGTAGAAGGCTCCCACCAGCGAGAACAGCACGGCGACCACCGCGAGCGTCCAGGTCGTCGCGCTCGCGCCGTCGGAAACCAGCGCCTGCAGCACCACGAACTTGGCGGTGAAACCCACGGTCGGCGGCAGGCCCGCCAAAGAGAGCATCAGCAAGGTCATCATGAAGGCATACCAGGGACTGCGCTTGGCTAGGCCTCGCAGGTCGGCGATTTCCTCCGCCTCGAAACCTTCGCGCGCCAGCAGCAATATGATGCCAAAGCATCCGGCGGTCGCCAGCGCGTAGGTGATGACGTAAAACATCGCGGCACCGTAGGCGCCCGCGGTGATTGTCGTGTTGCCCCCGACCACGCCCGCGAGCAAGGCAAGCAGCAAAAAGCCCATCTGGCCGATCGTCGAATAGCCGAGCATGCGCTTGAGATTGGTCTGCGCCACCGCGGTGACGTTGCCTACCGCGAGCGATGCCACGGCGATGACTGCCAGCATCCGCTGCCAGTCGACGGCCAGCTGCGGCAATCCCTCGACCAGCAGGCGAAACGCAATCGCAAAGGCCGCGAGCTTGGGTGCCGAGGCCAGCAGCAGCGCAACCGGTGTCGGCGCGCCCTGGTAGACGTCGGGCACCCACATGTGAAACGGCGCCGCTCCCAGCTTGAAAGCGATTCCGGCCACGACGAAGATGGTCCCGAGCACCATCGCCAGGTTGACGGACTGGCCCGCGCTGATCCGGTGCGCCAAGCCGTTGACGTCCAGGGTGCCCGTGCCACCGTACAGCATCGACATGCCGTACAAGAGAAATCCCGATGCCAGGGCGCCGAGCACGAAATACTTCATGGCCGCCTCGGTAGCCCGCGGGTCGTCCCGACGCAACGCGACCAGGCCGTACAGGGCGAGCGCCTGGAGCTCGAGCCCAAGGTAGATCACCAGCAAGTTGTTCGCCGAGATCATGGTCATGATCCCCAGCAGCGCGAACAGCCCCAGGGAGAAGAATTCGCCGCGCCACATGGCGCGCTGGCGCGCGTACGCCTGGGCGTAAACGAACGTTGCCGCGGTAGCCAATATCGCCGCGACCTTGAGCACCGCCGTCATCGAATCGCTCAGGAACATGCCGCCGAAGGCATACTGCGCGGTGCCGGCCGAAACCGGCTCCCACGCCGCGGCCGCGACCGCGGCCAGGGACAGCAGGGTCAGCAGATACGTGCCGTTGCGCGAGCGGTCGGCCAGGAAAAGATCCGCCACCAGGATGAAGCAGGCGCAGGCCAGCAAGATCGCTTCCGGCAGCACGGCAGAAAAATTGAGCAGCGGTTCCATTTACAGGCTTCCCGGTAGGAACTTGGAGTGCGCAACCTGCGCCAGCAGATCGGTGACGGACGCATGCATGGCGTCGATCACCGGAGCCGGGTAGACGCCCATCGCCAGTACCGCCACCGCCAGCAGACCCAGCGCAAGAAACTCCCGCCCATCGATATCCTGCAGCTTGGCCACCGCCGGATTGGCGACGTCCCCGAAGATGACGCGCTTGTACATCCAGAGCGAATACGCGGCGCCCAGAACCATGGTCGTGGCGGCTATGGCTCCGATCCAGAAGTCGAACTGCACGGCACCCAGGATCACCAGGAACTCGCCGACGAAGCCGCTGGTTGCCGGCAAGCCGCAATTGGCCATGGCAAAGAGCATCATGAACGCGGCAAAGCGCGGCATCGTGTTCACCACGCCGCCGTAGTCGGCGATGTTGCGCGAATGCATGCGGTCATACATGACCCCGATGCAAAGGAACATCGCGCCCGAGATGAAGCCGTGCGAGATCATTTGCGCCAGGGCGCCTTCCACGCCGATCGAGCTGAAGAGGAAAAATCCCAGAGTGACGAAGCCCATGTGCGCGATGGACGAATACGCCACCAGCTTCTTCATGTCCGTCTGCACCAGGGCGACGAACCCCACGTAGACCACCGCGATCAGCGAGATTGCCATCACCGGAGCGGCGAACTCGTGGGCCGCGTCCGGAGCGATCGGCAGGGAAAAGCGCACAAAACCGTAGGCGCCGAGCTTGAGCATGATGGCGGCCAGTACTACCGAGCCGGCGGTCGGCGCCTCGACGTGGGCATCGGGCAGCCAGGTATGCACCGGCCACATCGGCACCTTGACCGCGAACGCGGCGAAAAAAGCCAGGAACAACAGCACCTGCGGGGTATGCCCGAGCGGCAGGCGCTGCCAGGTAGCGATATCGAAACTGCCACCCGAGGCCTGGTAGAGGTAGACCAGGGCCACCAGCATCAGCAAGGACCCGAGCAGGGTGTACAGGAAGAACTTGATCGCCGCGTACACGCGGTTGGGTCCGCCCCATACGCCGATGATCAGGTACATCGGGATCAAGGTCCCCTCGAAGAAGACATAAAACAGCAGGCCGTCGGCCGCGCAAAAGACCCCGATCATGAGGCCCGAGAGGATCAGGAAGGCCGCGTAGTACTGGGCCAGCCGCTCCTCGATGGCCTTCCAGCCGGCCAGCACCGCGATCACCGTGATGAAGGCCGTCAAGGGCACGAACCACAGCGAAATTCCGTCGACCCCCAGGTAGTAGTGGGCGGTGGGAGTGGAGATCCACAGCACTTTCTCGGTCCACTGCAGGCCGCCGCGCGCGGCATCGAATCCCAGCACCACCGGAACGGTCGCCAGCGCCGATATCAGCGAACCCACCAGCGCCACAGCGCGCACGACGTCAGGACTGCGATCGCGGCCAACGGCAAGCAAGTAGGTGCCGAAGACTATCGGGATCCAGATCGCGAAACTTAACCAAGGAAAGGGGGAGCTCATGCTCATGTTCTTCTTTGGGCCCAGGGCGCGAACGCTGTCAACGGGTATCGGCGATGAGCGCCGGCAGATACGGCCAGGTGAGGAATAGGAACAGCATCAGGGCAATACCGACGAGCATGACAAACGCGTAGTGATAGATGAAGCCCGACTGCACGCGCCGCACCAGCTGCGCCAGGCGACCGACCATGTGCGCCGAGCCGTTCACCACGCCATCGATCAGCGCCACGTCGCCCTGCTTCCAGAAGCCGGTGCCCACCCAGCGGGCGCCGCCGGCAAACACCACCTCGTTGATCTGGTCCAGGTAGTACTTGTGGTCGAGTAGCTGGTACACCCAGGGCGCACGCGCGCGCAGGGCTTCGGGGAGTTCCGGGCGCTTGAGGTAGAGCAGCCACGCCAGCGCCACGCCGGCTGCCGCCAGCAGGAACGGCAGGCGGGTGAGTCCGTCCAGCGCCATCTGCGCATATCCCGGAAACTCGCGCGCCAGCTCCTCCATCGCCGGGTGTGCCCGGGTGTCGACGAAGATCGCCCCGGCGAAGTAGTCGCCGCCGACCATCGCACCCACCCCGATCGCACCGATGAGCACCGAGGGAATCGCCAGCAGCACCAGCGGCAGCCAGACGACCGCCGGAGACTCGTGCGGCGCCTCGCCGGCGTGCCCGTGTCCGTGCTCGTCGGCCGCGGCGCCGTGATCGTCATGCGCGCCGAAGCGCTCCTTGCCGTGGAAGACCAGGAAGATCATGCGGAACGTGTACAGGGCGGTTACGAACACCCCCGCGGTCACCGCAAACTGGGCAAAGCCGCTGCCGGGCAGCTGCGAATGGGCCACCGCCTCGATGATGCTGTCCTTGGAATAGAAGCCGGCGAAACCGGGCATGCCGATCAAGGCCAGGGCCCCGATCACCGAGGTGATCCAGGTGATGGGCATGTACCGCCGCAGGCCGCCCATGCGGCGAATGTCCTGTTCATGATGCATGCCGATGATCACCGACCCGGCCGCCAGGAACAGCAAGGCCTTGAAAAAGGCATGGGTCACCAGGTGAAAGATGGCGACCGAGTACGCCGACGCCCCGAGGGCCACCGTCATGTAGCCAAGCTGCGACAGCGTCGAGTAGGCGATCACGCGCTTGATGTCGTTTTGCACGATCCCCAGCAGGCCCATGAACAGCGCCGTGATCGCGCCGATCACCATGACAAACGACAGCGCGGTATCGGAAAGCTCGAACAGCGGCGAGGTGCGCGCGACCATGAAGATGCCCGCCGTGACCATGGTCGCCGCGTGAATGAGCGCGGAGATCGGCGTCGGACCCTCCATCGAGTCCGGCAGCCATACGTGCAGCGGGAACTGCGCCGACTTGCCCATGGCGCCGATGAACAGGCAGATGCAGATCACCGTCAGCACCGACCAGTCGCTTGCCGGCAGGATGGCAGCGGCCAGCGTCGAGGCCTGGGCAAACACCGCGGCGTAGTCCAGGGTGCCGCAGTAGGAGTAGATCAGGCCGATCCCCAGGACGAAGCCCAGGTCGCCGACCCGGTTGACCAGAAACGCCTTGAGGTTGGCGTAGATCGCGGTGGGCCGCTTGTACCAGAAGCCGATCAGCAGATAGGAAACCAGTCCGACCGCCTCCCAGCCGAAGAACAGCTGCAGGAAGTTGTTGCTCATCACGAGCATCAACATGGAAAACGTGAACAGCGAGATGTACGAGAAGAAGCGCTGGTACCCCGGGTCGTCCGCCATGTAGCCGATGGTGTAGATATGCACCATCAGCGAAACGAAGCTCACCACCAGCATCATGGTGGCCGTCAGCGAGTCGATCAGGAAGCCGAGCTCCAGGTGCAGGCCGCCCGTCTGCGCCCAGGTGTAAAGGGTGCCGCCGATGGTCTGATGCTCGACGATGACCGAGTAAAAGATCAGTGCCGATACGAGCGTGGCAATCAGCACGCTGAAGATCGTCACGACGTGGGCTCCGGTGCGCCCCAGGGTGCGGCCGAACAGGCCCGCGGCGATGGCGCCGACCAGGGGCGCCAGCGGCACGAGCAAGGCGAGCTTGAGCATTTGCGTCACGCCGGCCTCAACCCTTGAGCGCGTCGAGCTCGTCGACGTTGATGGTGTTCATGTTGCGGAACAAGGCCACCAGGATCGCCAAACCGATCGCCGATTCGGCCGCCGCGACCGTGAGGATGAAGAAGACGAACACCTGGCCGTTGAGGTCCCCGAGGTAATGCGAAAAAGCGACGAAGTTGGTATTGACCGCGAGCAGCATGAGTTCGATCGCCATGAGCAGCACGATCAGGTTCTTGCGGTTGAGGAAGATGCCGATGACGCTGATCGCAAAGAGCACCGCCCCCACAAACAGGTACCACGAAAGGGACACCATCGCTCAGACCTCCTTGGTCGGCGCCTTGGGCGCAACATCGGCGCGGGGCGACGCCGGCATGTGGACCAGGGTTACACGGTCCTGGCGGCGGACCCGCACCTGCTGGCCGGGGCTTTGGTGCAGCGAATCGGTGCGCCGGCGCAGCGTCAGCGCGATAGCGGCGACCATCGCCACCAGCAAGATGGCTCCGGCCAATTGCAGCGGCAGGACGTACTCGGTGAACGTCAGCTCACCCAGCGCCTTGGTATTGCCGACCTTGGCGATGTCGGTCGCGGGCGGCGTGAGAAACTGCCAGTGACCGTTGGCCAGCACGAGCCACAGTTGCAGCGCGATCGCCACCCCGACCACCGCCGCCAGGGGCAGATGGCGCCAAAAGCCGGCACGCGAGCGGTCGATGTGGATATCGAGCATCATCACGACGAAAAGGAACAGGACCATCACCGCACCGACGTACACCAGCACGAGGACGATGGCCAGGAATTCGGCCTGCAGCAGCAGCCAGAGGCACGCGGCCGAGAAGAAGGAAAGCACTAGGTACAGCACTGCGTGTACCGGGTTGGGCGCCGTAATGACGCGCACCGCCGAAACCAGGGTAGCGGCGGAAAACACGGCGAACAAGGCGGCCACTGGATCCATTCGGGGCCTCAGCGATAACGCGCGTCGCTCTCGCGCGCCTTGGCAATTTCGGATTCGTATCGGTCACCAACGGCAAGCAGCATTTCCTTGGTGAAGTTCAGGTCCCCGCGGCGCTCGCCGTGGTACTCGCTGTGGTGCGTCTCGACGATCGAGTCGACCGGACAGCTCTCCTCGCAGAAACCGCAGAAGATGCACTTGGTCAGGTCGATGTCGTAGCGGGTCGTGCGCCGCGTGCCATCGTCGCGCAACTCCGACTCGATCGTGATGGCCAGCGCCGGGCAGACCGCCTCGCACAGTTTGCAGGCAATGCAGCGCTCCTCGCCGTTGGGATAGCGACGCAGCGCGTGCAGGCCCCGAAAGCGCGGCGACGCCGGCGTCTTTTGCTCCGGGTACAGGATCGTGATCTTGCGCTTGAACAGATAGCGGCCCGTCAGGGCAAAGCCCTGGAAGAGCTCGCGCAGCAGCAGCGAATCGAGGAAGTCGAGCATCCGTTGCATGGTCGGCGTCCTAGGGTCTGGGCAGCGCCGCCGCAAGCGCCGCGCCCTGCCCCAGCGGCGCGGCACCGGCAGGCGTCCCGGACGGATGCGCGCCGGCGGCGAAGACGTTGAACGGCGTCTGCATCCAGACCGCGACCACCACCAGCCACGCCAGGGTGATCGGGATGAAGATCTTCCAGCCCAGGCGCATGATCTGATCGTAGCGGTACCGCGGAAAAGACGCGCGGATCCAGATGTACATCGACAAGCCGCCGAAGATCTTGGCCAGCAGCCAGAACCAGCTCGACAAGCCATCGTGCCACCAAGCGGGCGTTTGCCAGCCGAGCATGAGCCCCAGGTCGATCGGCGCCTCCCAGCCACCCAGGAACATCACCGCGGCCATCGCCGAGAGCAGGATCATGTTGGCGTATTCGCCCAGGAAGAACAGCGCAAAGCCCATGCCCGAGTACTCGATCATGTGCCCGGCCACGATCTCCGATTCGCCTTCGACCACATCAAACGGATGCCGATTGGTTTCGGCGGTCGCGGAAATCACGTAGATGCCGAATAGCGGCAGCAGCGGCAGCCAGTTCCAGGACAGGAA
>OKRD01000117.1:0-7845 GCA_900290335.1 Burkholderiales bacterium | reverse complement strand
CACGCTCATGTTCATCGAACCCGAGACCAGCAGCACGCTCACCAGCACGAAGCCCATCGCCAGCTCGTAGGAAACCATCTGCGCCGAAGCGCGCAGCGCTCCGAGAAAGGCGTACTTGGAATTCGATGCCCAGCCGGCGATGATCACGCCGTACACGCCGAGCGAGGTGATCGCCATCACGTACAGCAAGCCGGCATTGATGTCGGCCAGCACGACCCCGGGGGCAAACGGGATCACGGCCCACGCGGCCAGGGCCGGCGCCATGACCACGGCAGGCGCCAGGAAGAACAGTGCCGTGTCGGCCTGGGCCGGCGAGATGATTTCCTTGAAGATCAGCTTGACGGCGTCGGCGATCGGCTGCAGCAGGCCCAATGGCCCGACGCGGTTGGGTCCGAGCCGCACGTGCATCCAGGCGATCAGCTTTCGCTCCCACAGCGTGGTGTAGGCCACGGCGCCGAGCAGCGGCAGCACGATCGCCACGATCTTGACGACGATCCAGATCAGCCCCCAAAGCGGTGGCCACCAACTGGCGTCGGACAGGTTCAGCATCCAGCTCTGGAATTCGGCCATTGCTAGATACTCTCCAGCGTGATCGACCCGAACATCGGACCCAGACCGGCACTGGCCGCATGTCCGGCCGCCACGCGCACGACGCCATGGGCCAAGCACGCATCGAGCACGCACGGCAGTATGGCTTCGGAATCGCCTTGTCGTACGCGTACCTGGGCCCCCGGTACAACGCCAAAGCGCTCCAGCGTCGCGGCGTTGGCCCTGGCCGCGGGTGCGCGCGCGGCGGTCGTCTTCTGCAACGAGTCGGCGCGGCGCACGATCGGATCGACAAAATACGGCGGCACGTCGGCCAGCCGCTCACAGTCTGCCTCGGTGCCCGGCACCGGCACGGCGGGCGCCGCATCGATGGCGTTGGACAGCGGGCAGCGCGGCGTCGCCGGCAGGGCCTCGGCGCGCACCTGTTCGGGTGATTCGTAGTCAAACCCCGCCAGCCCCAGCTCGTTGCCCAGCACCCGCAGCACCTTCCAGCCCGGCCGGGCCTCGCCGGGGGGCGGAACGGCGCCATTGAACGGCTGCACGCGCCCCTCGCAGCTGACGTAGGTTCCCGCAGTCTCGGCAAAGGTTGCAATCGGTAGCACGGCGTGGGCCTGGTCGAGCGCCGACGAACGAAAGCTGGAGAACGCGATCACGACATCGGCGGCCGCCAGGGCACGCCGTGCTGTGGCCGGATCGGCGCAGTCGAGCTCCGGCTCCAGGCCCCAGAGCAGATACGCGGCCAAGGGCTGCTCGAGCATGGTCCGCGCGTTGCGACCACCCGGACCGGGCGTGGCTGCGGCGAGATAGCCACCGACGCTATTGGCCGCCTCCCCAATGCTGCCGAAGCGAGCACCTAAGGCCTGCGCGATCCACTGCAGCCATACCTGAATCTGGACGGCCTGCGGATGCTGGATGGCCGCGGTGCCCGCGAGCAGCCCGACGCGGGTACCGAGACAAAGATCGGCCGCCAGCGCCATGGCCTCGGCGCTCGGCTCAATACCGTCCGCCGGTGCCGGCAAGGATTTCAAGCGCGCCACGGCAACACCAATCTGCGCCAACAGCGCCAACCAGGTCGAAGGGGCGGAAATCAGCTTGTGCGCCACGTGCACGAGCAGCTCATCGTCGGCCGCGTGCAAGACGCTCAAGCGGCATCCGGCGCCCACGGCGCGGCGCATGCGCGCCGCCAGCAGCGGATGATCCTGGCGCAAGAACGAGCCGACCAGCAGCAGGCGATCCAGCTTCGAAATCTCGGCGATCGGCATGCCCAGCCAGGGAACGCCGGCACGGCTGGCATCGCCGCTGAAGTCGCTCTGGCGCACGCGAAAGTCGATGTTCTCCGAGCCCAGCGCCCGGGTAAGCTTGCCCAGCAGGTAGAGCTCCTCGGCGGTCGCGCCGCCGGCCGCCAGCGCGCCGATCGACCCGGCGCCGCGCTGCTCGCGCACGCGCGCGAGCGCCTGCGCGACGAAATCAAGCGCCTCGGGCCACGAGACTTCCTGCAGCTGGCCGTCGCGGCGCAGTAGCGGCCGGGTGAGTCGATCGGCCGAAACCAGTCCTTCGTAGGAAAAACGGTCGCGATCGGACAGCCAGCATTCGTTGATCGCCTCGTTTTCCAGCGGCACCACGCGCACGACCTCCTCGCGCATTACCTGGAGCACCAGGTTCGAACCCAGGCTGTCGTGCGGGCTGATCGAACTGCGACGCGCCAGCTCCCAGGTCCGGGCGCGGTAGCGAAACGGCTTGCTCGTGAGCGCACCGACCGGGCACACGTCGATCAGGTTGCCCGAGAGCTCCGAGTCGACCGTGCGACCGACGAAGGGCAGGATCTCGCTATGCTCACCGTGGAAAGCCATGCCCAGTTCCATGATCCCGGCGATTTCCTGGCCAAAGCGCACGCAGCGGGTGCAATGAATGCAGCGCGACATCTCTTCCGCCGACACCAGCGGACCCAGGTTCTTGTGCAGGACCACGCGCTTTTCCTCCTGGTAGCGCGAGGAACTGCCGCCGTAGCCCACCGCCAGATCCTGCAGCTGGCACTCGCCACCCTGATCGCAGATCGGGCAGTCGAGCGGATGGTTGATCAGCAAGAACTCCATAACGGCGCGCTGGGCCTGCCTGGCGCGCGCGTTGGCGGTATGCACGATCATGCCGGGCATCGCCGCGGTCGCACAGGCCGGCATCGCCTTGGGCGTCTTCTCGATGTCGACCAGACACATGCGGCAGTTGGCGGCGATCGACAGCTTGCGGTGATAGCAAAAATGCGGAACGTAGATACCCAGTTCGTTGGCCGCGTCCATCACGGTCCCGCCCTCGCGCACTGCGACCTTGCGTCCGTCGATCTCGAGTTCGATCATCGCGTCACACGTATTCCGGAACCAGGCAGCGCTTGTGCTCGATGTGGTGCTCGAACTCCGCGCGGAAATTCTTGATGAACGAGCGCACCGGCATCGCGGCCGCGTCGCCCAGCGCGCAGATCGTGCGACCCTGGATGTCCTCGGCCACCGAGTCGAGCAGATCGATATCCTCCACGCGCCCCTTGCCGTGCTCGATCCGGTGCAAGACGCGGTACAGCCATCCCGTGCCTTCCCGGCACGGCGTGCACTGGCCGCAGGACTCGGCCTGGTAGAAGTAGGCCAGGCGCTCGAGGCAGCGCACCATGCAGCGCGTGTCGTTCATGACGATCACCGCGCCCGAACCGAGCATCGATCCGGCCTTAGCGATCGAGTCGTAATCCATGTCGGTGTCCATCATGACCTCGCCCGTGAGCACGGGCGTCGAGGATCCCCCGGGGATCACGGCCTTGATCTTGCCGCCGCGCATGCCGCCCGCCAGCTCGAGCAGCGTGCCAAAGGGTGTTCCCAATGGCACCTCGTAGTTGCCGCAGCGCTCGACGTCGCCGCACACGGAAAAGATCTTCGTGCCGCCATTGTTGGGCCGGCCGATCGCCAGGTACGCCTCGGCACCGATGCGGAAGATCCAGGGCACCGCAGCGAAGGTCTCCGTATTGTTGATCGTGGTCGGCCTGCCGTAGAGCCCCACGCTTGCGGGAAACGGTGGCTTGTAGCGCGGCTGCCCCTTCTTGCCCTCGAGCGATTCGAGTAGCGCGGTTTCCTCCCCGCAGATGTAGGCCCCGAAGCCGTGTGCCACGCGCAGGTCAAAGGAGAACGGCGTCCCGAGGATGTGGGCCCCCAGCAGGCCCGCCGCGTACGCCTCATCGAGCGCCTCCTGGAAGCGCCCGTATTCGGCCCAGATCTCGCCATGAATGTAGTTGTAGCCGCAACCGGCGCCCATCGCATAACCGGCGATGATCATCCCCTCGATCACCGCGTGCGGGTTGCAGCGCAGGATGTCCCGATCCTTGAAGGTCCCGGGTTCCCCCTCGTCGGAATTGCAGATCAGGTACTTTGCCCCGGTCGCGCCGCGCGGCATGAAGCTCCACTTCAGGCCGGTCGGGAAACCGGCGCCGCCGCGGCCGCGCAGGCCCGATTTCTTGACCTCGGCAATGACGGCCTCCGGGGTCAGGCCTTCGGCCAGGATCCGCCGCAGCGCACGGTAGCCGTCGCGCCGCTCATAGTCGGCCAGGTGCCAGTTCGCGCCGTCCAGCCCCTCGAGGATCAACGGCTGCAGGTGGCGTCCGTGAAAACACGTCGGCGCGCTCATTTGCCCTGCTCCGCGGCCAGCGTCTGGAGCAGGGCGTCGATCTTCGCCTCGTCCAGGAAGCTGCACATTTGCTTGTTGTTGACAAGCAGCACCGGGGCATCGCCGCACGCTCCCATGCACTCGCCCTCCTGGAGCGTGAAGCGCCCGTCGGCCGTGGTTTGCCCAAATCCGATCCCGAGCTTTTCCTGCAGCCGCCGGGCAGCGCTGTTGGCCCCCGAGAGCGCACACGGGAGATTCGTGCAGATCGTGATCTTGTGGCGGCCGACCGGCGCCAACTGGAACATGTGATAGAACGTCGCGACCTCGTAGACCGCCACCGGCGCCATTTGCAGGTACCGCGCAACTTCCTCCATCAGGGTCGACGGCAACCAGCCGATCTCGTCTTGGGCGATGGCCAGCGCGGCGATCACCGCCGATTGCTGCTCGCCCGCCGGGTACTTGGCGATTTCCCGATCGATGAGGCGCAGCGCCTGTTCCGAGAGGCGATAGCCGGGCGACACGGCCGGATTGGCCGCGGCGCTCATCGGTCGATCTCCCCGAAGACGATGTCCTGCGAGCCGATGATGGTCACGGCGTCGGCGATCATGTGTCCGCGGCTCATTTCGTCGAGCGCCTGCAGGTGGGCAAAGCCGGGGGCACGGATCTTGAGCCGATAGGGCTTGTTCGCCCCGTCGCTCACCAGATAGATCCCGAACTCGCCCTTGGGGTGTTCGACCGCCGCGTAGACCTCTCCCGGCGGCACGTGGAACCCCTCGGTGAACAGCTTGAAATGATGGATCAGATCTTCCATGTTGGTCTTCATCTCGACCCGCGAGGGCGGTGCCACCTTGTGATCGCTGCAGATCACGGGCCCGGGGTTGGCGCGCAGCCAGTCGATGCACTGGCGGATGATGCGATTGCTCTGGCGCATCTCCTCGACGCGCACCAGATACCGGTCGTAAGAGTCGCCGTTGTGTCCGATCGGGATGTCGAAATCGAGCCGGTCGTAGACCTCGTAGGGCTGCTTCTTGCGCAGATCCCAGGCGATGCCCGAGCCGCGCAGCATCGGGCCGGTGAAGCCGATCGCCAGGGCGCGCGCCGGGTCGACGACGCCGATGCCCACGAGACGCTGCTTCCAGATCCGGTTATCGGTGAGCAGCGTCTCGTACTCGTCCACGCAGGTGGGAAACCGCTGCGTGAAATCGTCGATGAAATCGAGCAGCGAGCCCTGCCGATTCTCGTTGCGCCGAGCCACGGTACGTGCCGACAGCCCGCCGCCAGAGCCGTACTGTGGCATGGTATCGGGCAGGTCACGATACACGCCGCCGGGCCGGTAGTAGGCGGCGTGCATGCGCGCACCGGAGGCCGCCTCGTACATGTCAAACAGATCCTCGCGCTCGCGGAAGGCATACAGGAATACGGCCATAGCACCGACGTCGAGCCCGTGTGAGCCGATCCACATCAAGTGATTGAGTAGGCGCGTGATCTCGTCGAACAGGACGCGGATGTACTGCGCGCGCTCCGGCACCTCGAGTCCGAGCAGCCGCTCGATCGCCATGACGTAGGCGTGTTCGTTGCACATCATCGACACGTAGTCGAGCCGGTCCATGTAGGGAACCGACTGGATGAAGGTGCGCGTCTCGGCCAGTTTCTCCGTCGCCCGGTGCAGCAGCCCGATGTGCGGATCCGCGCGGCGGATCACCTCGCCGTCGAGTTCGAGCACCAGCCGCAGCACGCCGTGCGCCGCCGGATGCTGGGGACCGAAGTTGAGGGTGTAGTTGCGGATGTCGGCCATGGGCGGGTGTTCAGCGGTTGGCCCCGCCGCGGGCGTAACCCTCTTCCCGGATCACGCGCGGAGTAATTTCGCGCGGCTCGATGGAAACCGGCTGGTAGATCACGCGCCGCAGCTCCGGGTCGTAGCGCATCTCGACATTGCCGGAAACCGGAAAATCGCGGCGAAACGGGTGTCCCACGAATCCATAGTCGGTGAGGATGCGACGCAGGTCGGGATGGCCCTCGAACAAGATGCCAAACAGGTCGAAGGCTTCGCGCTCGTACCAGCCCGCCGAAGGCCAGACCGGCAGCAGGGACGCCACGATAGGCAGCGCATCGTCGTCGCAGAACACGCGCAGGCGCAGGCGCCAGTTGTTGGTCAACGACAGCAGGTGCGAGACGACGGCAAAGCGACGTCCTGACCAAGCGCCGCCGCCGTACTCCAAATAGTCGACCCCGCACAGGTCGAGCAACTGCGCGAAGCCCAACTGCGGCTCGTCGCGCAGCTGCGTCGCGACGCCAAGCATGTCGCCGGCGGCGACCTGCAGCGTGAGCTCGCCGCGATCGCGGTCGATCGCCTGCGCACGCACTCCAACGCGCTCGCCCAGCCTGCGCGCCAGTTCTTCGACGTTGTTCATCGCACCTTCCGGAGGGGCACTTTGCACGGCGTCAGCGGGCGATCGTGTTCGTGCGCCAGATCTTGCTTTGCAGCTGCACGATCCCGTAAATCAATGCCTCGGCGGTTGGCNNAGATGTCTACCGGAACGATGCGATCGCAGCCCCGCACGACCGAGTAGGAATAGTGGTAATAGCCGCCACCGTTGGCGCACGAGCCCATCGATATGACCCAGCGCGGCTCGGGCATCTGGTCGTAGACCTTGCGCAGCGCCGGTGCCATTTTGTTGCACAGCGTCCCGGCGACGATCATCAGATCCGACTGGCGCGGACTCGGGCGAAATACCACGCCGAAGCGGTCCAGGTCGTAGCGCGCGGCACCGGCATGCATCATCTCGACCGCACAACAGGCCAGGCCAAAAGTCATGGGCCAGAGCGAGCCGTTCTTCGACCAGTTGAGCAGCGCATCAACACTGGTCGTGACAAAACCCTGATGCAATTTTCCTTCGATACCCACGCTGTGAACCCGTGTGAAAGCGCCGCAGTCCCGTCACTCCCAATCGAGAGCGCCCTTTTTCCATTCGTATACAAAACCGACCGTAAGAATGGCCAGAAACAGCATCATCGCCCAAAAACCCAGTCCCCATTGCCCCAGCGATCCAAGCGAGACCGCCCAGGGAAAGAGAAAAGCCACCTCGAGATCGAATAGGATGAACAGGATCGCGACCAGGTAGTAGCGCACGTCGAACTTCATGCGCGCGTCCTCGAATGCCTCGAAACCGCATTCGTACGGCGACCGCTTCTCCGCATCGGGACGATAGGGCGCGACCAGCGCACCGAGCGCGATCGGCGCGACGCCGATGAACGCGCCGACGGCGACGAAGACCAAGACCGGAAGATAGTTTCCGAGATCCACAAGCCACCTGTATCAACCGCTGCCCAACAACCACGAGCGAGCGCCGAGGCGATTGCGATCGGCCAAGCTCCCCCCTGCTCTGTCGCCCGCCATCTTAGCGTGGCGGGTCGAGGCAAACCAAAAAAAAGCGAGTTCGTTGATGTATGCCAAGAACGCGTCTGCATCCCCGGATCTGCGTCCCCGGGCCCGCGTCCCGGCGCCTAGCGGGTCCAAGGCCTCGAAACCGCCCCGAGCCGCGCGGCCCCGCTCGCGCAATACCCTGGATTCCAGCGTGGTGCCGACGGTGAGACTCGAACTCACACGGCTTTCGCCGCCACCCCCTCAAGATGGTGTGTCTACCAATTCCACCACGTCGGCAA
>OKRD01000045.1 GCA_900290335.1 Burkholderiales bacterium | reverse complement strand
CCCCCGGCGGCATCACCCGCTCGATGTCGGGCAGCGCGGCCCGGACTCCGTCGATAACGGCGAGTGTCGAAACCCCGCCGGTCTTGCGGATCGACATCAACGCCCCCAGGGAACCGTTCACCGAGACGGAGTTGGTCTGCACCTGGAAGCCGTCGTGCACGCGCGCCACGTCGCGCATGAATACCGTGCGGCCCGCCACTTCCCGTATCGGGAAGGAATTGATCTCGTCGATCACATTGGGGCTGTTGTTCATCGACAGCAGGTAGTCCTTGGCGCCGATCTTCACGTCGCCGGAGGGCAGGATTACGTTCTGGCGTTGCAGTGCCAGGCTGACATCGCTCGGCGAGAGGCCACGCGACTGCAGGGCCCGCTCGTCGAGGTCGGCCATGATCACCCGCGGCTTGCCGCCGTAGGGGTAGGGGACCTCGGCGCCATGGACCACCGCCAGGCTGGGACGGATGATGTTCTGGCCCAGGTCGTTGAGCTTGGTGTCGGGCAGCGAGTCGCTGGACAGGCTGAGCTGGATGATGGGAACGTCGGTCGCCCCGTAGCGCAGCACGAGCGGCGGGGTGATGTTCGGCGGCATGTACTTGAGCACGACCAGCGCGCTGCTGGCCAGTTGCGAAACCGCCCGGGTGACGTCCGCCCCCTCGTGCAGGTACACCTTCTCGACGCCTACCCCGGTGTAGCTGGTGGCCTCGATGCGCGCGATGTCGTCGACCAGGGATGCGAGCTGGCGCTCATGCAGGGTGAGAATGCGGTTTTGCATGTCCTGCGCGCTCATGCCGTTGTAGGTCCAGACGACGCTCACGACCGGGATGTCGATCTCGGGAAAGATATCCACCGGCATGCGCAAGGCTGCGCCGATGCCGAGCAGACAGATCAGGATCAGCACGGCGGGAACCGTGTAGGGGCGCCTCAGGACCAGCTCGACAATGGACACGCTTGGGCTTCCCCGGAAGCAAGCAAGGGTTGGTTGCACGATCCGCCAGCCATTGACCCGGACGCAACCCGCCGGCGGCTTGGTTGCGAAGGATATCGGATCGTTATAGCCTTCAACATGGGTGTGCCCGTACGCGCAGTGCGTATTGACAAGACCGTGAATTCATGGCGCGTTGCAGCAGCACGTGGCGGCAAGTCCCCCCGGCCACGAGCAGTACTGGGGCGGCCGGACCTTGCGCCGCTCAGGACGAGACATTGTGCGGCCATTTTCCGGAGAATGCTCGCGCGGCCGCCGCAGATTTGATCTCCATCATGTACCGCCCTGTGGTCTACATCGTCGACGATGATCCAGCCGTGCGCCGGTCCCTGTCGCTTTGGCTGGGTTTTCGCAGCCTCGCCACGCGCAACTTCGAGTCGGCCGAGCCGTTCCTGGCGGAGGTCGATGCCCATTGCCAGGGTTGCGCCATCGTCGATGTGCGCCTGGGCGGCATGGACGGACTGCAATTGCAACGGCAACTGGCAGCACGCGACATTCGCCTGCCCCTGCTCTTTCTGACGGGTCACGGCGACGTGCCTACCGCGCGCGCCGCCCTCAAGGCGGGCGCCTTCGACTTCCTGGAAAAGCCGGTCGACAATGACCGCCTCATCGAGCTCGTGGCAGCGGCCCTGGCCAAAGACGAGCAGCGGTGGCAGTCGGCCATGCAGCTCGAGCACTTGCACGAACGCATGGCCCGGCTCACCGCGCGCGAGGGCGAGGTCATGAAGCACGTCGTGGCAGGTCGTCACAACCGGGAAATCGCCGTCGAGATGGGGATCAGCGCGCGAACCGTCGAGGTCTACAAGGCCCGCCTGATGGACAAGCTCGACGTGCGGCGCATCGCCGACCTCATCCGGCTGGTACTGCGCAGCGAGTCGGCTACGCGACCGGCGCAGGGTCCGGAAGAGCCGCCGCCGGGTCGCGACTAGAGCGCCATGCGGCGGCCCGAGGCGCGCTCGCCGACGCGAAACCGCAAGCGAAACAAGTCCGCCAGGCGCCGCGCGTCCAACTTTTCCATCAAGCGCGCCCGTTGCAGCTCGAACGCCTCCAGGGTGAGGCCGAAATCCTCGGCGATCTCGCGATAGGAAAGGCCGTTGGTGATGCGCTCGAACAGTTCCCATTCGTGCCGGGTCAGGCTGGCGATGCGCGCCAGCAAGGCATCGTGCTCGCGATGGCGCGCCAATTGCTCGGTGTCGCTGCGCAGGGCCGCCGAGACGGCCTCGAGCAGCTCCTTCTCGTCGATCGGTTTTTCGAGAAAATCGACGGCGCCTTGCAGCAGCGCTGTACGGGCGATGGAAATATCGCCCTGCGCGGTCATCAGCAGCACCGGGAAGCCCCGCTCCTGACGGATCATCCGCGCCTGCAAGGACAGGCCCGACATGCCCGGCAGGCGGATGTCGACCAAGGCGCATGCCGGTCGCTGGTGCACGGTGGTGGCGAGGAACTGTTCGGCGCTGTCGAACTCCTCGGTTCCATATCCATGCAGCCGAAGCAGCAAGGACAGCGATCGGCGCACCGCGGCGTCGTCCTCGACCAGGAAGACGCTACCCTCGAGCTTGGTCGCGGGTTCTTGGCTATCCGACATACGCGGGCAGGTCCAGGCAGAAGGTGGTGATCTCCCGCTCGGCGTCAAACCAAAGACGCCCTCGCTGACGCTGCGCTATCGAGCGCGAGAGCGCCAGCCCCAGTCCCATGCCATTGGGCTTGTTGGTCGCCAGCGGCTTGAACAGGCGCTCGCGCACCTCGGCCGGTACACCGGGACCGGTGTCTTCGACGAGGATTCGAACCATGGGAATCTCGCCATCGGTAACGCGGAAGGCCTTGAGGTGAATCTGGCGCCAGCTGATCCGGTCCTCAAGCACGTCGCAGGCGTTGGCCACGAGGTTGCCCAGGATCGCACCAATTTGCACCGAATCGACGCACACCGCAGGCAGCCCTGGCTCGATGGTCGTGCGCCACCGTACATCGGCCCGGACCAGGCGATCGCGCAGGTGGGCGTGCGTGCTTTCAAAAAGGCTGGTGACGCTGACGCGCTCCTCGCGCATCGAGCCGGTGCGGAAAAAATCCCGCATGCGGCGCAGGTATTGCCCGGCGCGCGCACTTTCCTGCACAACCTGCTCGAGCGTCTCGAGCAGCTTGGCGTGCTCCGCCTCGCCCCGTTCGGCCAGAACCTGGCTGGCGCGCGCGAAGGTGCCGATGGCGGACAAGGGCTGGCTCAAATCGTGCGCCAGCGCCGCGGCGAGTTCCGCCGTCGAAGCAATGCGCTGGGCATCCGCCAGCGCGTGATCGCGTTCGCGCAAGACACGCTCGTGTTCGGCAATGCGAGCGGCAGCGCGCTGGCGTTCATCGGAGAGCGCACCCAGGTAGAGCGCAGAAATCGCCAGGGTCAATATCAGCAGCTGGAATTCAAAGGCGGTCCCGGGCCGGGTCCCTGCGAGGGTGAGCGCGCCCAACAGGCCTAGCTGCACGGCCGGGATGGCCGTGGCCGCGCCGAGGAGTCCGTAGCGCATGGCCACGACGATCATCGGCAAGAACAGCAGGTACGACATCCGGAACTCATCCAGCGGCCGAAGCCCGAACACCAGCTCCAGAAGCGCGCCAAGCACCACGACAAAGATCAGCGCGTCCCGCGCGACGACCGGGTTGCGCAGGCGCGCCCACAGCTGCGGCCAGGTACCGCCGGCCCACTGCAGCAACGCTGGCGTGAGCACCACCAAGCCGAGCAGGTTGGCGATGAACAGTCGCAGACTCAGGAGCGGCAGCGCCGAGGCCGCAAGGTCGGGGCCGGCAACCTGCCGCAGCGCATCCATGACAGCGACCAAGATCGCGGCGCCCAGGCAGATGGCCAGCAGTACGTGCACATCGCGCGGCCGAACCTGCCCACTGCCCCAGTGCGCCCAGCGGCGCAGGGCAAGGCCGGCGCCCCAGTAGGTCGCTGCCACGCCGACGCCAGCCAGGACCAATTCGCTGCCAAGATGCGAAGCGGGCGCGATGAACCAGGCGCCGACTATTGCCGCAAGGACGACGGGCGCATAGAGGGATCCGCCGTGGGCGATCAGCGCCAGGGCCAGGGCCGGTTGCGGACTCCAGGGCTGCACACCGAAGCGTGCATTGGGAAAAAGGTCCACCGTGTCGGCCAGAACATACGCGATCCAGAAAAGCGCCCCGAGCCAGAACCGCGCACCCCGTCCTCGGATCCATGCCAGCGGCGCAGCGCCTGCGCGAGGGCGAGCCAAGATTCCCGAGTCGGGCTCGCTGCCGGGGGTAATGGAGTCGCTGTCGGCACTCATTTCAGGTAAGAGATACCAAATTGTGCGAACCTAGTCAGCCGGGGTCAGCGTATGGGAATCCCCTACGGGAGTGCGCCGATGCCACCGCAGCGTCGATGGCGTAGAGTTCCCCCATCGGAAAGCATACAAGGGTGCCGCTTCGGCCAGGGGCAACATGTCGAGCTTGCGCCTCATTATCGCCGCAATGGCGATCTCGCTGCTGTCCGGATGCGCCTCGTCGCCTGACGTGCCAACAATGCGCTCGCTGATTGCCCAGACCACGCCGGTATGTGTCGGCGAGGCGGACTGCGACGCGAAATGGAAGGCCGCGCAGCACTGGGTTGTGAACTATGCCGGTCTACCGGTCCATGTTGTCACGGACACGCTGATCGACACCTACATCGGCAATACGCAAGATCCCCGCCTGATTGTTCGCGTAACCAAGGTGCCGCTGGGAGCCGATCGATTCCAGATTCTGTTTTTCGCTTCGTGCAACTACCCCTACGGCTGCATACCGGACAAATGGAATGCAACCATCAATTTCAACAGGACGATCGATGCGATTGTGCAGTAGCGCGAATCGCACTACCCATGGGACGACGGCCTTGTAGGAATTAGTTCGTGTGGCTGTTCGCTGCCGTATGCGCAATCGCGCGCGGGTTCAGCCATCGGGTACTCCGCCGGGAAGTCCTCGCGGGCAGTGGCAAGGCCGATCAGCGGCACCTCCCCGGCACGAATGGCCGCGTCCAGTTCCGCAGGTACCTGTTCGCGCGTCTTGCCCGGCGAAACCGCGGGGACCGCCGGGTACTGTCCTGGGTACATCTCGCGGGGGGGGCATACCGGCTTCACCGAGAGGAACGTTGCCGGCCTTCCAGGCCGCCACAAGTTGCGCTTGAACCTGTTCGCGGGTTTTGCCGGAGTCGGCGTAGGCGGCGCCGGATGCTACTGCAAAGTCGACGGCGCATACGCCTATTACGCGTGTGACGTTGTTCATGGATAGCTCCTCGACTCAAGTCGAAGTAACCTGAGCTGTGGCGTTGGCCGCCGTTGGCGCGGGCAAAAGCCACAGCTCCGCGGCGGCGGCGCAGCCCGCGCCGCCAACCATCTCAAATTACGCCGGGGCATGCACAGTCGGAAGACGGGCACCGTGTACGGGTCTGCCGATACCGCATTTGCAAAAGCGCAGCACGGCGATGCGCGAGGCGCTCGCGCCGGCCTCACGCGCGGGACGCGCAATCAGCGCGCCGGGCTCGGCGTAACCGCCTGCCACTCGGAGGCGCACTGGCGCACGTAGGGGTAAAACGTCTTTGAATCCGGGCAGTAGTACCAGTACGAAGGCGCGGGCGGGACGTACGTGTTGGGTTGTGGGGCGCCCGCTGGCACCGAGCCATACTCGTTCGGAACTTCGTAACCGTAGTAATCGAGCCACAGGTAGGAATCCCAAAACGGATCAACCACGCCGAC
>OKRD01000112.1 GCA_900290335.1 Burkholderiales bacterium | reverse complement strand
GGGCGGCCAGAAGCGAGTCGAATGCATTGTCGCGCGTGGCGTCCGTGCGTCCGCGCACCTGGATGCTGGTAGCGCTCTGGGCATCCAGGACGAGCCGGTTCACCTCGTCCTCGGAGAGGCGAATCTCGTGCTGTGCATACTCGAACAGGACAACGTAGACCGTGTTTGCGGGAGTCATTGCCGCGGTGGCGGCCGCCGCACTGGCCGCATTCGACGGCGTGCCAGGCGCCGCGGTGCAATGCTGAGCAAGTTCCACCATCGCCGATCCCGTGCGCTCCGCGGTTCGTGAGGTCTCCGACATCAGCAAGCGCGTGTTGTTTAGGCTCGCCTGGCACGACTGCAGTTCGACCACTGCGGCCGAGTTCACCGGCCGCCGAGTCGACTCGTCGGGCGATGGGGGCGGGGGCGGTGAGGACGCGCAGCCCGTCACCGTGCCGACAAGGCCTATCGCTAGCCTGAGCAATGACAGTATGCGTGGCTTCATCGAAATGCCCTCCTATCGTTCGAATAGATCTCGGTCGCCGGAGCGTCCGCGGCCGGCGTCGGCGTTTTCGTCTTCGTCTTCATCGTGCTCAGGGTGCGGGGACAACGGCGCGTCCAGCTGCAACGCGTCGAAGAACTTGTCGATGCGTTTCGCAATGCCCTCGCCGCCCGCCTCCTCACGGGACATCGGTGGATCATCGGGGTGCGCGGGGCCGGCCGGACAGTCCCCGGCCTGGTCTTCGGCCCGTGCCGACCGCATCCGCCCTTCGATGCGCTGCTGGAATAATTCCATGTCGATCCTTGGCACCTCGGGCGGCGGCAGCAGCCGCGCCATGAATGCCGGGTCCTCGAAGTAGCGGATTTTTCGCGCAAGGATCGGCTTGCAGCCCTGCAGCAGGATAATTTGCTGGTCCGCGTCCATCTCCCGCAGCTCCTGGGGCAGCATCAGCGCGCGTTTCTCTTCCGAGTGGTTGACGCTGGTCGATGCGCCCCTGCCGGCGGCGTGGCTCAGGCTGCGCGATTCGCGCCGCTCGGTCTGTTAGCCCAGCATCTCGCTGTATTCCCTCGCGTCCTCGAGCTCCTGCGGCGCGAAGAAGATGCGCGCCATGTGGTTGGTCGTTAGGTTGCGGGCAAGCTCCTTGCCGTAGGTCGCTGCGACCATGGCGTTGGACTGGGTGATCGTGGCCAGGCGCAGCCCGTAGCCGGCGATGAAGCCCACGCCCTTCTCCAGAGCGGCGATTCGCCCCAGCGCGGGAAACTCGTCGAGCACCAACAGGCACCTATGGCGCAGATCATGGTTTTGCCTGGGCAGCTCGCGCGTGTTCTGGTCCAGGAGGATCGAGAAGAAGAGATTCAGCAGAAGCGTTCCCTGCGCCAGGCGATTGGGCGGGACATGCAGGTAGACCGACATGCGGCGCCGGCGCAGATCGGTGAGCCGGAAATCATCGCCGCTCGTGGCAGCATCCACGTGCGCGTCGGCAAAGATCGTGAGCGGTGCATTGAAGCTCGCCAGGACGCTTGCCAGCGTGTTTTCCGAGTTGGCGGTAAAGCGCATGATGGCGTCGACGCAGGCATCCGACAGCGGCGGCTCCTCTTTTCCCGCGCTGTCGCCGCGGCGGCCGCTGGCCTTCACGATCTCGGCAAGGTGATCCTTGATCGCCCGGCGCTTGCCCGAGGCCTGGCGGACCATCTCGCCGATGGTGCGCGGCAGCCGGGGCGTTTCGACGAGCAGGAGGGCCAGGCCGAGGAACAGATTGCGCGCCTGGTCGTTGAAGAACGCGTCGGCCGTGCCGGCGCTTCTGGCGTCGGTGGGATAGAGCACGGTGGCGATCGCCAGGATGTCGCCGACCCGGTGCACGGGATCGTCGCGCACGTAGGACAGGGGATTAAAACGCGCCGAGCGCCCCTGCTCGTCGAAGGGCGCGAACAGGTGCACCTGCTGCCCGTGCCGCGCCCGAAAGCCCGCGGTGATCTCGAAATTCTCCCTCTTGATGTCGACCACGACGAGGCTCTCACTCCAATTGAGCAGATTCGGAATGACGATCGACACGCCCTTGCCGCTGCGCGTGGGCGCCGAGAGCATCACGAACTCCTGGCCGGGCAGGCTCAAGTACCGGTTGCCCCAGCGGCCGAGGAGAATTCCGGCCTCGGAGGCCCGGGGCGCCTGGCGCGCTAATAAGCCGCTCTTGCGCACCTCCCGGGCACTGGCAAAGCGCGCGTCGCCATGGAGCCCCCGATGCCGGCGTAGCTTGCTGGCAACCAACGCCGGAACGATGCCGTAGCCCAACAGCGCGGCAATGCCGGCCGAACCCCGCAGCCGGCGAGCCAGCAGCGGATCTTCGGCATACCACTGCCAAAAGTCGAGGATGGAGAACAATCCGGCCCGTCTTGGGTCCGCCTTGCTTGCCAGCAGGAACAGGAACCCGGAGAGGTACAAGACGGCAAGCGTGAGGAGCGCGGCCAGGGCAACGGCGAGTGCGGCGATCAATACGCTGCGGCGCCTTTGCGTCATCTCGAGCCTCATATTCTCGCCTCCGCAAGCTTGCGCAGGGGGTCGAAGTAGAGTTCGCGCACGAAGCGCCCTTTCCCGGGTACACGCTCGATATGCGCAACGATGTCAACAACGAGGAGCAGCAGCCGCTTGATCTGCTCGTAGTTCAGGGTCGCCGCGGCCGAGCTCTGTCCCACCAGGAACGCGAGGCGCTCGAAGGTGAGTGCGCAGGAGGCTGCGTGCACCGAGCTCATGCCGCCGGGGTGGCCGGAAGCGCACACGTTTAGGAAGTCCCAGGCCTCGGGCCCGCGCAGCTCCCCCAGGAAGATCCGGTCCGGTTTCATCCGCAGGCAGGCGCGCAGCAGTTCGGTCGCGGTGACGTCCGCCACGCCCTGTTTTCCCTGGCTGTAGTACAGGTGCACCTTGTTCGGGTGCTCGGGCAGCGTGATCTCGGCCGCGTCCTCGATCGTGATGAGGCGCTCCTCCCGCGGCACCTCCTGCAGCAGCGACTTGATGAAGCTCGTCTTGCCCGATCCCGTGTCGCCCGCGACGACGATCGTGCGCTTGTCGCGCACCGCCAGCCGGAAGAAATCCGGGTAGCCGCCCTGCCCCAGCAGTTCGAGGAGCTGCCGGTCGCCCTCCAGCAGCCGCCCGTCACCGGGCTCAGGCGCCTCGCAGCACTGGATGCGCGAGAACATCCCCTGCGCATCGAGCTCGGCCAGCGAATGCAGGATCGCCGAGGGCTTGCGGATCGTGATCGAGACGCGCGAGCGCGCCGTAACCGGCGGCACGGCGATCTGGATGCGTTCGCCCGAGGGCAGCGTGGTCGAGAGCAGCGGCGCGCCCTCGCTCAGGCGCTGATCGCCAAATGTGGCCACGGCGGTTGCCAGCGCCATGCACCGCTCGTAGGACATCTGCGGCACGTCCAGACAGTGCCAGCCGTCGGACGTCTCGACGTGCACGCGCCCGGGCTCGTTGACGCAGACCTCGGTCACCATGCCGTGGTTCAGGAGCTGGCGCAGCGGCCGCAGGAACTGCGTGATGCAAAGGTCCTCGGCGTACACGTCCGCGTTCCCTTCCTCCAGCACGCTGCCATCCCCGTCCATGAATGCCCTCCCCCTGCGCCTACGGCAAGCTGGACGCGCGCAGCTCGTACACGGTGGAAAAATCCACGTCCTGCGCCACGTTCACCGCGACGACCTCGCCCTGGTTCTTGACGATCGTGGGGGCAATGTTGATGGTCGAATCGAGGACCTTGCCCGCGAGGCTGGAGCTCTCGGTGCCCGAGCCCTGCAGCACCACCGTGCCGGCGGCGTTGCCCTGGGCCTGCTCGCGCGCAACCTCGATCTTCACGGCATCGTCGATGAAGCTAAGGAGCAGCGCCGCGCCGATGCGCTCTCGCCAGTGGTTGTCGACAAATCCGTCGACTCCCGCCTCGCCCAGCGGGCCCGTGGCCGGGGAGGAAAGATCCACCACGACGCCGTTGGGCATCCGCAGCCGCTCCCAGATCACGGCAATGCGCGTCTGGCCCACCTTGCTCTGGACCCGGTACGCCCCGTCCAAGTGCGAGCCGCGCTCGATGAGCAGCACCCGGCCGTCGTGCCCGTAGACGTTGCGCGCCACGACGCAGGACACGGGCCCGGCCTGCTCGGACACGATCTTGCTGCCCAGTGCGCAGGGGAACGTCGTCCCCCGCGGCAGCGTGAAGGCGGGCGCCACGAGGCGCGCGGCGCCTACGCGCGCGGTGCTGCTTCCTTTCAAGCCGTCCTCGCCCGACGCGCTTGCGGCCGGCAGCCCGCCGCGCGGGGTCCCCGCCGCCATGGCGCCAGGCACCTGGCCCGCCCCGTTGCCGGCGGACATGCTTTTGACGAGCTGATCCAACCGGGCGCGGGCCTGGTCCAGCTGTTCCCGGTTTTGCGCGAGCGCCTCATCGAGCGCACCCTCGGCGCGAGGGCCCGGGAGAGCGGCCGCGCCTGCCGGAGCATGTCCGGCATCTCCCAGCGCCGGCGCAGGCATAAGCAGCACCGGTGCATCCAGCGGGTCCAAGGCCTGCGGCGCCTGCATGCCCGGACGTGCGGGATGGGCGCCCGCAAGCGCCGCGGACGTGCTCGTCGCGTGAACCCCTATCGGCCGCAGGTCCTGCGCACCCGGGTCCGCGCCGGGATCGATCGCCGGCACGAAGACACCGGGCACGCCAGGGGATCCGTTGCCCGGGTGCGCGCGTGGGTCCTGCGCCGCAAGCGAAAGCCCGACGCCGCCCGTCGTGGGCGGAGAGCCGGCGGCGTTGCCGGTGACTTTCAGGGGCCCAGCGCCGGCGTTGGCGGCAGTGGTGAGCTGCGAGGCCGATTGCTTTGCGCTGGACTCCGCCTTGCGCTGCGCCTGGTAGCGGGTAAGTACGACTGCCGCGACGCCGACGCTCACGACGATGACTGCTGCCAGGACGAGAAAGACCTTGGCGCTGGTTGCCGGTCGCCTTGTCTGATTCACCGACGGGATGCCTTCTTGCGCACTGGGCTCCATGGTGTTGGGCTCGGTCATGAACGCTTGCTCCTTATTGCCATCTCATGACTACTGGCGCAGGACACGTTCGACCCCGGGCACCGTGGTGCCCGCAAAGGGGGCGGAGCCCTCCGGGTCGAAGCTTTCGTTGCGCAGGGACGCGACCGCTGCTCCCGAACGCAGCGTTAGCCCGTGGGCGACGCGGTCCACGACGATGAGGTCCCCCTCCATGCGCGTGTTGGCGACCATCTCTGAGCCATCCTCACGGATCTCGAACACCGCCGGAATCTCGCGGTTGCCGGGCCACTTGAGATAGGTGAACCGCCCGTCGTCGAACACCAATGCGGGTGCAAGATCCGCCGAGTTGCGCCCGTACGCGATCGTGTAGTTGGCGTTGACGGGAATGGGGGCGCTCTTCATGCGCTCGGCGATGACCTCGCCCTCGCTCACGACGGGTGTCGCGATCGCCACGGGCTTGCCCTGCTCCTCAACTCCGGCAGCGGATGCGGCCGCGGGTTTTGGTGCCGGATAGGTGTAGATCAGCCGCAAGAGCGCAGGCCTGGCCGAGGTCGGCGCCAGCGGCTCGAACTGCAGGCTGTACGCATGGCGGTCAGTTACCACGGCGAGGGTCAGCGGCGAACTGGCCCGGGTCTTCGCGCGCACGTACAGGAAACCGGAGTTGGCCGGCCAGCTCACGCACCACGGATCGGCCGCTTGCGAACAATCGGCCGCCTGCCCCACCCCGATTGACTGTACGTGCTCGCCCGCGCCGAACTGCACCAGTGTCGTCACGCCGGCCTTGGCGGGAACCGTCACAACGCTTGCCGCATCGAAGCCAAGCTCGCGGATGCGCGGGTCGGCGATCGCCTGGCTGAGCGTAGCGGCCAAGGCTGCAAACACAAGTGCTCTTCTCATTTGCAACTCCCCCATGCTTGTCTACTTCGAGCCGGCGGCCGTGCCAAACTCCGCATCCGTCCGGTAGGCCGTGACGACGAACCCCAGGGGGTTGTCGATGCGCTCGGCGTCCGACAGCGCAAGCTTGGGCCGGTACTCGAAGCGCAGGGACGCGACAAAGCGCTGCGGCAAGCCAACGTTGGCCTTCTCGTGCACGTCGTAGGCCTGCCGGTCGAAGGTGACGAAGGCCTCGCGCACGCGCGAGCTCGAGTTCGGACTCGCGCTCGATGGCACCGCGGGCGCCATCGGCGGAAAGCGCACCCCCACGATTGCCACGCGCCACTGCACCCGGTCGCCGAGCCGATCGGTGATGCTGGCGCCCTTCTGGCCGCTGAACATCCCGGCGTACGGGGCAAAGACCTCGGGGTCGGCCATCCGCGCCACGGTGTTGTAGTCGCGGTTGAGCCAGGACCAGTCGTACTCCTCCCGGGCGGTGACGAACTGGACGGCAAAGTGCTTGTCGACCGCATCTTCCAAGGGAACGCTCGCGCTCGACAGCGGCAGCTGCACCGTGGTCTCGCCCGTGCTCTTGTCCACCACGATCGCAATGGGTACGGTCTGGCGCAGCGCCCCCCGCACCAAGTCCACCGCGATGGCGAGCACACCGACTGCTATGGCGGCCGTGGCAACGAACCAGGCGCGGCGCTCGCTTCTGGCGAGCAGCAGTTCCCGATCGACTTCCCAGGCGCGGTTGCTGGCGAGCGCATTCATTGCAGCCGACCCATGCGCCGCCTGCGCCAGCGCCGCCTTGCCTGCATCCCCGCGCATCACGGCCGCCCCTAGCGAATCGGCCTGGCCAGGTTGGCAAGCTGCGCCTCGATCTGCTGCGAGGAGCGAACCCTGGCGTCGGCGTCGGCGGCCATCGCCGCCAGTTGCGCCTGCGTGGCCTCGTGCGCCAGCAGCGCACCCTCGGCCTCGATGCGCGCCTGCGCCTCGGCGATGGCCTTGGGGTCCATGGTCATCGCAGCCTGCTGCATCAGGGCGTTGATCTGCACCGTCCGCTCGGCGGAGCGGTCCTGCGCGTCGTTGACCGTCGCCTTGTATTGGTAGGGCATCGCGAGCATCGCCTGGCAGCTCGTCTGCGCCGCCCCGGCCTGATCCAGGCAGTTGTAGACCATGCCCGCATCGCGCAAGGCCCTGGCCCGCTGCGTCAGGCCCCCGTAGCCAGCGGCATTCACATCGTTGTAGAGCAGGTACACGGCCGGCGGCAGGTAGTTCTGGAACAAGGGGTTGTTCAGGGCCGCGGCCAGGTTGCGCACGCCCGTGAGCGAGCTGTAGGTCGTCTGCAGCTGGGCGATGGTCTGCGCCAGCTGCTCGAAGCGCTGCGCATCGTCGATGACGTTTTGCACCGCCTGCAGCAGGTTGGCGTTGTCGATCACCGGGATTCCCTGGGCGTGTGCAGCCTCGGCAAGCCCACCGGCAAGCGCGGCAAGGCAGATCAAGGAGGTCACCAAGGTTCGTTGCATGGCAATGTTCCTTTCCAGTCAGGGGGTCAGGTCCTGCTGCGCAGGGAAGCGAGCTTGTAGGCGGCGCGCCGCAGAACTCCGGAGGCTGCCGCCGCGCCGCGACCAAAGGATTGCGGACTCCAGTACCCGCCGGCGGCGTAGCGATTCGTCGCGCCGCGGCCGGCAGCCACCGGAGGAACCCGGGCGCCTGCCCTCCAGCCGCGGGCGGCGAGAAGCGCGGAGACGGTGCCAAGGCCGGAGCGGTAGACAGCTCCACCGGTGAGCGCTGCCGCAAGGGTCGGGGCCTGGATCATCACGATCGCGAGCAGGCACTCGATCACGCCGATGACCATGCCTGCGACCACAAAATTGACCGTGCTGCTCTCGGCCAGGAAATTGGTCAGGAACTGGGTGGTGATCGCCAGCGACAGGCCAGCGAGGAAGAACGTGATGCTCGAGAGCATCACCGCGGAGAGGAGCTTGGAGAGCCAGGCATCGAAGAACCTGCTGGTGGCCGCGAACATCAGCGCCAGGATGAACATGGGGCCCAGCGCCAGGGCGAGCGTGAGGACGATCTTGGCAAAGCACGCCACCGCCAGCAGGCACACTTCGAAGAAACACCCTCCCAGGGAGATAAGGACGATCGCAAATAGGTTCGGGAAGTTCACAAAGGGGGGAGCCACCTGCAACGCGTCCCTGCCGAGCGTCACGACGACCGTCTCGACCTGCGCGTCGTACTGGTCGATCAAGGTCCAGACGGAGGTCACCGTGGTCGCAGGGAGGCCTCCGGCCTGCAGGAACATGCCCGCCAGGGAGTTCATCAGGTCGTACGCGCCGCCCACGACCCAGCTCATGTAGAGATTGGAGGTAAGGGCAACGGCAAGGATGACCGCGATCTTCAGGGCCTTGCCCGCGAAGGTGGCGATGCTGTCGCCCGTCTCGTTGCGCACGGTCGCGTAGCCGTACAGCAGCACCCAGATCGTCACCAGCGTGACCGCGATGGGCACCAGCCACGCGATGAGGACGCCCAGCGCGTTGACCACGTACTGGTTGAGCAGCGCATCGAAGAGCTGCCCGAAGGCAAGCAGCGTCACCTGGCTGTTCACGCCCTTCTCCCTTTCAGCGCCTCGCGGCGCGCGCGCGCGGCTTGCCGCAGAAGCGGCAGCCACGCATCCGGGTCGTCCCCGACGCTCGCGCGGATCTCGTCCAGCAGCAGCACGTTGTCGGTCGTGCCCGAGAGCGCAAGAAGAGCGTCATCCATCCCGGAGAGGTCCAACTGCGCGATCGCGCTGCGGCTGTTCTGCTTGACGAGAAAGCGTCGTACCGCGCCGTGCCCCAGTCCCTTGACGATCTCGTACTCGTCCATCGTCAGGCCGAAGCCCTCGACGTAGTCCGAGGCCACGGCATCGGCATTGGGCAGGCAGATCTTGGTCACGCACTGCTCGACCATGGCCCGCGCAATGGGAGAGCGCAGCGCGTCGTCGGGCGACTGCGTGTCGAAGATCCCGATGCCGTTTTGCTTGCGGATGGTCTTTTGCTTGTACTTGATGAACGGCACGAAGACCGGGTCATCGAGCGCCTTCCAGCACTCGGCGATCGAGTACACGAAGCGGCTGCCGTCGATGAGGCTCTCCACCACCTCCAGCAGGTACATCATGATGGGCGTGCGGATCTGCGGCTCGTTGACGAACTCGGTGTAGTCGAAGGCCACGGCCGGCAGTTGCCCGATTCCCGCCAGGGTGTCTGGCGCCTCGTCGAACACCCACCCCATGGGGCCGCCCCGGCACCATCTGCCCAGGCGGTGGTACAGGGAATTCTCGGAATCCTTGGGCAAGCTCTGGCGCACGGCCGACAGGCGCCGGTACCGGGCATCCAACGCGCTAGTTGCGCGCACCGCAGCGCTGATGGCCGCCTCGTCCTTAGGCATCAGGGGCATGGCCTCGTTGCGCACGCAGAACTTCACGAGTTCCTCCCAGAGCCGGAGCCACCTTTCCGTCGAAGGCTGCTGAAAGGGATTTAAGCCTGTCGGCTTTCCTATGGGCAGTGTCAGGTACCTGCCGCGCAGCGCGCGGATGAAGATCTCCGATCCCCGGTCCACGTCGAAGAGCACCATGCGCGGGGCCGGCGAGAAGCGGCGCATCTGCGCCAGCAAGAAGAGTTCGAGCGTCGTCTTGCCCGAGCCAGTCGAGCCGAGCAGGAACGTGTTGCCGGGGAGCTTCTTGTCGGCCGAATCCTCCCCATCGGGACTTGCATGCAGGTTCAGGAAAAACGGCACCCCGCTGGGGGTGCGCAGCAGCGTCAATGCCGGCCCCCAGGGGTTGCCCTCCCGCTTGCCCTGGGCAAAGGAGTGGTTGCACGACAGGGCGGAAAATGCGCGGCTGGTGAGCTTTGCCTCGCGCGCGCGCCACTGAAAATTGCCCGGCCACTGCGCGAAATAGGCGCCGTCCGGTACCAGGTCGACCGGGGCGAGCTGCACGGCGGCCTGCTCCGAGAGCGCCCCGGTCAATGATGCGGCGCGCCGCGCCGCGTCGCGGATGTCCTCGCCCCACACCAGCAGCGAGTAGTGGTACTCGCCCACGGTGAGCGCCCCGTCGGCGACCTCGTCCAGGGCCTGGGTCATCTGCTCGACCTGCGACACCGCCAGATCCTCGGAGGAAAACAGCTGTTTTTGCTGCCTTTGCAGCGCCGCCAGCGCGTCGCGCTTGCCCAGCATCGCGAAGCTTTGCGTCTGCAGGAACTCGACGTCCTGGTATAGCAGGCAGTCGAGCGTCCCCGGTTGCGCATTGGGCGGGTATTCAAGGATGTCCACCAGCGTGCCGTAGCGCCTCTGCTGGCCATCCCATACCTCGACGTTGGCGCCGCCGAAGAAGACGCGCGCACCCGCCAGGTGCCGGTACAGCGGCCCCGCCAGCTGCGGCAGGCGCCGCCAGTGCCCGGTGACCAGGAAGCGCAGGAACTCGGCGAGCTCCGAATGGCGCACGCCATCGTGGTCGTAGGACGCAAGCTGCGAAGGCCCGAATTCGCGCAAGCCCCCAGCGAGGATCGCGCCCTTCTCGTCGAGCTCGGCAAGCGCGGTCTCCTGCGCACGGCGCACCTGCTCGATCGACTTGCGCCGGCTCGAGAATGCGCGGACGGCCTTGCCGGTGAACGGGCGGTAGAGCAGCGTCAAGTAGAGCTCCATGGCCATCATGGGCTTGACACTGAGGCGGGCCTGGTACTCGCGATCGAGTTCCGCCGCAAAAGGCGGATCGCTTGGGGCCGGCAAGGACTCCACTACCCGCCGGTGCGCGACATGGCTCCAGAGCGCGAAGTTCCCGCCCCCTAGCGTGCGGATTACGTTGCATGCCGACTCGTGGCAGTCCGCGATGTACTTCACCCCGGCGGTCTCGAAGGCCAGCCCTTCGAGCCGCCAGACGCGCACATAGTCGCCCCCGCGCGTGAGCACCGTGCGCTCGTCAATGAGCGAGGACCACGGAATGAACGCGGCAAGTGGCGTCTCGGTCTGCGCGGCCGACCAAAACCGCGGCCGGCCATCCTGCCGCCTGCCATCCGCCCTGGCGCCTACGCCCCTAGCGTCGCCACGCATCGCGGCTTCCCCGGTACACGAGAGACGAATACGAGCGGCACTGCCAGAAGTGGCGGTTCGGGCAGGCCAGCGCGAGCCGTATCGTCAAGAGGATCTGGCCCAGCCGCTGGTCGTCCCTCTTCGTGACCATGCGCATCCACAGCAAGAGAGGGAATACCGCGCCCGCCACCAGGGCGGCCCAGGCGATGGTTGCGTAGACCAACAAGTACATCCCGGCAAGAAATCCGCCGCCCGCGACCAGCAGCAACGGCATCAGCGGCACGCCGAATATCGTCGGCGGCCGCGTTGCGCCCTTGTAGATGGGCTCGGCAGCGACCCGATCTTCCAGCATGTCCGTCAGCCGAAGAACCAGCCCGCGATCACCCCGGCAGCGCCGGAGATGGCGGCACCGATGAAGATGTTGCTGATGTCCATGAAACGCGCCCCGGCAAAGGCCATCTTGTACCCGGCCCACATCACCGCGATCGTGATGATCACGATGCCGATCGAGGTGAGCCAGGTCGAAATGTTCGTCAGCGTGGTTGCGATCTGCGCGGGCGGCCCGGCCTGGGCAATTGCCGGCCCGGCAAAGCACAATGCGGCGGCGCAGGCGATGGCCGGTACGACACAAGCAGTTGGCTTCATTTCTTACTCCCCTCCTGGATGATTTGACGACCTGCGAAGAAAACCGTGCTCTGGCGAATCTCGCCGCGCAGACGCGACGTCTCGATCCCTGCCGCGTGCACGACGCGCGCGACGTAACCGTTTCGAAGGCCCTCGCGCAGGCTCCCGGCGTTGTAGCAAGACAGTGCTTCGCGCAGCGCGCGCTGCTCGCAGCAATCGCTCTGCCGCGCGCGCCAATAACACTCGCCCAGGATGCGCTGCATCAGGCCCAGGTTCGTGCACGGATCAAACACCCGCTCGAGCGGTACGCCCAGGCGGTCGATGTTGCGCACGTTGATCTGCGCCAGGCCCGCATCGAAATCCCACCCGGCCGCGCGCAGCGCCGCCGCGGTGACGATGGCCTCGGCCTGCGTGCGTGGCTGGCGATCCAGGCGAGCGCCGCTGACATGGATCGCCCACGGCTGCATATCGCTCTCCGCGCGCACCAGCGCGCGCGCGGTCGCGGCGGCGACATACGGCGCGCAGCGATACGCGGTCGCGTCGAAGTCCATGAGCTAGTTCCCGCTCGCGCTCGCCACGCCCGCTGTGGTATTGCCCGGAGCCAGCAACTGGCTGCAGGCCGTGCCGCCGGGGCCCAGCGCCGCTTGCGCCGCCGGCCAATAGCACGTGAGGCTCGCTCCGGTCCCGCTCCAAAGGACCTGTGACCAGGGCTCGCCGTTGACGACGACCCGGATCAGGCCGGCGTACTCGGAGCAGGAGAAGAAGGTCCCCCACCGATTTGCGAGCGGTGGCGGGCACGTTTGGGCACTGATCCATTCATTGGTGGCCAAAGACGCTCCCGGCGCCCAGGCGCCGGCCGCAGCGGCCTGTGCCGATGCCGCCGGGGGCGTGGCAGTCGAAAGGCTCGGCGCCGAGGCAAAGGCGCAGGAGGGAAAGCTCGCGCCCAGCGCAAGGTCGTGGAAGAGTTCCTCGACGGGCGGCACGCACTGCGGGATCGCGCTCCAGTTGCCCGCGAGGCACAGCAGCACCAGACATCCGTCAACCGCCCTGGCCGCTGGTACACCCGCGCCGAGCAAGAGCACCACGGCCAAACCTGCAAGAGTGTGAGTTCGCATGGGTCGCCTCCGTCTTTGGTGTTCGCTTGCTCGCCGATGCAAGCTCGGTTTGAGCAAAACGTTGCGGACGAATTGCGACACAACTTTTGGAGTGCGTCTAGATCAACGTGAATATTCTGCAGACTTCTCGACGCCCTTCCTCGCAATCGCTTTCGCACGAACAAAACGGCCGCGCATCACTACCGCCAATGGTGTTGCCATCCTTGCCGAATGCTGGTCCATACAGGGAGACTCGATAATCGCTTGCACACTTCGTCTAACAATCCGCTGCGCATACGAGGCGGCTCGCCGGGCGATTCTTGCAAACGTGTACACCACGTCCACGGTTGCATCGAGATCGGTTGCCAGGGGCAGACCGGTCCAACCCGTCCATCGTTGCGAGCGCATCGTGCCGCGAGCTAATCCAGAACTCACGAACGCGCTTTCGCTTCCCAGCAGCATCGGGCTCGAGTTGCCCGCTCGTATAGGATTCGAGCATGGATCTAGGCTCGCAAGGATTGCGGTAGCGGGGCGCTGGCCGTACACCCTGCATCCGCGAGCAAGCGGGCCCGGTGAATCCAACGATGCAGGAGCAGCCCCGCGTATCGCGCCGAGCGCGGCTGGTGCCGGACGGACGGCGTGAAGCGATCTCACTTTGCAGGAAATTTTCTTCCGGCAGGGTCGGGGCGCATCTGGCAAGCGTCCCCGCGAACTGCGGGTGCTCTCCGAATCTGTGCGGTCGACGTTATCGGTACTCGCGAGCAACGTTTCGTCGCTCGTTTGCATCGTAACCATCGACCGGCCGGCGACCGGCGCCGGGCTTACAGCTTTTCGGTCGGGCTGCGCACCAACTGAGGCTGGTCGCCATCAGCAGCGAACCGCAAAGGGCCGTCAGGTTGATCGCAGCAAGAAGGGAATGCATTTTCGTGTTCCTCTGGGCTTCCCGTTCAATTCGGTGAACGCGTGTTGCGATTGCGTTGATGCCATATTGCGCGGCGCGGGGCCGCCCGGGTAGTGACAAAAGACATGTCGGGCGCGCCAAGCGAACATCGAAGTGACCTAAGTCATCAAAGCTCGCGCGCCACGGCGCAACGAGACGATCCGTCGCGCCCAGTCCTCGCAGTGCGGCCCGAGTCCCATACCTGAGGCCCGGAGCAGGAGCCTAGGGGGACCTGCGCCGAAGCGGCCGCGGCCCGCCGTTCTCACTGCCGGTGCGCCTGCAGTGACGTTCGGCACTTATGCAAATTGCCGGCGCCGGACACACTTCCTACCGTAGTCCCAGTAACCAATAGCGGAGTTTCGATTCCCACCTGGCAGGTAACTTGCCCCACCTCAGCAGCAGCTTTCAGGAGAGCAATCATGGACGGAGATATGCGGCTTCCCCGGCAGCGTCAGCGGGACCTGGACGCGGCGGAGTGGGCGCGACAAAGCAACAGGTTCCTGCTGAAGAGGGCGCGCACGCGCTTCCAGCTTGGCCAGACGCTCTTTTACCGGAAGAACTGGAAGGTGGAGATCATCGAAGTGATGCCAACCGGGTACATCGTGGTGCCAGGCCGGCACAGTTTTGCCGGCGAGTGGCTCGAGCCCATCTGCGTCACGAACGACCTGTACCGTTTTCGACGACTAGGCTCCGAGAACCACGGCCCGGGCCAGGCACGCGAAGAAGAGCTGGACCTGCTCGAGGAGTTCGAAGAGCACGGCTATAGGTTCGCAGCCTGACTGCGTGCGCAGCTGTTCGCCCCGTGCTGGCGGCGAGACGGACCGAGGATCGTCCTTTGCAAACTTGTGCGCGCGGCCAAATGCAATAGCTTTGCATGGTACGCCCGGTAGAGGCAGCAAATGCCAGCCGAACCTCGTCAATGGGCCGTAGCGTCCCGCTGCTGCCCCCACCACATAGAACCGATGGAATTGCTGATCTGCCAATTTCGTTGGCTGCGATCCGGACCCAGCGCAGTCGTAATGTGACTAAGGAAACTATCGCCTTGCCCCATGTTGCCGCACAGTACGAAACATGGATTCCGGCCACCGGGCTGGCTCCATGAACCCCCGAAACAACCCTTATTGCGAGGCACACCATGGATAAAAAGCAGATGGACAACACGCGCGCCAACTCGCGGCAAACGAAAATCGATGCGGAGACCGAAATTCAAGAGCTGTCCTTCGACCAACTCAACCACGTTGCCGGTGGTACAAGAGTAGAGTACTTGACAATCAAACTTCAGAACGCGTTCATTACGTCATAGTCAATTCCACGAGGCGGACAAGGCGCCCCGGCCGAAGTCGCCGTGGCACAACGGCCAGGGCTGCCGTCCCATCGATGCGGGTTGCGCAGGCATTTACCTTCGACGCAAGGCAAAGAATGCGCATTGCGCAAGCGTCCAAGCAGCGATTTGCCCGCAATGCGCGCTTGCGCTTGCCGCTTTGGATGATCTGAGAACTGCGACCCCTCAATGGTGTTGTAGACCTACCGTGGCGCAGGGGGAGGGATTCGACTCGCCGATTCCATTGTCCATCGAAGCAGAAGCCGCATTCTGGGATTCGAACCGCGGTCAAGGTCTGGCGGAAATTTGCCTACCGATTGCCAGGCTGGTCCGCTAGCGGCCGCCGGGGTAGCCGCCGCTGTAAAACGGGGGATGTTCTCCGAACCTGTGCGGTCGACGTTATCGGTACTCGCGAGCAACGTTTCGTCGCTCGTTTGCATCGTAACCATCGACCGGCCGGCGTCCGGCGCCGGACTTACAGCTTTTCGGTCGGGCTGCGCACCAACTGAGGCTGGTCGCCATCAGCAGCGAACCGCAAAGGGCCGTCAGGTTGATCGCAGCAAGCAGGGAATGCATTTTCGTGTTCCTCTGGGCTTCCCGTTCAATTCGGTGAACGCGTGTTGCGATT
>OKRD01000041.1 GCA_900290335.1 Burkholderiales bacterium | reverse complement strand
CGACCAGGCGGGCACCGAGCGGCTCGACAATCTCATGGACCCGTACCGGCTATTCCGCTGCCATACGATCATGAACTGTGTCGATGTCTGCCCCAAGGGGCTCAATCCCACTCGGGCGATCGGCAAGATCAAGGAAATGATGGTGCGGCGGGAGATCTGATGATGGCCGCCCTCGAATTTCCCCGCGGCGCCGTCGCGGCTCCCGTGGACCCGGATTGCGACGCCAGCGTCGAATTGCGTCGCCTGCGCTGGCGCGCCCGCCGCGGCATGCTCGAAAACGATCTGCTGCTGGGCCGCTTCCTGGAAAGGCATGCGGCCTCCCTCGGGCCGAGCGCGGTGGACGCGCTGGCGGGGCTGCTGGAGCTGCCGGACGGCCAGCTGCTGGACCTGGTGCTGGGGCGCGTCGAGCCGCAAGGAGCGCTGGACCGTGCGCCGGTGCATGAGCTGCTGGCGCGGTTGCGCGCGGCCTAACGCTCCAAGATCGGTTCGCACCGCCCGGATCGCTTCGCTGATGTGGTTTGTACCTCGAGGAAATTGAAATGGCACTGACATCGTCGACCCACACGGCCACGCTGAGCTTCAGCGATGGCACGCCGTCCCTCGAACTGCCGCTCTACCAGGGGACGATCGGCCCGGATGTAATCGACATACGCGCGCTCTATGCGCGCACCGGCAAGTTCACCTATGACCCCGGTTTTCTGTCGACCGCATCGTGCAACTCGAGCATCACCTACATCGATGGCGACAAGGGGGAACTGCTCTACCGCGGGTACCCGATCGAGCAGCTGGCGACGCAGTGCGATTTTCTCGAGGTCTGCCACCTCATCCTCTACGGCGAGCTGCCGAACGAGAAGCAGCGCAATACCTTCGTTTCCGCCGTCACCCATCACACGATGGCGCACGAGCAGATGCAGTTCTTCCTGCGTGGCTTTCGGCGCGATGCGCACCCGATGGCGGTCATGACCGGCCTGGTCGGCGCCCTGTCGGCGTTTTACCCCGACTCGATGAATCTCAACGACCCGGCGCAGCGGCAGATTTCGGCAATCCGCCTGATCGCGAAGATGCCAACCCTGGTCGCCATGGCGTACAAGTACACCATCGGGCAGCCGTACATGTACCCGCGCAACGACCTGTCGTATGCCGGCAATCTCATGCGCATGATGTTTGCCACGCCTTGCGAGGATTACAAGTTCAACGCGGTGCTGGCCCGCGCGCTCGACCGGATTTTGATCCTGCATGCCGATCATGAGCAAAACGCCTCCACATCGACCGTGCGCATGTGTGCGTCCTCCGGAACCAATCCCTTTGCCGCGATTGCGGCCGGGGTCGCCTGCCTCTGGGGGCCGGCCCACGGTGGCGCCAATGAGGCGGCGTTGAACATGCTCTTCGAGGTCCAGCGCCAAGGCGGGGTCGCCAAGATCGGGGAATTCATCGCCCAGGTCAAGGACAAGAATTCCAATGTGCGCCTGATGGGGTTTGGTCACCGCGTCTACAAGAACTACGACCCGCGCGCCCGCCTCATGCGCGAAACCTGCCACGAGGTCCTCAGCGAGCTCGGCTTGCACGAGGATCCGCTGTTCAAGCTGGCGATGGCGCTGGAGAAGATCGCGCTCGAGGACGAGTACTTCGTCAGCCGCAAGCTCTATCCCAACGTCGATTTTTATTCCGGGATCGTGCAAAAGGCGATCGGCATTCCGGTGACGCTGTTCACGGCCATCTTTGCCCTGGCCCGAACGGTGGGATGGATTGCGCAGCTCAACGAGATGATTTCCGATCCCGAATACAAGATCGGCCGGCCGCGGCAGCTGTTCATCGGTTCGCAGCGCCGCGACGTGCAGCCGATCGGTCAGCGGTGAAACCTGCATCCCCGACATTGGACCTTCTTTTCTGCAGATCGTGCTGCCCGACGTCGGCGGGTCGCGGTGCTAGCATGCAAGTGGCGCGTGTCGATGAAGGCGTCAGGGCTGGCGCTAGCGGTTGATTGACGATCGTCCGCGCGACGAAGGTGAGGCGTATCGCGAACCCGGAATCCGGGAGCGCGAGAATCGACCGGCGAGCGCCGGTCGGGCAATTTTGACGAGAAGCTCGTTCGAAAGGGCAGGCAACACCATGATGCGACAGTTTCAGGCCAACTC
>OKRD01000010.1 GCA_900290335.1 Burkholderiales bacterium | reverse complement strand
CAGCGTAAGAAAATCAATACCATACGCCTCGCCTACCCCTCGAGTTGAGAAAGACGGGCTAGCGCAGCGCGCGCCGTCCGCTCAGTGCGTGCCGGCCGGCTTTCTGGAATGCGCGCGGGCCGACTTGCGCGGCGCCGGGGACACGGGCAATGCGTCCGAGGCACGGAAGAGCTGCTCGATCAGGCGGGCCCCGTCGCTGCGCAGGAAATCCTTGAACGCCCGCGCAACCGCGGGCAGTCGCTTGTTGCGCCGATGCACCACGAACCAGTCAAACCACACCGGGAAGCCCACCACGTCGAGCACCACGAGCTGCCCCAGACGCCGCTCCATGCCGATCGTGTGCGCCGAAAGAAATGCGATTCCCATGCCGGCAATGACCGCCTGCTTGATGGTCTCGGTACTCTTGATTTCCATGGCGATGCGCAGCCGAGCAAAGTTGCGGCCAAAGGCCTCGCGCATGGAGTTCCAGGTATCGGAACCGCGCTCGCGCATCACGAAGGGCTCCTGCGCCAGGGTGGACAGGGCAATGCGCCGCTGGCGCGCGAGCGCGTGCTCCGGCGCGGCGACGATCACGTAGGGGTGCGGCGCGAACGATTCGTTGAGGGTGTCGATTTCCTCGGGCGGGCGCACCATGACTGCCAGGTCGGTCAGGTTGCTGGCCAGCTGGTGCAGCAGTTCGGCGCGGTTGTACACCGCCAGATTGACGGTCACACCGGCGTTGCGCCGCAGGAATTCCGCAAGCAGGCGGGGAAAGAAGTAGTCGCCGGCGCTGATGACGGCAACGTTGAGCGTGCCCCCGGAAATGCCCTTGAGCTGGGCCATGTCGTCCTCGGCCTCGCGCAGCTGGGCAATGATCGCCCGGGCATGGCGCAGCATCTCGGTACCCGCCGCGGTCAGGTAGATCTTCTTGCCGAGCTGTTCAAAGAGCGCCAGTCCCGCGTGGCCCTCGAGCTGCTTGACCAGCGTGGAGACGGCCGGTTGGCTCAGGTGCAGTTCCTCCGCAGCACGGGAGAAGCTCAGATGGCGCGCGACGGCCTCAAAGGCCCGCAGCTGGCGCTGGGTGGCGTGCCTCATCTTGGGCGGCGGCTATGCATACGCTTTTCATTATCGTACTAATCAATAACTTTAACTGTTTTTTATTGATCGGCCGGCGTAGTCTCGGTCTTCATCGGCTCACCGTGTCGGGTGCACGGCGGGTTGCCGCAAGAAATTTCGCCAGGAGGTGCCATGCGCAACGAGAACTCCAGCAGTCATCCGGCAGCCGACCGGGTCGAGTTCGACCGCAACGCGTTCAACGCCGCGTTCAGCGAACTTGGGCTTTGCTGGCACTGGGACGAACAGACCTACGCGGAGCTGCAGGCAATTGCCGCGGAAGGCGATCGCCTGCGCCGCTACCTGGAAACGCAGCAGCGCCACCTGCTCAAGGCCTACGACGCGGATTTCCTCATCGACGCGATCCGCGAGACGAAGACGCGCGTCTGCGGCGAGTTGCCGGGAGCGCCTCGCACCCAGTGAAAACCGGGGCGGTGGCCGCCCCGCTTCGCGCGCGGGCTCAGAGGAAGAAATCTGGCAGCAGTTCGCGGCTGCCGGGTACCACCGAGTAACGGTCGAAGTCGCGCACGCCGGCGGCAGCCAGGACCTCGTCGTCGACAAAGAAGTTCCCCGTCGTGGTGGTCGCATCGCGCTCCAGGATAGCGATCGCCGCCTCCGCCATGATCTGCGGCGAACGGCAGTTCTCGGGACGGATGCCCGGAATCATCTGCAGCGCCGCGGTCTGGATGACGGTCCGAGGCCACAAGGCGTTGACCGCTATGCCGTGCGGGCGGAGTTCCTCCGCGTGCCCGAGCACGCACATGCTCATACCGTACTTGGCCATCGTATAGGCCACGTGCGGCGCAAACCAGCGCGCCTCCATATGGAGCGGTGGCGACAAGGTTAGAACGTGCGGGTTGCGTTTGCCCTGCGCCGAGCGCTTGAGTTGCGGCAGGCAGGCCTGGGTGCACAGGAAAGTGCCCCGAACGTTGACTCCGAACATCAGATCGAATCGCTTCATCGGCGTCGCCTCCGTCGGGGTCAAGTTAATCGCGCTGGCGTTGTTAACCAGCACATCGATGCCGCCAAAGCGGTCCACGGCCTGCGCAACGGCGGCGAGCACCTGCTGCTCGTCGCGGATGTCCACCTGCAGGGGCAGGCAGGCGCCGCCCTGGGCCTCGATCTCGGCCGCGGCCGAGTAGATCGTTCCGGGGAGCTTGGGATTGGGCTCGGCGGTCTTGGCGGCAATCACCAGGTTGGCGCCGGCGCGCGAGGCGTGCTTGGCGATCTCCAGGCCGATTCCGCGCGAGGCGCCCGAGATAAATATGGTCTTGCCGCGCAGCGCTGACATCGTCACTCCTTGGTCGAAGTCGAGTTCACTGCGCCCGACTGCGCGCGCGCAAAGTCGGGCTTGCGCCGCTCCAGAAAGGCGCTCAGAGCCTCGTGTGACTCGGGGCTGCCGAGCAGGCGGCTGAAGGTCACCAGCTCGCTTTCCATCGCAAGGTGCACGGCCGCGCGCTGTCCTGCCTTGAGCAGTCGCTTGGTTTCGCGCAAGGCCACCGGCGGCAGTGCGCGGAAGCGGCGCGCCTGGTGCATCGCGTACTCGAGCACCTCCCCGGGCGGCACGAGCCGGTTCACGATCCTCATTTCCAGCGCCTCCTCGGCGGAGATCGGTTCGCCAAAGAGCAGCTTCTCGGCCGCCTTGTGGTATCCCGCGGACAGCGGCACCAGCATCGAGGAGGCGAATTCGGGACAAAGTCCCAGGCTCACGAAGGGCATGGAGAACATGGCATCGTCGGCGCAGTACACCAGATCGCAGTGCATCAGCATCGTGGTGCCAATGCCCACGGCCGCACCGTTGACCGCGGCAATGACGGGCTTTTCCTGGTCGGCCAGCGCCCGCATGAACCGGACCGAAGGGGACTGTCCCGACACCGGCGGCCGCTCCAGGAAATCGTGGATGTCGTTGCCGGCGCAAAACACCGTCGGGGACCCGTGCACGACGACAGCGTGCACCGCGTCGTCGCGCGCTGCGGCCGCCAGCGCGTCGGCCAGCTGCCCGTACATCTCGGCGGTAATGGCGTTCTTGCGCTCCGGGCGCGCGAGCTCGATACGGGTGATGCCATCTTGGACCTGCACGCGTATGGTCATTTTGACTCCCGCAAAACGCTGCGCCGCACCCAGGCAGGCGCCTGATTTGATCGCATTCAGACCCGCTCGAAAATGCCGGCCGCTCCCATGCCGGTCCCGACGCACATGGTGACCATGCCGTAGCGCAGCGAGCGCCGGCGCATCCCGTGCACGACCGTCGCCGCCCGGATGGCACCGGTGGCTCCCAAGGGGTGGCCCAGCGCGATCGCCCCGCCCAGCGGATTGACCTTGGCGCGGTCTAGGCCCAACGACTCGATCACGGCCAGGGACTGCGCCGCGAAAGCTTCGTTGAGCTCGATCCAGTCAAGATCCTCCTGCTGCAGTCCGGCCGTGCGCAGCGCCGCGGGAATGGCTTCCTTGGGACCGATCCCCATGATTTCCGGAGGAACTCCGCGAACCGAGAAGGCAACGAAGCGGGCCAGCGGCGTGAGGTGAAAACGGCGCAACGCCGCCTCGCTCACCAGGATCAGCGCGCCAGCGCCGTCGGAGGTCTGCGAGCTGTTGCCGGCGGTCACGCTGCCCTTGAGCGCGAACACCGGCTTGAGCTTAGCCAGTGCCTCGAGGCTGGTATCGGCGCGCGGGCCTTCATCGAGCTCCATGCGTCGGCGCCGAAGGTCGATCTCGCGGCTGGCCAGATTGGGCACCCGCTCGACGATCTCGAAGGGCGTGATCTCGTCGCGGAACTCGCCGTCGCGCTGCGCCGCGATGGCCCGCTGGTGCGAGGCGAGGGCGAACTGGTCCTGCGCCTCCCGGGCAACCTTCCACTGCGCCGCCACCTTCTCGGCGGTCAACCCCATGCCATAGGCGATGCCCAGGTGTTCATTGGATTCGAACAGGCGCGGATTGAACGAGACCTTGTTGCCGCCCATCGGTACCATGCTCATCGACTCGGCGCCGCCGGCGAGCATGACGTCGGCCTCGCCGACGCGAATGCGATCGGCCGCCATGACGACCGCATTCAGGCCCGAGGAGCAAAACCGGTTGACCGTGCAACCGCCGACGGAATCGGGCAGGCCCGCATACAGCACCGCGGTGCGCGCGAAGTTGTTGCCCTGCTCGGCCTCCGGCATGGCACAGCCGATGATGGCGTCCTCGATGGCGGCCGGGTCAAGCTCCGGCACGGCCGCCAGGGCACCCTGAATCGCGGCAACGAGCAGGTCGTCGGGACGGGTGTTGCGCAGGCTCCCCCTGGGCGCCTTTCCCACGGGCGTGCGCGTCGCGGCAACGATATAAGCATCCTGAACTTGACGGCTCATGCGAAACTCCTCGGTTTGCTCTTCGTAGATTGACTAGTTGCGCACCGGCTTGCCGGTCTGCAGCAGCCCCATCATCCGCTCCTGCGATTTGGGGTGCCCGAGCAACTGCACGAAGTGCTTGCGCTCC
>OKRD01000028.1 GCA_900290335.1 Burkholderiales bacterium | reverse complement strand
CAATCCGCTGATCAAGGCGCTGGCCTACGTGCGCGAACGTCGTGATGGCTTGCAGGTGTTCCTGGACGACCCTGACGTGGCTAGCGACACCAATCACCTGGAGCGGGCGTTTAGGGCCATCCCGTTAGGTCGCAAGAACTGGATGTTTTGCTGGACCGAGTTGGGCGCCCGGCGCGTGGGCATGGTGCAAAGCGTGCTCACCACCTGCAAGCTGCACGACATTGATGCGTGCGACAACCTTGTCGATGTCCTGCAGCGCGTCAGCCAGCACCCGGCCAGCCGGGTCGACGAACTCACGCCACGCAAGTGGAAGACGCTGTCCGCGGATAACGCGCTGCGCTCTCCCCTATGCGATCACGAAATCCGGAACAAGAACGCCGTGTAGTTGCCGGTTACTTTCGATAGGCAATCGCCGCTGCCAACGACAGCGCGGAAAACAACAGGGCTGCGACGTAGATCAAACCCTGTCCGACGACCAGCATGCGTATCTATACGTTCACGAGCTTGCTCAGTGCGCGAACCGCGCCTTCGATCTGCTCTTCCGTGTGTTCGCTGGAAACGAAAAACCGCAACCGGGCAGATTTCTCGGGCACCGCGGGATACAGGATCGGCTGGACGTTGATGCCGCGCTCGAAGAGCGCGCTTGCAAGACGAGCGGCCTTGATGGAGCTGCCGACGATGGTCGGTATGACGGCAATGCCGGCGCTGGTACCGGTGTCGATGCCCGCGGCCTTGGCTTGCTCGAGAAACTGCGCGCCTCGCGCCTGCAAAGCGAGCACGCGCGCGGGCTCCCTGCGCAGGCAGCGCAGCGCGGCCAGCGCCGCGGCCGCAAGAGGGGGGGACATACCGACGCTGTACAGAAAGCCCGGAGCGAGAAACTTGAGGTGTTCCACGAGCGCGGCCTCGCCGGCGATATAGCCGCCGCAGCCCGCGAGCGCCTTGCTCAAGGTGCCCATCCAGATGTCGACATCTGCGCCGGCCAGGCCAAAATGCTCGCGAATGCCCAGACCCGTATTGCCCATGACGCCAAAGGAATGGGCCTCGTCGACCATGAGGAAAACCCGGTGCCGGCGCTTGACCTCGATGAAGCGGGGCAGGTCCGGAAAGTCGCCGTCCATGCTGTAGATGCCCTCAATGACGATCAGTACACGTTCGAACTGCGGTCGCTGCTCGGCCAGCAGGGCATCAAGTGCCGCCCAGTCGTTGTGGCGGAAAGGCAAGCGGCGTGCTCCTGACAGTTGGATGCCCTGCAGCACGCTGTTGTGGATCAGTTCATCGTGCGCGACGAGGTCGCGGGGGCCGAACAGGTAGCCTATGGTGGTGACGTTGGTTGCATGGCCGCTCACGAAGACGATTGCCTCTTCGGTGCCGTAGGCATCGGCAATGGCCTGCTCAAGCTCGCGGTGCACGGGGCGCTCGCCGGAAACCGGGCGGCTGGCGGAGACGGAGGTGCCGTATCGGTCGATGGCAGCCTTGGCTGCATCGGATATCTCGGGATTGCCGGATAGGCCAAGATAGTTGTAGCTGGCGAAGTTCAGGTAGTCGCGGCCGCCAATCCGGGTTGTGCTTCCGGCCCTTCCTTCGTGCAGCTTGAAGAATGGGCTGGCAATTTCCAGCCGGGCGGCGCCGTCATTGATAATTCGAATCTGTTGGTACCCCGGATGCAGATCGAATCGATAGTATTGCTCGGGAATTTCGGTACCAGCCTTGGCACCAGCAGGATTGGACTTGACCGCAATCGGTGCCTGACCGGCTTGGCGTACCCGGCGTTCGAGGGCCTGCTGGATCAGCTTGTCCTTGATCTGGGCGCTGAGGCCGGGCAGTGCCTTGCGGGTCATTTCAGCGAATCATGCGCTGGCTCTGCCTAGGGCTATCGGCGAGCATTTCTTCGGTGATGCGCGTGACCACTTCGGACGTGACCTCGGCAGCGTGCTGGCTGGCGATCTGCTGGATCTGTGCGCGCATTTCTTCGGGGCGGCCGGCAGCCAACTCGGCGGCCTCGTCGCCGCGCAGGCGGGCGATGATCCTCTCGGTGAGCCGGGCGATGGTCGGGCTCTCGCTCAGTGCCATGACCGGTAGGCGGATGCCAAAGCGCGCTTCCAGGGCAATGACGAGTTCGACCCCCATGAGCGAGTCTAGACCCATATCGTAGATCGAGTGCGAGGCGTCGATCTTCTCGGGTGCGACACGCAGGATTTCCCCCACTTCCTGTTTGAGCATTTCGGTGAAGGTGGTGGCAAGTTCAACGTTCGACAGCTCGGCGACGAGGCGCCGGATATCCTCTGCGCTCTCGGCCTCAGCCTCGCCGTCACCCTCCTCGCCACGGTGGGCGAGATCGGAGAACTTTGGCGACGGGGCGCTCGGTAGAGAGCGGGTCAGGGCTCTCCAGTCGAACTCGAGCACGCCCAGATCTGATCGATCCGCGAGCAGCATTTGCTCCAGGACCTCGAGCGCGACGGCGGATGCGAGCGCCGAACCGCCCATGCGCGCCTGCAGTGCGTCTTTGATTTGCTGGTTACGGGCGAGGAAGCCAACATCCCCGATGGCGCCCCATAGGACGCAGGTCGCAGGCAGGCCGCTCGCGCGCCGCCCTCTTGCCAGTGCTTCAAGGGTCGCATTGGCAGCAACGTAGCTACCCTGACCAGGGTTGCCGAACAGCGTCGTGGCCGAGGAATAGAGCACAAAGAAGTCCAGCGGCATCCCTCGCGTGAGCTCGTCCAGATGCAGGGCGCCGAGGACCTTCGGCGCCAGAACGCGGCAAATCTGTTCTGCGCTCGTGTTACGCATCAGGCTGTCGTCGATCACCGCGGCCGCATGGACGACCCCCCGCAAAGGAGGCAGCGTGGCGGCGACTTCCTCGAGCAGCGCGCCTAGCGCTGCCCGGTCGGTGACGTCGCAGGCGCGCGCGAGGACGCTCACGCCCTGCCGCTCGAGCGCCGCGACCGCCGTTCGTACTTCCTCGGAGGTCGGGCCGCTGCGGCTGATCAGCACCAGGTGCCGGGCACCGCGTTCGACTAGCCATTGGGCGCTTCGCAATCCAAAGCCGCTGAGCCCGCCTGTGATCAGGAAGGAGGCATCCGGAGCGACTTCCAGTCGCCGTTGCTCGGCGCGTGCAGCGGTGGCGGGTGCCGGAACACCGGCCGCGTACGTGACGACGATCTTGCCGATCTGGCGGGCCTGCTGCATGTAGCGGAAGGCGTCGACCACGTCCTGCGCTTCGAATGCGCGATAAGGGAGCGGATGGAGAACGCCCTCCCCGAAAAGCCCCATCACTTCGGCAAACAGGCGTTGGGTTAGCTGCGGTTGCTCGTTCATCAACTGATCGGCGTCTATTCCGAAATAGCTGACGTTGTTGCGGAAGGGGCGCAGGCCGATTCGGGTGTTCTCGTAGAAGTCGCGCTTGCCCAGTTCGAGGAAGCGGCCAAAGGGCTTGAGCAACTGCAGATTCCGGTTGATGGCCTCACCAGCCAGGGAGTTGAGTACCACGTCGACGCCGCGCCCGTCGGTGACGGCAAGGATCTCATCGGCAAATGCCAGGGTGCGCGAATCGAACACATGCTCGATGCCCAGCAGACGCAGGAAATCGCGTTTTTCGTCCGACCCCGCGGTGGCATAGATCTCGGCACCGCTCCACTGCGCCACCTGGATGGCTGCAATGCCGACGCCGCCAGCTGCGCCGTGAATCAGGAGCTTCTCGCCAGGTTGTAGCCGTGCCAGGTGGTGCAGCGCGTAATAGGCAGTGAAGAAGGTGCTGGGAATCGTGGCGGCGGCTTCAAATGACATTCCCGAGGGTATGTGGGATAGGGCGCTGGCCCGCGTCACCACCCGGTCCCCGAAACTCGACGGACCGAAGCCGACGACGTGGTCGCCGACAGCAAAACCCGCCGCCTCTGGCCCGACCTCGAGAACGATGCCGGAAAACTCGAGTCCCAGGCTTGGGCCGGCGAAGCCGCCTTCGATGGCTTCGTCGGAGAGCAGGCCCAGGGCGTACATCACGTCCCGGAAATTGAGCCCCGTGGCCCGCACCCGGATTTCGACTTCGCCTTCGCCGGGGCTCCGGCGCGGATGGGCCTCCCAGCGCAGGTTGCGCAATTGCCCGGGGAGGGCGAAGCCAAGACGCACCGACGGGGAGTCTTGCGGCCGCGGTGCGAGGGCGCCGCGCGGCTCCGGGCGGCTGGTAAATCGCAGGCGGGTAGCGAAGCGCTCCCCTGCCGCCGTAAGGGCAATCTCCTGCTCTTCATCTGGGTTCTCCAGTTCGCGGACGAGCGCGACTGCGGCAGTACCAAGGTCGGTAACGTTCTCCAGGTCCACGAGACGCACGGCATAGCCGCAGGCTTCATTCATCAGGGTACGGCCAAGGCCCCAGAGCGCTGCGTCGGCGATAGCCGAAGCTTGGCCTATCGCAGCCTGCGGAGCGCGCGGGGGCAGCAGGTGCGTGGCCGCACCGGCGGTGACCAGCCAGCAGGTGGTGTTGGTTTGTGTGCTCTCGCAAGCCTGCGCGAGCGCAGCCGCAGTCTTGCAGCGGTCCACCTGCGTGTCGAGCAGGGTAGTGGCGCTGCCGGCATTGTCCCGGTACAGGCCGGACAGATGGACGATGCCGTCGAGACCACCTAGGCTGGCGATCGCATCCTGCAACAAGGCTGCGATCTGCGCAGCGCCGCCTGGCCGCGCGCGGATCACGCGATGTCCGTGCCCCAGCAGGCTGTCGGCAAGATGTATGGCTACCGTTGCCGAATGCCCATCCTCGTCGGCGAGCAGCAGCCAGTTGCGTATCTTTGGAGGATGGGCTTGCAGAGGGAGCCGTGCGGGCTCGGCGAGCCGGGCCAACAGCAGGTAGGGCCCCGAGCCCGTGTTTGGCGAAAACTCTTGCAGCCGGATGGACGCGAAGCCCAACTGTTCGAGCTGCTGCTGCCAGAATCCGACCGGCCGTTGGCGCGAAAGCAAAACGTCCTGGGTCGAGGCGGACCACCACTGTGGATCGCGGCCAAAGACGAAATCGACCCAGCGGGAAGGGTGCTGTCCGAAGACGATGATCGAGCCACCAGGGGCCAGGCGGCAGCGTGCATAGTCCAGGACGCGGGTGGCGTCTCGCAGGCAAACGAAATTGAGCGTGACGATGGCGAGCTGGAAATGGGCGCCGGCGACGCTAGCCGGTTCGACATCGATATCGCCGCTTTTGATGCCAGCCAGCAAGATCGCCGGATGCTGTTCCTGGATTCGCCGCGCCTCCTCCATCGTCGCTGCGGACGTGCTGGCAAAGAGGTAATCAGCGCGGTCAAAATCCAGGTTAGCGCAAAGATTGGAGGCAAACGGGGGCAACTCTTCGCTGAGCTCGATGACAGCCACGCGCTTGCCCTCCGGAAGATCCCGCAACGCAGAGGCGAGCAGTTCGTGCAGCGCCTTGCCGATGCGGACTTTCGCTCCCGCGCCAAGGATTTGCCGCATCAGCGTGGCCAACGCAGTGTCGTTGGGCCAGACCCGGTCGAACGGAAGGCTGCCATCGAGCAAAGAGCGCAGGTGCATGCCGACGCGTCCGACCGCGTGGATGACCGCAAAGTAATCCGGATAGTCAGCGATCAGGCTGTTCCATATGTCCTGGGCGGTGGCTTGGCCTTCGCCTGTTGGCCGTAGCGGCCAGCGGGCACCGGCGGCGTCCACGAGGCCGTCTTCGCCAGCTAGCGCAAGCAGATGCTGGAAATAGGGAACGGCGTCGCCGGCGACACTTGCCCCGCCATCGGCAATGCAGCCGTCCTTGTCCGCCATTACACGAAGCGCTTCTGCGGTAAAGCGACTGCAAAGTTCATCGAGCAACGGTTCGATCTCTTCGCAATAGGTGCGGTGCGTCCTCTCTAGCGCTGTACGCCGAAAGGGCTCTTCCATCACGGCATTTACGCGGTCGATCGCCAAGCCGGCGGGGACGCCCGATGCCGCGGGCAGCGGCCTCGGGACGGCACAGTATTCGAGGTAGCGAAGATGGTCAGCCACGCCTCTATGCAAGCGAATGCCGCGAAAGCGCGCCTGCTCGACGATCGCGATCGGTTCGTGTGCTTCATCGAAGATTGCAAACTCGGCGACGACGGAGTGGGGCGCGCGGCTCCGCAGCGTTGCGCGGGCAAACCGCGGCTTGCTCCTGCCACTGTGGATTGTGATGTGGCCTATACGCATCGGCACAAAGGTGATGCCATCGTCGTCGGTAGCCGGGTCCTTGAGCAGCTGGATGATCAGCTGGAAGGCGCAGTCCAGCAGCGCGGGGTGCAGGTGGTGCTTGTCGAGCTCGGTTTCGACGACCTCGGGGATCTGAAACACCGCAAGAGCGGATTGCCCTTGCACCCAGCCGTGCTCGATGGCCTTAAATGCCGGTCCGTATCCCAGGCCCGCCGCGATCGCAAGGGCCTCGTGGCTATGGCCGTTGAAGTCGGGCTGGCGCGTCGGCAATGGACCGAGCGTACGATGCAGGCGGACTTGTCCGGGCTCGCGCAGAATGCGACCCACGGCGTGCAGCGTCCAGGCGTCTCCACTGAGCAGTTCCCGCGTCCGCACGGAAAAGCTTCCATCCTGGGGATCGATGGCGAGGCGCATCTTGTGCGTGCGTTCCTTGCTAAGGAGCAGCGGGGCGCGAATCTCCAGCTCCTCGATTTCCGCGAACTCGCCCGGGTGCCAGCGAAAGGCAGCCGCCAGGGCCAGCTCGCTATAGCCCGAACCGGGAAAAACGGCCGCTTCGCCGACTACGTGGTCAGCCAGGAGCGGATGGCTCAAGGTGTCCAGCTCATTTTCCCAGGTCAACTCGTGCTGCTGCAGCGGGTAGCCCAGCAGCGGATGCACCTTTGCTCGGTAGAGCAGACCAAGGGATTCTTGGGTAACCGGGTGCCAGCAGCGTTCCCGCTGCCATGGATAGTTGGGCAATCGAACGTGACGCCCCTGCCAAGGGAACAATCGCTGCCAGTTGACCGTTGCACCGGCGATCATTGCCTGGCACGCGCTTGTCCAGATGCGCTGCGGCGAATCGTCACCGCGCTTGGCGGTCGCGATGATCCGGCCGCTCGCGCCCGCGTCGCCAAGGCAATCGCCGATGTATCCGCGCAGCAGCGAGTGTGGGCCAACCTCGACGAAGATGTTGATACCGTCGGCGATCAGGCCCTTGATGGTCTGCTCAAACAGCACCGGGCGGCGAATGTTGCGCCACCAGTAGTTGACGTCCAGTTCCTTGCCGGCCAGATGTCCGCCGGTAACGGTGGAGTGGAAGGGGGCTGCGTCATCGCCGGGCCGCAAGTCGGCAAGCGCCTCGCGCAGCTTGCTAGCGATTGCGTCCATTGCTGGGCTGTGGAAGGGGTAGTCCAGGTCCAGGCGTCTAAAGAAAATTGCGCGCTCGGTGAGCACGGACTCGAGTCGTTCCAGATCCTCAGTGCTACCCGCGATGGTCACGCCCTTGCTGCTGTTTACTGCGGCGAGCGCCAGGGTACTGCTCAGGGTCAGCTCCTCCAGCAGTTCGCGGGCGGCCTTGCCGCCAATGGTCACCGCCGTCATGCCACCCCTGCCCTTGGTAGTGCCCTGCAGCCTGCTGCGGTGGAAGATCACCTCGACGGCTGCGGGAAGCGAGAGCGCGCCCGAGGCCCATGCGGCCGCCACTTCGCCGACGCTATGGCCCGCCACCGCCGCGGGCACGAGGCCCCGATGGCACAGCATGCGGGTGATGCCGACCTGCAGGGCGAACAGCGCCGGCTGGGCGATTTCGGCATGCTGGTAGCGATCTTCGCCGCCGCCTCCTACCAATTCGGCCTCCAGGGAAAAGCCTGCGTGACGGGCGAACAACTCGTCGACCTCGCGCACGGCCTGTCGGAATACGGGATCGGCCAGCAAGCCCTTGCCCATTCCGGCCCTC
>OKRD01000009.1 GCA_900290335.1 Burkholderiales bacterium | reverse complement strand
GAGCCGTTTACTGGGCTCGACCCGATAGCCCTCGGGATTACGGCAAATCTGATTCGCCGTCTGAACGACGCCACCGGCGCCACCTCGCTGATCGTTTCACACGACGTCCACGAGTGCTTCCAGATTTGCGACTACACCTACCTGCTGTCGGGCGGGCGCGTGGTTGCCCACGGCACGCCTCAGGAGCTGCAAGCCACGGAGGACCCGGAAGTGCGCCAGTTCATCCGCGGTGAGCCCGATGGGCCGGTCCGATTCGACTATCCGGCCCCCCCGATCGCGCAGGACCTGGGCGTAGCGGCATGACGCTCACCGATTTTCCGTCGGCCATCGGCCGCCGCGCGCTGGTTATTGTCGCCGCGCTCGGGCATTTCACGGCCTTCTTCATCGATCTTTTGCGCAATACGCCGAGCGGCCTGCGCCGGTTTTACCTGACCATCTTGCAGGTACAGGCGATCGGCAATCGTTCGCTGAGCATCATCGCCGCGTCGGGTGCGGCGGTCGGCCTGGTGCTTGCCCTGCAGGGGTATAACGTTCTGAGCCGCTATGGGCAGGCCGAGTCTCTGGGGGTGCTCGTTGCCTTGTCGCTGGTGCGCGAGCTTGGGCCGGTTCTTACGGCACTGCTGTTTGCGGGCCGGGCAGGGACCTCGCTGACCGCGGAGATCGGCTTGATGAAGGCGGGCGAGCAGCTGGCGGCGATGGAGATGATGGCGGTCGACCCGCGCGTGCGCGTGCTTGCGCCACGCTTTGTCGCGGGCATCATCTCGATGCCGTTGCTGGGTGCGATCTTTTCCATGGTTGGCGTGATGGCGGCCTACGTCGTCGGTGTCATGATGATCGGCGTCGATCAGGGGCAGTTCTGGTCCCAGATGCAGGATGGCGTCGACGTGGTCAAGGACGTTGGCAATGGCGTGGTCAAGACCGTTGTCTTCGGCATCGCAACCACCTTCATCGCGCTCTATATCGGCTATGAATCGAAAGCCACACCCGAGGGCGTGGCACTGGCCACCACACAAACCGTCGTCGTCTCGTCGTTGTCCGTGCTGTTCCTGGACTTCATCCTGACGGCACTGATGTTCAGCAAGCCCTGAGAATTTGGGCTCATTCGACAAAGGGAACGCGTATGGGGAAGAAGCAGACTGAGACCCTGGTCGGCGCATTTGTGTTGCTGGGCATGCTCGCCGTCTTGTTTCTTGCGCTCAAGGCGGCGAACCTCGCGAGCTTCTCCTTCGGCGCCACCTATCCGCTGTTGGCCCGCTTCGACAATGTGGGCGGACTGAAGGTCGGCGCGCCGGTCAAAAGCGCTGGGGTAGCCGTCGGGCGGATCGCGTCGATCTCGTTCGACAACAAGACTTTTCAGGGCCTGGTCACCATGGATATCGAGCGCCACTATGCGTTTCCAACCGACACCTCCGCCAAGATCCTCACGGCCGGTCTGCTCGGCGATCAGTATCTCGGGCTTGACCCGGGTGGGGAAGACAAGAACCTCCAGTCCGGCGATACCATCAAGATGGCCCAGTCGGCCGTGATCCTCGAGAACCTTATCGGCCAACTCCTGTACAGCAAGGCGGCCGAGAGTCCCTCCAAGGAAGGGACGGGCAAAAAGTGAACTGTGGCGCGTACGGACTCGGCCGACTCTGCGCAATTGCCATGCTGGCCTTGCTGGGAGCATGCGCCAGCGTGCCGCCCAACGCGGGAAACAATCCGGCGGATCCGTTCGAGCGCGTCAACCGCCAGGTGTATGCCTTCAACGACACTTTCGATCGGGCGGTCGCGAAGCCGGTAGCCAAGGGCTACACGTACGTGGTGCCCAAGCCGGTGCGCGAATGCGTCGGCAACGTGTTTGCCAACATTGGCGAGGTCGGCAACATCATCAACGCGGCGCTGCAAGGCAAGCCGGGCGCTGCCGCCTGCGACGTCGGTCGCCTGGTGGTCAACACGACGGTGGGCATCGCGGGTTGCTTCGACGTCGCCAAGTACTTGGGCTGCGAGAGAAATAGGCAGGACTTTGGCTTGACCATGGGCAAATGGGGGCTGTCGCCGGGCCCGTACGTGGTGCTTCCCTTCCTCGGACCGAGCAGCGTGCGCGATGCCCTGGGAGAGATACCGGACTATTTCACCGACCCGGTTTCCTACATCAAGCCGGTCAAGGACTCCTATTTTGTCTACACTGGGCGTTTCATCGACCGCCGCGCGCAGCTCCTGGACGTCTCGAACCTGGTCGAGGACGCCGCTCTGGATCCCTACCAGTTTGTGCGAGACGGTTACCTGCAGCGCCGTCGCAGTCGGGTGTACGACGGCAACCCGCCGCCATTGCCCGACGAGGAGGACCCGGACAGTCCTGCCCCCGACGCGTCGTCCGCTGGAGGTGCGGTCCGGTCCCCGGCACCGTCGCCCGAGGCGGCGCCAGCGGCAGGAGTACAGCCGCAGGAGCCGCCCCGCCCCGGCACGTTGAGAAGATGGCAAAGGAGCAAGCAATGGAAAATTCGCTTTCACGGTTCGGCGGATCCCGCATGTGGCCGCGCGCTGGGCGCGGGCGCGCAATTGCTGCCATTTTGACGGCCGCGCTTGCATGGGGCACCGCTTCCGCGGCCGTTGCGGCACCGGAGGCAGCGACCAATGCTGCGCCGGACACGATGATCCTGAACGTCTCGACGGAGGTCCTGGAGGCGCTCCGCAGCGACAAGGCGATTCAGGCGGGCGATTTCGACCGCGTGCAAAAACTGGTCAACGAACGGATTCTGCCGCACGTCGATTTTGACAAAATGACGCGCCTGGCCGTTGGGCGCGCATGGCGCGGCGCCACCACCGAGCAGCGCCGCACGCTCACCGAGCAGTTCCGTATGCTGCTGATGCGCACCTACAGCGGCGCCCTGTCCAAGGTGACCGATCACAAGGTACGCCTGCGGCCCTCGCCGGGGCAGGACAGTGCCGATGACGTGGTGGTGCGCACGCAGATCGTGCCCTCGCAGGGCGATCCTATCGGACTGGACTATCGGCTCGAGAAGACCGCCGACGGCTGGAAGATCTACGATCTCAATATCCTGGGCGTCTGGCTGGTGCAGAACTACAAGAGCGAATTTGGCGAAACCATCAGTCAGAGCGGCGTCGATGGTCTTATCAAGGTTCTGACCGACAAGAACCAGAAGCTCGCCAGCAGCGCGAAATCCTCCTGACAGCGCGGACCGTGAAGCTCGTTACGGATTCGATCACGAACCAGAACGCGGCGCAGGTCGTCGCGGCTGGGCAATCTGCCATCCTCGCCGGCGACTGCGTTATCGACTTCTCCGCGGTGGTTCGTTGCGACACAGCGGCGGTTGCCTGCCTCCTGGCGTGGATGCGTCTGGCGCGCGCCCGCAGCCGGAAGCTCGAACTGCTCGCCGTGCCCAAGGACCTGTTGAGCCTGGCAACGCTCTACGGCGTGGAGGCCCTGATCGACGGCGCCTAGAGCCGGCCGCGTCCGCGGCTACCCTACAATAGGGTTCTCGCCGGGTCTTTCCCGGTCTCGCTCAATCCATGCCCACCGCCGCCATCGAGGTCAGCGCCCTGACCAAGCGTTATGCGCGCCTTGCCGCGCTTGACGCCGTCGACTTGTTGGTCACCCAAGGGGAATTTTTTGGCCTGCTGGGCCCCAATGGGGCGGGCAAGACCACACTGATTTCGATCATCGCCGGGCTTACCCGCGCCACGAGTGGATGGGTGCGGGTGATGGGGCACGACGTGGCCGAGGACTACCGGGCGGCTCGTCGCAATCTAGGGGTGGTGCCGCAGGAACTGGTGTTCGACCCGTTCTTCACGGTGCGCGAGATGCTGCGCATCCAGTCGGGTTACTTCGGCCTGGCGCGCAATGACGATTGGATCGACGAGGTCATGTTCCACCTCGACCTTACCGGCAAGGCCGAAGTCAATATGCGGGCCTTGTCCGGCGGCATGAAAAGGCGCGTGCTCGTGGCGCAGGCGCTCGTGCATCGGCCCCCGGTGATTGTCCTGGACGAACCGACCGCCGGGGTCGACGTCGAACTGCGCCAGGGACTTTGGCAATTCATGAGGCGCCTGAATCGCGACGGCCACACGATCGTGCTGACGACCCATTACCTGGAAGAAGCGCAACAGATGTGCGGGCGCATCGCCATGCTCAAGGCGGGGCGCATTGTCGCTCTGGAGTCCACGCGGGAGCTGCTGCGGCGCATCGCCGGAATCCAGGTCGCGATGCGCTTGCGCGGTGCGCTGCCGCCGGCGCTGCGGGACCAGGTGATCGAGGAGCAGTCCGAGCACATCGTACTGCGCTTGTCGCATCCGCGTGATGTTGGCGCCGCCCTGGAGGCCTGTCGCAGTTTCGGTAGCGAGGTCGAGGAGCTGGAGGTCGGCCCGGCTGACCTGGAAGATGTCTTTCTGCAGGTGATGGCGGAAGGCCCGGCGCGGAGCCTGTCATGAATCCGCCGCTGCCCGCGTCCGTACTGGCGGTCCCCTCGGCGACCGGGGGAGACTCGTGGATCGGCTTTCGCACCTTGCTCTACAAGGAGAGCCTGCGCTTTTGGAAGGTGAGCTTCCAGACCATTGTCGCGCCGGTTTTGACCGGCGTGCTGTATCTGCTGGTGTTTGGCCATGTACTCGACACCCGCGTGGAGCCCTTTGCCGGCGTTCATTACAGCTCGTTTCTTATTCCCGGCCTGGTGATGATGTCGATCCTGCAAAATGCCTTCGCTAATTCCTCCTCATCTCTGATCCAATCCAAGATCATGGGCAACCTGGTGTTTTTGCTGCTTCCGCCGCTGTCGGCGGTGCAGTTTTTCTCCGCCTACGTGCTGGCCTCGGTCTTGCGCGGCCTGTCGGTCGGCTTGGGCGTCTTTGTCGTGACCGTGTGGTTTGCGCCGGCCGCCTTCGAGGCTCCCCTTTGGATTCCGGTATTTGCCCTTGCTGGTGCGGCGTTGCTCGCCGTGCTGGGCCTGATCGCCGGCATCGTTTCGGACAAGTTTGATCAGCTGGCGGCGTTTCAGAATTTCATCATTCTGCCGGCGACTTTTCTATCGGGGGTGTTTTATTCGGTTCACAGTCTGCCGCCGTTCTGGCAGGTTTTCTCCCATGCCAATCCGTTTTTCTACATGATCGATGGTTTTCGCTACGGGTTCTTTGCGCAATCCGACGTCTCCCCCTGGCTGAGCCTGCTGGTCGTGGCCCTATCGTTTTGCGCTACCTCGGCGGTCGCGCTGATTATGCTGCGCCGGGGCTACAAGCTGCGCTCATGAGCCAGATGCCCACCCCGGAATCCATCCGTCAGGCCATTGCGCAGGGCCTGTCCTGCGAGCGCGTCGACGTCGACGGCGATGGCCATCACTTCCAAGCACTGATTATCAGTGCGGCGTTCGAAGGAAAGTCGCGCATCGATCGCCACCGTCTGGTGTATGCGGCGCTGGGCGAGCGCATGCGCCAGGAAATCCACGCACTCTCCATGCGCACGCTTACGCCGCGCGAATCGCAACACGCCGGCGCCGACGGCGGCAAGCACCACTCCGGGAATTGATTGGCGATGGACAAGCTCAGAATTCAGGGGGGCCACCGGCTGCAGGGAACGTTGCGCGTGGCCGGCGCCAAGAATGCCGCCTTGCCGATTATGGCCGCTGCGCTGCTCACGCACGACGAGCTGCATCTGGATAACGTCGCCCGGCTGGCCGACACGGCAACGATGGGGCGGCTGCTTGCGGGGATGGGCGTTACCGTGGAACGCGAGGGCGAGCGCATGCAGCTGCGCGCCAAGGAACTGGGCTCGATCGAGGCGCCCTACGAACTGGTCAAGACGATGCGCGCCTCGATTCTCGTTCTCGGGCCGCTGCTGGCCCGCGCGGGCGAGGCGCGGGTCAGCCTGCCGGGAGGGCGGGAGGGTGCGCGATCGGTGCGCGCCCGGTGGACCAGCATCTCAAAGGACTGCAGGCGCTCGGTGCCGACCTGCAGATCGAGCAGGGATACATAGTCGCGCGCCGCGCCGGCCGCAGGCTGCGCGGGGCCCACATCGTTACCGACCTGGTCACCGTGACCGGCACGGAAAACCTCATGATGGCGGCCACCCTTGCCGAGGGCGAAACGGTGATCGAGAACGCGGCCCGCGAGCCCGAAGTGGTCGACCTGGCCGCCTGCCTCAACCGCATGGGGGCCAAGGTGCGCGGCGCCGGTACCGACCGGATCGCGGTCGAGGGGGTCGAGCGGCTGCACGGCGCGAGCCACCGTGTCATCGCCGACCGCATCGAGAGCGCGACCTTTCTCGTTGCCGTTGCTGCCACGGGTGGCGACCTCACGCTCGAGGGCGCTGCGCCCGAGACCCTGGACGCGGTTCTGGACAAGCTGCGCGATGCCGGCGCCGTCGTGGAAACCGGTGCCGACTGGGTGCGCTTGCGCATGGATCGTCGGCCCCAGGCGGTAAGCCTGCGCACGGCGCCATACCCGGCCTTTCCCACCGATGCGCAAGCCCAGTTCCTGGCGCTCAACTGCGTCGCCGATGGGGTCTCCCGTGTCAGCGAGAATATCTTCGAGAACCGCTTCATGCATGTTCTGGAATTGCAGCGGCTGGGCGCGCAAATCGATATTGACGGTCACACGGCGATCGTCCGCGGCGTCGACTGCCTGTCGGGCGCAACCGTAATGGCTACCGACCTGCGGGCGTCGGCCAGCCTCGTGATTGCCGGTTTGATCGCACGTGGGCAGACAACGATAGAGCGCATATATCACCTCGATCGGGGCTACGAAGCGATGGAGCGACGCCTCAACACCCTGGGTGCACAGATCGAGCGCATTCGATGAGAGGCCAAGGTTGATTACGCTGGCATTGCCGAAGGGCCGTATTTTCGAGGAGGCGCTGCCGCTGCTCGCCCGCGCAGGCATCATTCCCAGCGAGTCGCCTGCAGAGACACGCAAACTGATCATCGGCACGAGCGTCACGGACCTGCGCATCGTCGTGGTGCGCGCTTCCGACGTCCCCACCTACGTACAGTATGGTGCCGCCGAACTGGGCATTGCGGGGGCCGATATCCTGATGGAGCACGGCGGCAGCGGTCTGTATCAGCCGGTCGACCTGTTGATCGGCCATTGTCGCCTATGTGTGGCCGCGCCGGTCGGATTCGATTACGCGGGCGCGGTGCGGCGTGGCGCGCGCTTGCGCGTCGCCACGAAGTACGTGCAGGCGTCGCGGGACTTTTTCGCCCGCAAGGGGGTGCACGTCGATCTCATCAAACTCTACGGGTCGATGGAACTAGCGCCGCTTGCCGGCCTGGCCGACGCGATCGTCGATCTTGTCTCGAGCGGCGCGACCTTGAAGGCCAATGATCTGGTGGAGGTCGAACAGATCGTGCCCATCAGCTCCCGACTGGTCGTCAATCAGGCGGCCTACAAGACGAAGCACTCGCGCCTGACAATGCTGATCGGCGCGATCGCGCAGGCGGTGTCGCGATGAATATTCGATTGCTCGATGCGAACGCCCCGGACTTTGACCGGACCTTGGCGCACTTGACGGCAACCGACACCGCTCCCGATCGCGCGATCGAAGCTCGGGTGGACGAGATCATCGAGGCGGTGCGAGCGCGCGGCGACAGCGCGCTGCTCGAGTACACCAGGCAATTCGACCGGGTCGACGCCACAGCAGTCGGGGAACTGGAGATCGGCGCCGACGAGATGCACGCGGCCTTGACGGTGCTCGGCGCCGATGATCGCCGTGCGCTGCAGGAGGCAGCAGACCGGATCCGCCGGTTCCACGAACAGGCGCTCGCGCAGGACTGGCAGGTGGTTGATCCGGACGGCACGACGCTCGGGGTGCGGGTCACGCCGATCGATCGGGTCGGAATCTACGTTCCCGGCGGCAAGGCGTCCTACCCTTCGTCCGTCCTGATGAACGCGATTCCGGCGCGCGTGGCGGGCGTGGCGCAGATCATCATGGTAGCGCCGGCGCCCGACGGCGCGCGCAATCCGCTGGTGCTCGCCGCGGCCGCGCTGGCGGGGGTAACGCGTGCGTTCGCCGTTGGCGGCGCGCAGGCGGTTGCGGCGCTTGCCTACGGCACGCAAACGATTCCCGCGGTCGACAAGATCGTCGGACCCGGAAACGCCTATGTCGCGGCGGCCAAGCGACGGGTATTTGGCACCGTGGGCATCGACATGTTGGCCGGTCCGAGCGAGATCCTGATCATCTGCGACGGTACTACCGATCCCGACTGGATCGCCATGGATCTGTTCTCGCAGGCCGAGCATGACGAAATGGCCCAGGCGATTTTGCTGACACCCGATCCGGCCTTTCGCGATGCCGTGCTCGCGGCCGTCACCCGCCTGCTGCCGACCATGCCGCGGCGCCAGATCATCGAAACCTCGCTGCGCAATCGCGGCGCACTGGTCCTGGTCCGCGACCTGGAGCAGGCCTGCGAGATCGCCAACCGGATCGCGCCGGAGCATTTGGAGATTTCGACAGCCGCGGCGCGCCGCTGGATCGGGCGCATCCGCCACGCCGGTGCGATTTTCCTCGGGCCGTATGCGAGCGAGGCGCTGGGCGACTACTGTGCCGGTCCCAACCATGTCTTGCCGACATCCCGCACCGCGCGGTTTTCCTCGCCGCTCGGGGTCAGCGACTTTCAAAAACGCAGCAGCGTGATCGAAATCTCCGAGGCAGGGGCCAAGACCCTTGGCGCTACCGCGTCGCGCCTGGCCCATGGCGAAGGATTGGGCGCCCACGCGCGCAGTGCTGAGATGCGGATGGTTGGGTCGGTGCCACCGCGCACGCCGCGGGGTCAAGCGTGAGCCAAACCTCGACCGCGCCGCTTTCGGTCCTACGCGACGATGTTCGCGCGCTGCGCGCCTACCCGGTGCCCGACTCCGCCGGCCTGGTAAAGCTCGACATGATGGAGAACCCCTATTCGTTGCCGAGCGACCTGGCGCGGGCGCTCGGGGAGCGGCTCGGCACGGTGGCGCTCAACCGCTACCCTCCCGGGGAGCCCAGCGCATTCAAGCGGCGCCTGGCCGCGCGCGTTGCGCTTCCCGACGCCAGCGCCATGCTGCTGGGCAATGGTTCCGACGAGCTGATCCATCTGGTCATCCTGGCATGCGCCCGGCCGGGCGCCGTGGTCCTTTCGCCCTGGCCAAGCTTCGCGATGTACCGCATGAGCGCCGGCCTGGACGGCTGCCGTTTTGTCGACGTCGCGCTGCAGGCCGACTTCCGCCTGGACCTGCCGGCAACCCTGGCTGCCATCGGTCAGCACCGTCCGGCGGTGATCTTTCTCTCGTATCCGAACAATCCCACCGGCAACCTGTTTGATCGCACGGCGGTCGAGGCGATTTTGCAGACCGCGCCCGGAATCGTGGTGATCGACGAGGCCTATTTGCCGTTTGCCCAGCAGACCTGGATGGGGGCGTTGCCCCGGCGCCCGAATCTGCTCGTGTTGCGCACGCTCTCCAAGCTCGGCCTGGCCGGTTTGCGCCTGGGGTACCTTTGCGGCGCCCCGACCCTCATCGAACAACTCGACAAGGTACGCCCGCCGTTCAATGTCAACGTGCTCACGCTGGCGGCGGTGGATTTTCTGCTCGATCACTTCGAGGTGCTCGACGCCCAGGCCGCCAGGCTGCGCGCCGACCGCGATCGGTTGCTGGTGCAGTTGCGGGCGATTGCCGGGATTGAGGTTTTCGATTCGGCGGCGAACTTCCTCTTGTTGCGCGTTGCCAACGGTGCCGACGTCTTCGCGAAACTACGGCGGCAGGGTATTCTGATCAAGGACGTCTCCGGCGCGCATCCCCTGCTGCAGAACTGCTTGCGTGTCACAATCGGCACGACGGAGGAAAACGCCCAGTTCGTCCATGCCCTCCGGGGCAGCATCTGATGGGATCGGCAATGTCGCAACGCAGCGCACAGATTGTGCGGGACACCAAAGAGACCAAGATCCGTGTGACCGTCGATCTGGACGGCACCGGGACCTGCAAGGTATCGACCGGGATCGGTTTTTTCGATCACATGCTCGAGCAAATTGCCCGCCACGGCGCACTCGACCTGACGATCGAGGCAAGCGGCGATCTGCATATCGACGGGCATCACACGGTCGAAGACGTTGGCATTACCCTCGGCCAGGCGGTTGCGGCGGCGGTGGGCGACAAGCAGGGCATCCGCCGCTTCGGCCATGCATTTGTTCCCCTCGATGAGGCTCTGACGCGGGTGGTAGTCGACTTTTCCGGTCGGCCGGGGTTGTCGTGGAACGTCGATTTCGCGCGCTCCACCATCGGCGAGTTCGACGTGGAACTGGCGCGGGAATTCTTCCAGGGTTTTGTCAACCACGCGCAGATGACCTTGCACATCGACAATCTGCGCGGCGCCAACGCGCACCACCAGTGCGAGACCGTTTTCAAGGCTTTTGCACGTGCTCTGCGCGATGCCCTGGAACTGGATCCGCGCGCGGCCGGGATCATCCCGAGTACCAAGGGGGCCCTGTAACCCGGGCACTACACACGTAGGCGCGGAGGACACGTGAGGACTTGCCAAGGTCGAACCCTTGATTGCGATTGCTGATTTCGGAATGGGCAACCTACGCTCGGTCGAACAGGCGCTTGCCCGCGTCGCCCCGCAGGTTGCAACGTGCATCACGTCCGATCCGGCGGATATCGACGCGGCCGAGCGCGTCGTGTTGCCCGGCCAGGGGGCGATGCCCGACTGCATGCGCAATCTGGCCGCGTCCGGACTTGAGCCGGCACTGCGGCGCGCGGCTGCTTCCCGGCCGGTGTTGGCGATCTGCATCGGCGAGCAGATGCTCTTTGACCGCTCGGAAGAGGGCGATGCGGCGGGGTTGGGGCTGATTCCGGGCCGGGTGGTACG
>OKRD01000075.1:1367-1494 GCA_900290335.1 Burkholderiales bacterium | reverse complement strand
TCCGGGCAACCGTGGTGACGCTGGTATCCAAGGCGGCGGCGATCTCGCTGTCACTCCATCCTTGGCCGGCCTCGGAGGCATCGGCCTTCAGCAGGATGCGCGCTTTTACCAACTGGCGGGCGCGGTG
>OKRD01000075.1:0-1357 GCA_900290335.1 Burkholderiales bacterium | reverse complement strand
GTACTTCTTTGCGGCAGTTTGTTTCGCGGTCACGATGCATCCCCGTCATTGCGGAGCCATCGAATCAAAGATCCACGCCAAAATCAACGACGTGGGGTAGTAGCGCAGCACTTCTTCACTGAGAAAAGCTGACGGTGAGCGTGTTCACCCCGACCCTCCACCCGTCCGCTTCGGTGCAAGCATGATGCCCGACCATTCGCGCAGGATCGCCACGATGCGGTGGACATCTCGCTCTTACACCGCCTTCCGTTCACCGAGAGCCTTGTTGACACCGGCCAACACCCGATAGACCAGCGCCGATATCCTGACGCTAGCGATTTCGGTCTGCTGTACCCCTTTGTCAGCCAGTGTCAGTGCCGCGACTGGCTTCTGGATCGCCAAGGTCAGGAGCGTGTAATCTGTTCGCTGACATCCTCGTGTTGATTGCGCGATTGCGGGCGGCGCCGTTGCCGTGGTGGATGTGCGGGTCGCGTTCGGCTACGCTCCGGCTGCCTTCCGCGGCTGACGCGGCCGGCCCAGAACTGCCTGGCGGCAGGGTCATCGGGAGAAGGGCTGCCTTGCATGAAACCGATGAATGAAAAGCATTTCGCGATCCTGCGCCGGCACATGGTCGAGACGATCGGGATTCACAGCGACCTTATGGCCGACGAGCTTGGCAAGGCGGCGCTCGATGAGCGGGTGCTGGCGGCCATGCTGAAGGTGCCGCGGCATCTGTTCGTGCCCGCGCCGCTGGCGCATGTTGCCTACGAGGACGCGCCGCTGCCGATCGGATTTAACAAGACGATCTCGCAGCCCTTCATTACCGCGCTGATGACGGATCTGCTCGCGCCCGAACCGCACGAGACGGTGCTGGAGATCGGTACCGGGCTGGGTTACCATGCCGCCTTGCTGGCAGAACTTGTGGACCGGGTGTACAGCGTCGAAATCGTAGAGGAGTTTGCCAACGAAGCCGAATTGCGGCTGCGCCAGCTTGGTTATCATGCAGTCGAGATTCGTGTCGGCGATGGGTCGCGCGGCTGGGCAGAGCATGCGCCGTACGACAAGATCCTGGTGACCGCGGCGGCCAACGAGCCGCCGCCGGCGCTGCTTCGGCAGCTCAAGCAAGGCGGACGGATGGTCTTGCCGATGGGCGGTGATGAAGCGCAGGTTCTCACGGTGGTCCACAAGGATGCTGATGGCGGTGTCCGCGTGCGCGAATTCATTCCGGTACGGTTCACGCGGCTGGAGACCGTCATATGAGGTCAGGGCCCGTCGGGCAATAACCGAATCAGCAGAAGCGGCGCACCGACTTCTCCACGTCATGGCGCGCCCCCGGGTCGGCCCAAAGGGCCGCCCGAGGACAGGCTCCGGCCGGCCA
>OKRD01000139.1 GCA_900290335.1 Burkholderiales bacterium | reverse complement strand
CATTTCTGGGCATGCCGCGGCGACCGTGCCTCCGCATGCGCCGATGAATAGCCCGGTGCGCCGCTTTGGCGGCCGGGTTTCCTTTCCAACCATTGTTCATTCATCGCTGTAATTTAGGAGATTCACATGGCAACGAAGAAAGCTGCGAAGAAGACCGCGAAGAAGGCCGCCAAGAAGCCGGCGAAGAAGTCTGCCAAGAAGACGGCAAAGAAGGCTGCGAAGAAGTCTGCCAAGAAGACCGCAAAGAAGGCTGCGAAGAAGACCGCAAAAAAGGCTGGCAAGAAGAAGGCAGCCAAAAAGTCGGGTAAAAAAAAAGTAGCTAAAGCGGCCAAGAAGCCGGCGTCGAAGAAGGCGCCGGCTGCAACGAAGAAATCCGCTGCAAAAAGGAAGTCGGCGCCCAAGAAAGCCGCAGCCAAGCCGGCTGTGGCGGCGCCGGCCGCTCCCGCTGCAGCGCCGGCCCCGGCCCCCGCCGCAGTGGGTGCTCGGACCACGTTGAATCCGACGACTGCCTGGCCGTTTCCGACGGGCGGCAGACCGTAAGTACGCAACCGTGCCGGTTGTCTAGGCGCCTTTTCCGGGCGCCTTTTTTTATGGGACAGCGGCGCGTCCTTTGGCCGGGATTGGGCGAAGCTACAATCGGGCTCAAAATTCAAGCAAAGAAAGCGGCGCGCTGCGAGCGGCCGGCGGCTGCAGCCTTGCTTGCCGCCCACGGTCGAGACCCGGCGGCGCCGGACCTGAGGGCACGATGCTATTGCTGGAAATCTTCCATTTGCTTCTCAGCACGGTCGCCGGCCTGTTGGGCAGCGCACTGCTGCTGCGCGTCTATCTCGGGTGGTTGCGGGTCTCGCGGTCCAACCCCTTGGCCATCTTTTGTGTGGCGCTGACGGAATGGCTGGTCGCGCCCCTGCGCCGCGCGCTGCCCGCGCGCGGACGATTCGATGCGGCATCGTTGGCGGCGGCGCTGTCGGTCGCGCTGGTCTTCGTGCTCCTGATGGGGCTCGTGCGCGCCGACCGGGGCTGGCACTGGTACCTCTTCGTCCCCAGCGTCGTGCTGGTTCTGATTCACTGGGTCCTGTACCTGGTGACGCTGCTGGTGCTCGCCAATGTCCTGTTGAGCCTGGTCAATCCGCATGCACCCTTGGCCCCGACGCTCGACGTGCTGACCCGTCCGGTGCTCGCGCCGCTGCGTCGAATCATTCCGCCGGTGGGGGGATTTGACCTGTCGCCCCTGGTGCTCATCGTCGTCGTCCAAGTACTGTTGCTGGTACTGGGCGAGTTTCCCATCTGACTCCGGGATCGCCGGCCAGGCGACGCGGGGGCGGCCGCGATGCGCGGCCCGGTCCAAGGTCGCCGGCTCACCAGACCCGGTAACCGAACGCCTCAAAGAAGCGCTGCTCGATGTCGGAGCGGGTGGGCGCGTGTCGCTGCGCGCCGCTGTGTTCGATCTTCACGGCCCCCATGACGGCGGCCAGTCGACCCGAGGTTTCCCACCCCAGATCGTGCGCGACGCCGAAAAGCAGTCCCGCCCGGTAGGCATCGCCGCAGCCCGTCGGGTCGACCACGGCCGCGGCCGGCGCTGCCGGGATCGCGAAGGTTCCTTCCCTCGTGCGGATCTCGGAACCCTGGGCGCCGCGCGTCACGACCAGCGCTTCGAGGTGACCCGACAACTTTTCCAGTTTGCGCCCGGTCTTGGCGGCAAGAAGCTTGGCCTCGTAATCGTTGACGGCCAGATACGTGGCCCGCTCCACAAACCACAAGAGTTCCTCGCCGCTGAACAGCGGCAACGCTTGTCCCGGATCGAACAAGAACGGGATCTCGCGTGCGGCCAGCGCATGGGCATGCGCCAGCATGCCCTCACGGCCGTCCGGTCCGACCAGCGCCAGACGGACGGGAACATCATCGGGGATCCGGTTGTGGTGCGAATGCGACATCGCACCGGGATGGAACGCGACGATCTGGTTGTCGTCGAGATCGGTGGTGATGAAGGCCTGCGCCGTGCGCGTGCCTTCGATTCGCAGGACCCGGCTGCGGTCGATTCCCAAGGTATCGAAGCGACCCAGGTACTCGCCCGCGTCATCGCCCACGGTTCCCATCGGCAAGGGATCGTCCTGCAAGAGGGCGAGGTTGTAGGCGATGTTTCCCGCGACGCCGCCGAACTCCTGGCGCAGGGTTGGCACCAGGAAGGACACGTTCAGGATGTGAACCTGGTCCGGAAGGATGTGGTCCTTGAATCGACCATGGAACACCATGATCGAGTCGTATGCAATCGAGCCGCAGATCAGAGTTTTCATTTCTTCTTAGGCAGGGGGAGAAATCCGGGTGCGCGCGGCAGACTCGCGGGTGCGCTGGGTTCAGGGGTAAAACGGGTAAGCGACGAATCCGGCGACGCCGACCCCGGGGAGTTCGAACAAGATCCGGATCGAAAGGTCGGCGCCCGCCGCCAGGTTGTCGCCTGCGGTCGGCGCCGTACCGGTCCTCGCAGACAGGTAATCGGCCGGAGCGAACACCTTGCGCGCGACCGGGTGATCGAGGCTGTTGGTAAGGGTGAGCTCGATGGCAGGCAGGGCCATGGGGAAGCCCGCGCGATTGCGAATCACGGTATCGAGTTCCATCGCTTGGGTACCGGGAACCGCCTGCAGCTCGCTGCTCACAACAGCCAGCAATTCCGGATGCATCGGCCACTGTGCCGTGCACGACAGCGGGGCGCATAGTGCCGCCAGGCCGGGCTGCAGCTCGGGAAAATGGACGATCAAGCTGGCGCGAAAGAGCAAAGCGAGCTGCAGGACCAGCATCGGCACCAGGAACAGGCAGCCAGCAGCCAGGGCGCGCCTGCCCGCCCGGCTGCCGCGCGGATCCTTGACGCGCAGAAATGTTGGCTCGAATTCGGGGATCGCATCGGCAAGCGTCTGCGGCGCCTGGCCCGGCTGCTCGGTGTCGCGCACCTCGGCAGGCGGCGGGCGCGGCGCGCGGCGCCGCTCGCGAAATGCCCTGGGCGAGGCGCCGCGCAGCGGTGCGCCGTCCGCACGCGCCTCCGAGCCGGTCGCGAGGCCAGCGCTGGTGGATGCCGAATCGGCACCGGCTTCGATCGCGGAGAGTGACGTCGTGCTTGCGCTTGCCGCGGGCATGGTCCGCTTGTGCCGCCTCGAGAGCGCCGGCACGGCCGCGCTCGCCAGTTGCTCTCCAACCGCGTCGGCCGGCGCATGGGGCGGCTGCGGGGCCGGGCGGCGCCCATCATGGGAGGCTTCGGTGGGGGCAGCTTCCGGCCGTGGCGCGGGGCGATCCGCGCCGGCCTGCTTGGGTTCCAGGTAATCGAGGCGCCCGATGGCGTTGAACACGTGGCGACAGGAACCACAGCGCACCATGCCGCCGCGCGAGGTCAACTGCTCCGCGCCGACGCGAAAGATCGCACCGCAACTCGGGCAACGGGTCGCCAGCGCCATTGCTTATCCGAGTCCCCGAATTCCGACGATCCCGACCCATCCCTCGTCGGTGCCAAACGTGCTCAGCCGCAGGTCCGGGTCCGCAAGGCGGTAGGCGGCCAAGACCGCGTCGACTTGCCGCTCCAGGATTCCAGAGAGCACGATCGACCCACAGGGCTTTAGGTGACGGACCAGCGTCGGGGCAAGCAACACAATCGGATTGGCAAGAATGTTGGCGATCACTAGATCGAAGGAACTCGGGGCACGCCTCGCAAGTTCCTCCGGGCAAGTGTACCGGGCCGGGACGGCGTTGCGCTGCGCGTTCGACCGGGCAGTGAGAACCGCCTGCTCATCGATGTCCACGCCGACCACCTCGGCGGCGCCGAGCATGGCAGCGCAGATCGAGAGAATCCCGGAGCCACAGCCGTAGTCCAGGACGCTGCTGCCAGGAACAAGGTGCTGGTCGAGCCAAGCCAGGCACAGGCGTGTGGTCGGATGCGTTCCCGTCCCGAAGGCGACGCCCGGGTCGATGCGCACGTTGCACGCGCCCGGCTGGGGCGGCTCGTGCCAGCTGGGAACGATCCAGATCCGGCCGACGCAAATGGGTGCAAATTGCGATTGCGTCTGCCGCACCCAATCGCAGTCGTCGAGCCGCTTGCGGTGCAGGATCGCGGGCGGATCCTGCCCGAGCGAGCGCGACACGGTCTCGAGCACGGCGCCCAGGTCGGCCGATTCCTCGATCAGTACGCAAACGCGATTGTTGCGCCACCCTGGGTCGGCCCGCGGCAACCCCGGTTCGCCGTAGACGGCGACCTCGTCCTCGGTGTCACTGTCCTCGTCCTCGATAGCAACCGATACCGCCCCGGCGGCAAGCACGGCGTCGCTCCAGGCATCGAGCTGGTTCGCCGGCATCAACAATTGAACCTCGATCAAGGCCATGGCCGATCGCCCCATTCGTGGGAGGGCACAGGCGTGGGTGTCGATCCCACCATCAGGGCAACGTCATCCCTGGTTTGCCTTCTTCTCGGCGAGCCGTTTTTCCAGGTAATGGATGCTCGTGCCGCCCTGTACGAACTTCTCATCCATCATCAGTTCCCGGTGCAGCGGGATATTGGTGCTGATCCCCTCCACGACCGCCTCGGACAAGGCGATTCGCATGCGCGCGATCGCCTGGTCCCTGGTCTCGCCAAAGCAAATCAGCTTGCCGATCATCGAATCATAGTAGGGCGGCACGAAGTAGCCGGCGTACGCGTGCGAGTCGACGCGCACGCCTGGCCCACCCGGCGAGTGCCAGGCCGTGATTCTTCCAGGACTGGGCGTGAAATTGTAGGGATCTTCCGCGTTGATGCGGCACTCGATGGCGTGCCCGCGCAGCGCGATGTCACGCTGTCGCAGAGGCAGACGCTCGCCGGCGGCGATGCGGATCTGGTACTGGACGATGTCGATGCCGGTCACCATCTCCGTCACCGGGTGCTCGACCTGCACGCGGGTGTTCATCTCGATGAAAAAGAACTCCCCGTTCTCGTAGAGAAACTCGAAGGTACCGGCACCCCGATAGTCGATCTTGCGGCAGGCGTCGGCGCAACGGTCGCCGATGCGTTCGATGGCCTTGCGCGGTATGCCGGGAGCGGGGGCCTCCTCGAGGATCTTTTGATGGCGCCGCTGCATGGAACAGTCGCGCTCGCCGAGCCATACGGCATTGCGATGCTGATCGGCAAGGATCTGGATCTCGATGTGGCGCGGATTCTCGAGGAACTTCTCCATGTAGACGTTCGGGTTTCCAAAGGCCGCCTGCGCCTCCTGCCGCGTCATGGCCACGGCACTCAGGAGCGCCGCCTCGGTGTGCACGACGCGCATCCCGCGTCCGCCGCCGCCGCCGGCCGCCTTGATGATTACCGGGTAGCCGACCGCGCGGGCGGTCCGAACGATCTCGCGCGGGTCCTCGGGAAGGCTGCCTTCGGATCCGGGCACGGTGGGAACGCCCGCTTCGACCATCGCACGCTTGGCCGAGACCTTGTCGCCCATCAGGCGGATGGATTCGGGGCGCGGGCCGATGAAGACAAAGCCACTGCGCTCGACGCGTTCGGCAAAATCGGCATTCTCGGAGAGAAAGCCATATCCGGGATGGATCGCCTCGGCGTCGGTCACCTCGGCGGCACTGATGATCGCCGGAACGTTCAGATAGCTGTCCTTGGAGGCGGCCGGACCAATGCACACCGATTCGTCGGCGAGCTTGACGTACTTGGCGTCGGCATCAACCTCGGAATGGACGACGACGGTCCGGATTCCGACTTCCCGGCAGGCGCGCTGGATACGCAGGGCGATTTCGCCCCGGTTTGCTATGAGGATCTTTCCAAACATGGGCGTTGAGCAACGATCGCAGGAGTCTTCTGGCCGGCGCGGCGGAGTACGGAACGGTTACGGAACGGGTGGTCAGCCGATCACGAATAGCGCTTGACCGTACTCGACGGCCTGGCCATTTTCGACCAGGATCTCGCGGATCGGGCCGGCGAATTCGGCTTCGATTTCGTTGAGCAGTTTCATGGCCTCGATGATGCAAAGCGTATCGCCGGGCTTGACCACTTGGCCGATCTCCACGAACGGCTTGGCATCGGGGCCGGGCGAGCGGTAGAAGGTTCCCACCATCGGCGATTTCACCACTTGTCCCGCCGCCGGCTCTGGCGGCGCAGGCGCTGCGGCCGGCGCCGGCGCCGCGGCGGGCGCGGCAGCCGCGGTGACGGCGGCAACCGGGGCGGCGGCAACGGGCGGCGCATTCGGATGCTTGACGATACGGACCTTGTCCTCGCCTTCGGTGACCTCGATCTCCGCGATCCCGGATTCTGCGACCAGGTCGATCAGCGTCTTTAGCTTTCGCAAGTCCATGCTTTCCTCACGAGGTCTTGTGTCCAGCCCCGCAGGGCGGCGTCAGCGCCCTGTCGGCCGGCCGAATATCTGCCCATCGCACTCAGGTCCCGTATTCCGCCGCGTACTCCAGCGCGAGGCGGTACCCGGCGGGCCCCAGACCGATGATCGATCCGACCGCGCACTCCGCGAGCAGCGAAACGTGACGGAAGGCTTCGCGCCGGTAAATGTTGGAGATGTGCACTTCGACAAACGGTATTGCCACGCCGACCAGAGCGTCGCGCAGTGCAATGCTGCTGTGGGTCAGCGCGCCCGCGTTGATGATGATGAAGTCGACCTTCTCGCCCGCAGCGGCGTGAATCCGGTCAATCAACGCGCCTTCGTGGTTACTCTGAAAGGCGCTGAGTGCGAGTTTTTCCTTGCGCGCAAGTTCCCGCAACTGTCGCTCGATGTCTGCCAGAGACTCGGTCCCATAGATCGAGGTCTCGCGCGAGCCGAGCAGGTTCAGGTTCGGGCCATTTAACAAGAGGATGGACTTGGCCACTTTGGCGCCTTGCTCTTTCGCAAATATTGCGCACGAAAGATGAAAATAAAAAGAAGATAGGCGCGATTGTCGGCAGATTCGGCGGCTTTGTCCAGCCGGTGCGGAGATTTTTATTGAGTGGCGTCAAGCCACTGCCGCAGCTGGCCAGCGCCCAGCGCTCCGGCATGGGCCTTGAGCAGGCGGCCATCGGCCGATAACAGCGCAGTATAGGGGAGAACTCCCTGGTCGTCGCCGAAGCTGCGCGCCAAGCCAAGGGAGTCGAATCCGCCGGCGAGTAGCGTCATGCGCAAGCCGAGCCGGTCCCGAAATTGACGCACCCGGTCCCGGTTCTCGATGCCGATGCCGATGATCGCGACGTTGCGCTCCGAATATTCCTGCTGCAGCTTATCGAGGTCCGGCATCTCCGCCACGCAGGGGGCGCACCACGTCGCCCAGAAGTTCACCACCAGAATTTTCCCCCGCCATTGCGACAGGGACTGCGCGTGGCCGTCGGCGTCCTCCAGAGTGATGCCATAGAGTTGCCGGGAAGCCAGGGCATCGGCGGGTCGGGGCGCTTGGGCGTGGTTCCACACCGCGATGGCGATCGCGGCGAGCGCGCCGAT
>OKRD01000060.1 GCA_900290335.1 Burkholderiales bacterium | reverse complement strand
GGGTTCCTCGGTGGCAAACTCCTCGGCCACGCGCCTGGCGAAATCCGCCATCAGTGCCTTGGCAAACGGCACCCCGCCGGTGCGCGCGAAGTCCGCGAGCACGCCGCCGAGCTCCGCATCCGACGTCAGAGTCACCAGCGTCGTCCCCGCCCTCGCCGGATCGTCACGCAGCGCATAGGCAACGTGCACCCCGACGCGGGCCGCGCGCATGTCGGCGGCACCGCGGCCGCGCAGCGAGCCGGTGTGCGCGGCGTTGTCGGTTTCCACCGTGACGCGTCCGCGAAACTTGATCTTCTTCGGACCGAACGCGACGAGCATACCGCCGACATAATGGCCCTCCTCGTCGCGTCCCTCGATCACCGCACCCGGCACGCAGCGCGCCATGCGCTCCACATCGGCAAAGCGCCGGATCACCTCGTCGGGCCGGCCGGGAACGCTGAATTCGCCTTCGAAATGCATGGATTACCTGTTGGTAGGAAGCAAGCTTTCACACCGAGGACCACCGAGGACCACCGAGAGCCACCGAGGAAGATACCTTGCGATTCGCGTAAAGGCCGCCCGCAAATTTCTTCCTCGATGGCTCTCGGTGGTCCTCGGTGTTCTCGGTGTGGAACCTTCCTTCATCAGACCGCCCGCAGCAGCGGCGCATGACTCTCCCGCCCGAAATGCACCTTCGCATATGGGTCGCTCGGCGTGCTGGGCGAGACGCGCGCATCGATCAGATACAGCCCTCCCTTGCGCAGCCCTTCGGCGATCGCGCCGCCAAGCTCCGAAGCGTCCTTCAGCAGCACGCCGTCGCCGCCGAACGCCTTGGCCAGAGCGACGAAATCCGGCGACTCCCACTGCGCCAGCTTCTCATCGAAACCCTTGGCAACCAGCTTGTGCACCTCGGCGCCGTAGCCGGTGTCGTTCCACACCACCAGCACCATCTGCATCCTGTGGCGGACGATTGTCTCCAGCTCCTGGAGGTTGAACATCAGGCTGCCGTCGCCCTCGACCGCCACGTGCTGCCGGCCGAAATTGCCGGCACCCGTGCCGATCGCCACGCCGATCCCCTGGCCCACCGCGCCAAACCCATACGAGTACTGGATCTCCACGCCTTCGGGCAGCGGCGTGTACATCCCGACAAAGGAGAAGAAGTGGCCGGCACCGCAGGTGAACAGCGCCCCCTTCGGCAGCGCCGCCCCCAGGTTCCACGCAAGCGCGCGCGGATCGAGCCCGTCCTTCGGCGCGTCGAACCGGTGCGGCGGCGCATCGAGCACCGCCCTGGTCGCGGCACTTCGAAAACCTTCCTTGCGCACCTGGCGCGCTTCCAGCGCCTCATTGATTGCCGCCACCGTCTTGCGCCCGTCGCCCTGCACATAAAGCCCGGGAATGACGCCGATCTCCTCCGATGGGAACAGCAGCCCGCCTTCCGTGGTGTAGTAGCCGAGCTCCGCGCCCACACCCAGCACGAAGTCAGCGTCGGCCAGCAATCGCTCCGACGGCGCCGAAGCGAATGCGCCGGCGATGCCGATGTCCCACGCATGGCCGGCGAAGTAGCCTTTGCCCTGCAATGAGGTTGCCAGCAGCGCGCCGACGCGGTCGGCCAGCCTGATGAGTTCGTTCTTCGCGTCCGCTGCCCTTGCGCCGCGACCGGCGATGATCACCGGGCGCTCCGCTGCTATCAGTTTTTCGATGACCGGTGCCAGCCGGTCGGGGCTTGGGGTTTCCACGCGGGGCGGCAGGAACTGCGTGGACGGGCGGTATTCGTAATCCCAGTCGAAGTCTTCTTCCTGCAGGCCCATCGGCAGGTTCAGCACCACCGGTTCGCGATGGATGCGCGCGGCGTAGAATGCCTCGGCGATTTCCTCGGCCATGTTGTCGAGGCTGGTGATCGTGTGGAAGCGCGCGCTGCTGGCCTCCGCGAAACGGCGCTGGTCCATCAACTGCGTCTTGTTCTTTGCCCCCGCCTCGATTTCGCCGGCGACCAGCACGATCGGCGTCTTGCCGCGATAGGCCGCAATCAGCGAGGTGCCGCATTGCGTCAGGCCTGGCCCGCAGGTCACCATCGCAATGCCGACCTTGCCGGTGGTGCGGGCGTATCCGTCGGCCATCGACACGGCCATGGACTCGTGGCGTGCATTGTACGGCTTGACGATGGCGTTGCGGCACAGCGCCCCCCATAGCCACATGTTGCCGTCGCCCATCAGGCCAAAGAAGTCCGTGAGACCCTCGGCGACGAGGGACTGCGCAATTGCTTCGTAGGCTTTCATCGTGTCGGTTTTCCCCTTGGTCAGTCGGCCGCACCGGCCAGTGCGGCGGCTTGCGATTCGTGGCCGCGCTGATGAAAATAGTTCGCGCGGTAGAACTCCAGCACCAGGTCGCGATACACCGCTCGCGGATACCGCGGCAGATTGTCGGCCGATACGCAACTCGGCAGGCACTCGATCACCGAATCCGGGTTCGGGCTGTGGAAATACGCGATCGAGTAGCGGTCCGTGCCGGACTCGTTGATCACCCCGTGCGGAGTCGACAGGAACCGGTCGTTCGACCAGCGCCGCATGATGTTGCCCAGATTGATCAGGAACGTACCCGGAATCACCGGCGGCGGAAACCACTCGCCGGAGGGCAGCCGGACCGCCAGTCCCGGCACGTCGGTCCGCGCCAGCGCGGTCATGAAGCTGTTGTCGGTGTGCGGCGCGGTGCCGAACGTATTCTCGCCCATGTCTTCCTGCGGCGGGTAGTGCAGGAAGCGCAGATTGGCGTGCGCCTCGTTGGCGAAATACGCCGCGAAGAAATCCGCCGGCATGTCCAGCGCCACCGCGAACGCCGGCAGCATCCGATCGCACATCGCGCCCAGCGCCGCGAAATACGCCATCATGTCCTCGCGCAGCCCCGGCAGCCCTTCCGGCCACTGGTTGCGTCCGCGCAGTGGAATCCCCGCCAGCACGTCGGGATGATCGGGTCCACGGTCGTGGCTGACGAAGAAGCTCTCGTTCTGGTTGGGCTTGGTCGCCTTGTGCACCTGCGACGCAGCCTGCACCGAGGCGTTCATCGGCATGTAGCCGATATTGTTCTCGTTCAGCCGCAGCTTCAGCTTTTCTTGCAGCGGCAAGGCGTGGAAGCGCCGCGACGCCGCGAAGCCGCGATCGATGGTCTCCTGCGGCACGCCGTGGTTCAGCGCGTAGAGGAAGCCGATATTCTCGCAGGCATGCCGCACCGCCCCGGCAAGCCGCTCCAGCGCGCCCGCCTCGCCGGCGAAATACGGCCCGTAGTCGATCACCGGAATCTTCGCTGCCGC
>OKRD01000044.1 GCA_900290335.1 Burkholderiales bacterium | reverse complement strand
CACTCCACGACCGCTCCAGCCGCCTCACCAGCCGATCGCTGATCCACGGCACCAGCCGCCGCGCACTGACAACGGGGCCTTCGTCTCCCTCCTCCTCCCATTCCGCCGCGCCGTTCGAGGGCGGATCAAGAACGCGGACTCTCCGTCATTATGTCCTTGTCGCCGATCTGTGATACGGCGACCGGAGCGAACCGGCGCCCCACCTGATGGTCGAAAACTGCTACCCCATTGCTACCCGACGAGTCAGCCAACACGCTATACGCCCCTGGCTGGAACGGTTCAAGAACACTCGGGCGTCGTTCGCGGATGTTCTGGCATGGGACGGGGCTCGATACGGGACTCGATTTGGGACTCGATCCGACAAATGCCCCATCGCAAACCATTGATATATATGGATGATCCGACCAGACCCGAGTTTCGAGTCTTCTCGACCGCATTTCCCTGATCCCACGCTCGTTGCAACCCGGCACCCGGCCGCTCATCCTGCGTGTGGGTGTGCGGAGATAAAGGGTGATGGACGAGGACTTTCGCAAGGCGGCGCTGGATTATCATCGGTTGCCGCAGCCGGGAAAGCTGGCGGTCGAGCCGACCAAGCGCATGGCAACCCAGCACGACCTCGCGCTCGCCTATTCGCCCGGCGTCGCCGCCGCCTGCGAAGCCATCGTCGCCGATCCCGACAGCGCGCGCGACTACACCGCGCGCGGCAACCTGGTCGGGGTGATCTCCAACGGCACCGCCGTGCTGGGCCTGGGCAATATCGGCGCGCTGGCCGGCAAGCCGGTGATGGAAGGCAAGGCGGTGCTGTTCAAGAAGTTCGCCGGCGTCGATGTGTTCGACATCGAGGTGGACGCGGAGGACCCGGCGCGGTTCTGCGACGTGGTCGCGGCGCTGGAGCCGACGTTCGGGGCGATCAACCTGGAGGACATCAAGGCGCCGGAATGCTTCTCTATCGAGGCGGAGCTGCGCCGGCGCATGCGCATCCCCGTGTTCCACGACGATCAGCACGGCACGGCGATCACGGTGGCGGCGGCGGTGCGCAATGGGCTGGTGGTGCAGGGCAAGTCGCTGGACGAGGTGAAGCTGGTCACCTCCGGCGCCGGCGCCGCGGCGCTCGCCACCGTGGATCTGCTGGTCTCCATGGGGCTGCGGCCGGAGAACGTCACGCTGACCGACATCAAGGGCGTGGTGCGCGCGGACCGCTCGGAGATGCTGCCCAACATGGCGCGCTATGCCCGGCAGACCGATGCGCGCACGCTGCAGGGCGTGCTGGCGGGTGCGGACGTGTTTCTCGGGCTGTCGGCGCCGCGCGTGCTGAAGCCGGAATGGCTGGCGCTGCTGGCGGCGAAGCCGCTGATCCTGGCGCTGGCCAATCCGGAGCCGGAAATTCTGCCCGCCCTGGTGGCCGCGGCGCGGCCGGACGCCATCGTCGCCACCGGGCGCAGCGACTTTCCCAACCAGGTGAACAACGTCCTGTGTTTTCCCTTCATCTTTCGCGGCACGCTGGATGTCTCCGCCACGACGATAAACGAGGCGATGAAGATCGCGGCGGCGGAGGCGATCGCGTCGCTGGCGCGGATGGAGGCCTCGGAAGTCGTTGCCGCGGCGTATGGCGGGGCGGCGCCGGTGTTCGGGCCGGACTACATCAT
>OKRD01000076.1 GCA_900290335.1 Burkholderiales bacterium | reverse complement strand
GCCGCCGCCACGGTGGCGTCGGCAAGCACCAGGAAACCCGCACCATCGTTGATGCCCGAGGCATTTCCCGCCGTCACCGAACCGTCCTTCTTGAAGGCTGGCTTCATCTTCGCCAGGGCCTCGAGCGTGGTGCCCCCTCTGACGTGCTCGTCGGTGTCGAAGACCACATCGCCCTTCTTCGTCTGCTTGACGATGGGCACGATCTGCGACTTGAAGCGTCCTTCGGCGATCGCCGCGGCGGCACGACGTTGCGATTCGACGGCGAACGCGTCTTGCTCCTCCCGGCTGATGCCCCACTTGGTGGCCAGATTCTCGGCGGTGATACCCATGTGTCCGACGCCGAACGGATCGGTCAGCGTTGCCACCATCATGTCGACCAGTTTCGTATCCCCCATGCGGGCGCCCGTACGCATGGCCGGCGACAGGTAGCCGCCGCGGCTCATGACTTCCACGCCGCCGCCCACACCGTAGTCGCAGTCGCCGAGCAAGATGTTCTGGGCCGTTGTGACGATTCCCTGCAAACCGGAGGAACACAGGCGGTTCACCGCCATCGCCACCGATTCCATCGGCAGTCCGGCTTGGATCGACGCCACGCGCGCGACGTAGGCGGAGCGCACCTCGGTGGGAATGGTGTTGCCTACGGTCACGTAGTTGATCGCCTTCGGGTCAACACCGGAGCGCTTGATCGCCTCCTTCATTACGGTACCGGCAAGCTCGCTCGGTTCGATATCTGCCAAGCCCCCGCCAAAGGTGCCAACTGCCGAGCGGGCCGCGCCCAGCACCACCACATCACGCTTGCTCATTGCCTGTCTCCTTGCGCACGGAATCACCAAAGGGAAAAATTGGACGCCACCAAACTGGCATGTACCTTACACGCTATTTTGCCCCAGCCGGCGACCTGCGCCGGCCAGCGTCTGCCGCATTGCTTTGGCCTTCGCCCGCCCGGCCCCGGACCTGTTCCGGTTCCTCTGCGCGTTGGACCTGCCGCGCGCGTCCTGCATCGCTGCGGCGACCGAATTCCCGGACCGCACCCACGGCGATTTCACGTTGCGGGATTCTCGCCTTGCCTGCGGTGCAATGGCCTCCGAGCTGCGGCCGCACTACCGCACCCCGGGCATGCCGCGTGCAGCGTCGCCTCGGGAAGGCTACACTGCCGCGGGCCTGGAGCGTCGCGCGTTGCGGGGTGGCCAGGAAGCGTCCAGGGAAGGGGCTTGCCATGAACCGATATCAGATCGCCGTCATCGTCGGTAGCCTTCGTCGTGATTCGTTCAATCAGAAGCTGGCAAACGCGCTCGTGAAACTGGCGCCCGCCGAGTTCTCCTTTCAACAGGTGCAAATCGGCGACCTGCCGCTCTACAACCAGGACGATGACGCCAACCAGGCCGAATCGGTCCGGCGGCTGAAAAGCCAAATCCGGGCTGCGCAGGGCCTGCTGTTCGTTACCGCGGAATACAACCGCTCGATGCCGGGCGTTCTCAAGAACGCCATCGACCATGCCTCGCGGCCCTATGGCCAGAGTGCCTGGGCCGGCAAGCCTGCCGGTGTCCTGGGTGTTTCCGTGGGCGCGGTCGGCACGTCGCTCGCACAGCAGCACTTGCGCAACGTTCTGGCGTATCTGGACGTGCCGACCATGGGCCAACCAGAGGCATTCATCCAAGCGACCCAGGGGCTGTTCGACGACGCCGGCAACATTGGCCCCGCCAGCCACAAGTTCCTCCAAGACTGGATGGACCACTACGTCGCCTGGGTCAAGGCGCACGTCGCGTAGCGACTGCGCCCGCTCGAGGCGCGATCGCGGCGCTCCGGGCGCGTTCGCGTCTTGCGTTGATCGGATCGAGCGCAGTCAACCCAGCTCGATGATCGCGCTTCTTATCGCTTCGTCCACGAGCTGTCGATCGGCAGGCGCGTCCCCGAGGATGGTGTCCCAGTTCAGGCGCACGTGCGCCGAGCGCCTACTCGTCTTGAGCACAAGAGTCTGCACGCCCCGCTGCTGGCCGAATCCGAAATCGGTCGCGTAGCCGAGCAACTCGTGGACCCCCGCCTTCCATATCCCCGCTTGCACGGCCTCGACCGTACCCGCAATGCGGCGATGAAATTCCTGGGTCATCTCGATCGTGAATTGCTTGTTGTCCATGGCGCTTCCGATGGGTGGTCAGGCGGCAAACGGGCGACTTGAGTGTCCCTTTATACAGCGATCGGCGGCGGCGCGTTCGTCTCTGGCGCATCCAGCGGGCAAGGCGCCGCTTGCGCGCATCTGAGCGCGTGCCCGCACCGCCCTGCGCCAGGTGCCGCAGCGGCATGTTCGTACAGAGCGGTGCAGCAAGCGCCCGCCAATCCATCGGCGAGCCGCAAGCTGGTCCCCGCGGTGTTCGATGCGAGCAATGGTCCGCTCGCAGGCCGGGCGCCGGGCCAAGCATGGCCTGCCTTGCTTGACGAGCAGAACCGCGCGCGGGCCTGCCGCTCCATCGACCGCCAGCGGCAACGAGATAACGCGATCCCACTGCGCCATGGGCGGCCACGCTCGCCGTCGGGCTTCGTACCGAATCTCGCCCCGCGTGCAATGGCCCGCAGCGCAGTCGATCCCTAGCGTTTGCGCTGGAGGGCGCAGTGGCGCGGCAGCGCCCAGCCAGCCACAGTGGTGGCGGCCAAGCGACCGGTGACACACGGGG
>OKRD01000155.1 GCA_900290335.1 Burkholderiales bacterium | reverse complement strand
GCGCATAGAGTTGGCTTTAGAAACGACCGAAGTCTCGAATAACTCTTCCACGGCCCTGGTGCTGGTTCGTCGAAAAGGCAACTTGCTCCGGGAGGCGACATTCGTTTGGTGGACTGAAACCGGAACCGCCAAAGCGGGCGCTGATTTTGAGCCCGTCGCACCGCGAACCGAAACCATCAAAGCCGGGAAGGATCGAATCAACCTGCAGATTCCAATCGTATCCGACCCGACACGTCGACAGACCAAGAATTTCTTTGTGGTCATCGATCAACCCGGTCCCCATGTCTCGTTGGGCGCGCGAACAGCCGCGAAAGTCAGCATGTTGCCATCTGATTAATGTCGCAACCCACTGCGGCGCGGGGCGCACGCCGCAGCTATATTCTCTTTATGCCAGGTCATGACGATAAAGCGCTAGCTCCGCCGCCACGGCCAAACCCTCGCATGAGATAGCCGGGAAAGTGCGAACTGCAGGCCATCACATGGGTAATCGCGTCCCGATCGTAGTGATCCTCGGAACGATAGGTCTCGAAATACGCATTCAGACGCCGCACCCGCTCCGGCATGGCGTTCACCGCCTGCAACCCGATCGACACTCCGTAGTTGGTGAAGGCGAACTTGATCCGAGTCCGAGGTTCACGGCAAAAGTCGTTTAAGGCGGCCATGGCGCATTTGACCTCCGTCCGTGTCCGCCCGCCAATATGGCGAAGCCGCAGCGCCCTGCGCCCGGTACCTATAAGCTACGGGCCATGCTCCGACACTTGATCCTCGGCGCTGCGCTTGCCGTCGGACCGCTCGCGGCTGCGGGCGATGTTCCGCTGGCGCACGTCGAGGCCGACTATGCGGATTGGCTCGACGCCACCAGCGCGGTGGCCACCATCGATTCCGGATTGATGTCCCGTATCGACGGGCGCGATCGCGGCGCATGGGATCAGCAGCGGCGCAAATTGACCTCGACGCTCGAATCGGAGCTCAAACTCATCAACGAGTCGGCGCTCGGCGCCGAAGACGTTCGCGCACTCGAGGCCATGCGCAGAGGGCTTCTGAGCAATGCCCTCAGCTCCTCGGAGGCCGAACCCGGCCGCTGCGCCGATCGCATCGACACGCGCGGCAGCGGTGGCGCGGGCGATCCCACACCGCTGCAGGTGGCCCTGTACGCTTGCTTCGAAGAAATCGGGAACCGGATTCCCTTCGACGGCACCACCGTCGTACGCACCACGGCACTGCAATGGCTGCAGGAATTCGGCGACGGCGAACGGCGCAGGCAGCTGTTCCTCGCCTTTGGCCCGCTGTGGAGCGCGGTCAACGGGACAAATACTCCGGACAGCCCCTATCGGCGCATGATCGGTTTGAGCGCAACGCAGTCGCGACGCAGCCGCAGCTCACCCATCGACGATGCCGCGGCCACGCTCGGCATCACCACCGCGCAGGTCGAACACTGGCTGGAGGATATTCTCGACGCCTGGCGGGAACATGTACGGGGACCGGCGCGCGAACCCTGGGACTATTGGTATGAGTCCGCGGCGGCCGCCCGCGAGCTCACGCACGCCATCCCCCGAAACGCCGTATTGCCCATCAGCGAGCGGTTCTACCGGGATCTCGGCGCCGATTTGCAAAAACTCGGGGTGCTCCATGATCTTGACGTGCGGGAGGGCAAAGCCCCGCTGGCCTATACGGATCAGGTGCGCATCGGGCGCCGCAAGGACGGCCGCTGGCGCCCCGCCATTCCCCGAGTCTCGGCGAATTACCAGCAAGGCGGCATGTTCGTGCTCAACGAACTCATTCATGAGGACGGGCATGCGGTGCACGAGGCCGCGGTGCGCACGCGCCCGGCGTTTTATTCCTTGGGCGATGATCTCTTTGTCGAGGCGTTTGCCGACGTCCCGGCCTGGAGCAGCATGCAGCCCGCGTGGCAGCGCAAGTATCTCGGCACCAGCGCCACCGTCGCCGCATCCCTGCGGGAACTGTATTCGGACGTCATGCTCGATGTCGCTTGGGGACTGTTCGAATTGCGCATGCTGCGCGATCCCAACGCCGATCCGAACGCCGTTTGGACCGACATCACGGCGCGGTACTTGAATATCGTTCCGCACCCGGAGTTATCCTGGTGGGCGTTGCGCGTACAGCTGGTGCGCTGGCCCGGCTACATGATCAACTACGGCTTGGGCGCGGTGTTGACGGCGGATATCCGCCAGCGTACCTCCGAGGCCATCGGACCGTTCGATACCGGCAATGCGCGCTGGTACGGATGGACCTCGACGCATCTGCTTCGATTCGGTGCATCGCTCCGGACCGCGGATCTCTTGCGCCGTTTTTTGGGCAGACCGGTGTCGACCGCGGCCCTTCTCAACCAGCTGCGGCGCCTCGACCCATAGATACACGGTCGCCCGCCAGGGCATCGATGAGCGCGTCCTCGAGCAACCCGACCGCTTCATCCACCTGCGCTTCGCCGATCATGAGCGGCGGCATGAAGCGAACAGTGCTCTGCCCGCACGACAGCAGGATCAGGCCGTGGTGATATGCGCGCGTGATCAATGCGTCGCAAAGCTTTTTCGCCGGCGCCTTGCTCGCCTGATCGGTCACCAATTCCATGCCGATCATCAATCCCTTGCCGCGGATCTCCCCGATGACCGAATGCCTTTGGGCGAGCACGCGCAGTTTTTTCATGAAATAGTCGCCAACCTTGGCGGCATTCGCGCAGTACTCGCGCTCGACGAGATCGAGAGTCGCGAGCGCCGCCGCGCAGCACAGAGGATTACCTCCAAAGGTGTTGCCGTGCGCGCCCCGCGCCCACTTCTGCATGATGCTGCGTTTGGCGACCATCATCCCGATGGGCATGCCCGACCCTAAACCCTTGGCCAGCGTCACGATGTCCGGCGCGACCCCCCAGTGCTGCGCCGCGAACATCTTGCCGGTGCGTCCGATGCCGGACTGCACTTCGTCGAATATCAGCAGAATGCCGTGCCGATCGCACAATGCGCGCAAGCCGGACAGAAATCCATCGGGCGGCACGAGATAGCCGCCCTCGCCCTGGATGGGCTCGACCAGTATCGCCGCCACTTCGCCGGCCGGCACGTTATGGACAAACAAGACATCTTCGATGTAGCGCAGCACCGCACGCCCCTGATCGGCGCCGTCAAACAGCGGTCTATAATTATTGGGATACGGCACATGCGTCACGCCCGGCATTGCCGGGAAGAATCCCTTCTGCTGCGTGTATTTGCTCGAGGTGAAGGCCAGCGATCCCATGGTTCTGCCGTGGAAGCCGCCGAGAAATCCGATGAAACGGCCGCGTCCGGTGACGTAGCGAGCGAGCTTGAGCGCGGCTTCGACGCTTTCGGTTCCAGATTGCGCGAAGAAGCTCATCGCCGGCACTCCCACCGGCGACAATTCGTTGAGGCGTTCGGCGAGCCGCACCTGCCCTTCGTGCCAATAGTCCGACGAGATATGAAGGAAGCGATCCGCGGCATCCTTGATCGCCTGCACCACGGTCGGATGACTGTGTCCGGTGCTGCACACGGCGATGCCGGCGGCAAAATCCAAGAATCGATTGCCGTCCACATCCCACACCTCGGCTCCCTTGCCGTGAGACATGACGAAGGGGTAATCGCGCGGATAGGACGGCGAGTCCACCAGGGCATCGCGCGCCAACAACGCTCGCGCCTTGGGTCCCGGAAGTTCGGTCTTGATATGTGTTTTTTTCACGGCCCGCTCCCCGCTCGAGTTCGCTTCGAAGATTCATTGCCCGCGTTGATTGCCGGGTCGGCTCATTATATCGCTAGCCGGCCTCAATCTTCCCGACATCGTACCGGCGCCGCGCTTTGATTCGTGGGTCCAAACCGATTAGCATCTAGCCGATGACGTCTCGCAAGCGACCGCAACTGCTCGGTTTTTGGATGTGCGTCGCGTTGGTGGTCGGGAATTCCATCGGTTCGGGCGTATTTTTATTGCCCGCCTCGCTCGCTCCCTACGGACTCAATAGCGTCATTGCCTGGGGCTTCACCGGATGCGGCGCGCTGCTGCTCGCGATCGTGTTCGCCCAATTGAGCCGGGCGTTTCCCCAGGCGGGCGGTCCTTACGCGTACGTCAATCTGGCATTTGGACCCTTTACGGCATTCATCGTCGCGTGGGGTTATTGGATATCCATCTGGGTCGGTAACGCCGCGATCGCGACCGGCGCCGTGAGTTATCTGAGCCCGCTGATGCCGTGGATCGTCACTGTGCCGGGGGCATCGGCCGGGGTCACGCTGTTTTTCTTATGGCTGCTGACCTTCGTCAATTGTTATGGCATCAAGGCCTCCGGTTGGGTACAGAGCGTCACGACCGTGCTCAAACTACTGCCGTTGGTCGCGATCTCCGCATTGGGCCTGTTCGCGGTGCGTGGAACGACAGTGGCAGCCGCGTCCGCAATACCGCTCTCGGTGAGCGGTACCACCGCCGCCGCCACGCTCACTCTCTGGGCTTTGTTGGGTCTCGAGTCGGCGACCATTCCCGCCAGCAAAGTAAACGACCCGAGCCGCATCATTCCCCGCGCGACCCTGCTCGGCACCCTCATCACCGCCCTCATCTGCATCCTTGCATGCACGACGGTGCTGCTGCTGGTGCCGCCCGCGACGCTCGCTTCCTCGAATGCACCGTTCGTCGATTTGGCGAGCCATTACTGGGGCACGATCGCCGGCAAGACCTTGGCCGTATTCGCCGCCATCAGCGGCTTCGGCGCACTCAACGGTTGGATTCTGTTGCAGGGCGAACTCCCGAACGTGATGGCGAAAAATGGCGTGTTCCCGCGCATCTTCGCGCGAGATTCGGCGCGCTACACGCCGACTTTCGCGCTGTTGTTCTCGAGCGGCCTGGTGAGCCTGTTGATCTTGATGAATTACCAAAGGACCATGGTGAGTGTCTTCACGTTCATGATCCTGCTGTCGACCACCGCCTGCCTGGTGCTGTACTTGCTGTGCTCGCTGTCCTTATTGCGTCTGCAATGGAGCGGGCAGATGCCGCGGCAGCGCGGCAGGATTGTGCCGCTCGCGATCGTCGGAGTCATCACCACTACGTTCTCCCTATGGGCCATCGTCGGCGCCGGCCGCGAAGCGGTCTTGTGGGGCGGTGTGCTGCTGTTGCTCGGCGCCCCGCTCTATTTCTTGGTTCGAAACGACGCGCGGCTCGCATGATCTGGTGGCGATCTTTGGTGGCGGTTGCGCTCGGAGGCATGCTCGGATGCATGTTGCGCTGGGTATTCGCGATGCTCCTCAATCGATATTTTCCGGCCTTACCGCCGGGAACCTTGGCCGCCAATCTCATCGGTTGCTACATCATCGGCGTGGCGCTCGCTTTTTTCACGCAATATCCCGCCTTCGCGCCCGAATGGCGGCTGTTCATGACGACGGGTTTTTGCGGCGGNNATGGCGGCTGTTCATGACGACGGGTTTTTGCGGCGGGTTGACCACTTTCTCGACCTTTTCGGCTGAAGTGGTGTTTCTCATGCAGTCGGGACGCCTGACAGCAGCGCTCATTGCGATCGCCGCGCACCTGGGCGGATCTCTGCTGATGACCTTCGCCGGTGTCGGCACCGTGACGTGGCTCAAGAGTTGACCCGCCGCACGCCGGTCTTGCGGCGCAGCTCATTGCGGCATTCCCCTCGCGATATTGTTCCACGGTGAACTTTTTATTCTAACGTGCAACCCAGGCTGCGTGCAAAGTCGACTAGTTGATAGCAGCACACTTTAGTAAGGCTTTCCCGCTCTCGGTCTTGAATGATCGAAATGGATGGACTAACCTGAATTTGTTTCTGCGGCTGCGCTGGCCTTAATAACACGGATTTTTGCGACGCCACGCTCGTTCCGCACTTGATAGGCACCGCTCAAGGCACGGTTCGACACAGGGCACTGGTCAGGCGTCATGGCGCAAGTCTTTCGACCCGAGCAGATTTTCGCGCTGAAGTTCGGCGCGGCTGTGGCTTTTATTCTCTGCGTTGCGGGAATCTTGCTGTGGCGCACTCTCATCGCCGAGTCGCCGCCCATCGATTCCCCGGTCGCGCAAATCCCGCCCTTTAGTCACAAGCATCATGTCAGCGACGTAGGTCTGGATTGCCGTTTTTGCCATGCAACGGTGGAAACCGCGGCCTTTGCCGGGTTGCCGCCGACCTCGACCTGCATGACCTGCCATTCCCAGTTGTTCAAGGGGCAGCCGATCCTCGCCCCGGTTGCTGCGAGTTTTCGCGAAAACCGCCCGCTGCACTGGATCCGCGTGCACCGCCTGCCCGACTTTGTCTACTTTCACCACGACATTCACATCTCCAAGGGTATCGGTTGCTCGACCTGTCACGGGCGCGTGGACCAGATGCCGCTGCTTTGGCGCACCCAGTCCTTGGAAATGTCGTGGTGCCTGGACTGCCACCGCGCTCCGGAGAAATTCCTGCGTCCGCGCAATCGCGTATTTGACATGGGTTGGAATCCACCGCCCGATCAGCTGCAACAGGGCCGGCTGCTGTTGGCCGACTACGGGATTGATCCGCGCCGCTTGACCGATTGCTCCAATTGTCACCGCTAGAAAATAATATGCCACCCACCGACGTCCGTGAGCTTCCCTTCGAGCAAGACATCCTCAGCGAGAGTGCGCCTCTTTGGCGCAGTCTTGAAGAGTTGCCGGAGCGCACCGCATCCGGCAGCGATCGCCGTGAACCCTCCTCCGCCTCGCCCGACTGCCCTACGCTCGATCGACGCCAATTCCTGCGCCTCACCGCTGCATCCTTGTCGGTGGCAGGCGCCGGCGCTTGCAGCCGGGCGCCGCAACAATCGATCGTGCCTTATGTGCACGCGCCGCCGCAGTTGGTGGCCGGCGACCCGCTGTATTTCGCGACCGCCGTCAATCTGGGCGGCGCCGCGCAAGGGCTGTTAGTCAAAAGCAATTACGGCCGGCCGACCAAAATCGAAGGCAATCCCTCGCACCCGGGTAGCCTCGGTGCGACCGATATCTTCGCCCAGGCCGCGGTGCTCGATCTGTGGGATCCGGATCGCGCCCAAGCCGTGCTGCATCAGGGTCAGGTGAGCACCTGGGACGGCTTTGTTGAGGCGCTGAGCGCCCGGATCAGCCGCTTGTCGCAAAACGGCGGGAACGGACTGCGTGTGCTGACCGAGAGCGTCACGTCGCCGACGCTCGCCGGCCAGTTGCACGCGCTGCTCGAACGCTTCCCCGGTGCACGCTGGCACCAGTATCAGCCGATCAATCGCGACCACGCCTACGAGGGCAGCCGCCTGGCCTTTGGCGAAGTCCTGGAAGCGCGTTATCACTTCGACCAGGCGCGGGTGGTGTTGAGCCTCGACAGCGATTTTCTCGCTGGCCCCGGCGTGCGCTACGCGCGTGATTTCGTCGGCGCGCGCCGCGCCGGCGATGCTCATCCCGATCCGGGGCGGCTCTACGTCATCGAATGCACGCCGACGCTCACCGGCAGTTTTGCGGATCATCGGTACGCCGCACGATTTGGCCAGATCGAGACGATAGCCCGTGCCCTGGCGCAGGCTATCGGCCTGCCGGTCGCCGGCGTGCTCGATGCGCCAGCACTGCCCAGTGGCGCTCTGGCGGCCTGTGCGCGCGACCTCAAGCGGAACGCCGGTCACGCCTTGGTCGTCGTCGGCGATGCACAGCCCCCTGTGGTGCATGCGTTGGCCCACGCCATCAATGAGGCGCTGGGCAATGTCGGCCGCACGGTGAACTACACCACACCGATCTTGGCCCTGGCGGAGCCCCAAGGCGAGTCACTCCGCCTATTGACCGAGGATATGGCGGCCGGGCAGGTTGACACGCTCATCGTGCTCGGAGGCAACCCGGTGTACAACGCGCCGGCCGATCGGCTCTTTGGACAGCGCTTGGCCAAGGTCGGCTTGAGCGTCCATCTGAGCCTTTACGATGACGAGACCTCTGCCCTTTGCAACTGGCAGATCCCGGAGGCGCATTTCCTCGAGAGCTGGTCCGATACCCGCGCCTTCGACGGCACGGTCGCCATTCAGCAACCCTTGATAGCGCCCCTGTACGGCGGCAAATCGGCTCACGAGCTGTTGGCGCTCTTATTGGGCCAAACGGCGTCCAACGACTACCAGACGGTGCGCGACTTTTGGACCAAGGTCCGGCCGCAAGCGGACGCCGAGGCACTCTGGGAGCAGGCACTGCACCGCGGCGCGTTCGAAGGCTCGCAATTGCCTGTGCGCCCCGCGTCGGTCCGATCAGATTTTTTGCGCGCGCCGGCATCGCCGATTCCCGACGACACACAACTCGATCTGCTCTTCGCCCCCGACCCGACGGTTTGGGATGGTCGATTTGCCAACAATGCCTGGCTGCAGGAGTTGCCGAAGCCGCTGACCAAACTGACCTGGGACAACGCCGCCCTGGTGAGTCCAAAGCTGGCACAGCAGCTAGGGCTCGCCAATGAAGACCAGATCGAACTGCGATATCGAGGCGCCGTGCTCCTCGCACCAGTGTGGATCGTTCCCGGCCAAGCTGAGGCAACGGTCACCGTGACCCTGGGCTATGGACGAAGCCGGGCCGGGCGGATCGGCAACGGCGCCGGGTTCGACGCGTATTTGCTGCGACGGTCCGACGCGCTTTGGCACGGACAGGGGCTGCAAGTGCGCAAGACCGGCGCCAAAGTGCCCCTAGCGACCACGCAGCATCATTTTTCCATGGAGGGCCGCCGGCCGATTCGGGTGACGACGCTGGACCAATTCCGTCGCGATCCCGCGCTCGTGGCGGGCGACGCGCATCGGCCCCGTCCCAACATGTATGAAGCGGTGCGCGATGAGGGGTATGCATGGGCGATGAGCATCAATCTGGATGCTTGCATCGGCTGCAGCGCCTGCACGATCGCCTGCCAGGCCGAGAACAACATACCGATCGTCGGCAAATCTGAGGTGCGGCGCGGCCGAGAAATGCACTGGATCCGCGTCGATCGCTACTACGAGGGCGCGGCCGATCAGCCACGCACCTACTTCCAGCCGGTACCGTGCATGCATTGTGAGGACGCGCCCTGCGAGGTGGTTTGCCCGGTCGAAGCAACGGTCCACGATTCTGAGGGACTGAATCTGCAGGTATACAACCGCTGCATCGGCACGCGGTTTTGCTCGAACAACTGTCCGTACAAGGTGCGACGCTTCAATTTTCTCCAATACGCCGACGAGGACACGGAGAGTCTCAAGGCGCAGCGCAATCCGGAGGTCACTGTGCGCATGCGCGGCGTGATGGAAAAGTGCACCTACTGCGTACAGCGCATCACCAACGCACGAATTGAGGCCGAGAAAGACAATCGCCACCTGGCCGACGGGGACGTGGTCACGGCCTGCCAGGCGGCCTGTCCGACCGAAGCGATTGTTTTTGGCGATCTCAACGATCCCCACAGTCAAGTCAACCGCGCCAAGGCTTCGCCACTGAACTACGCCCTGTTGGGCGAGCTCAACACGCGGCCGCGCACGACCTACCTCGCTAAATTGACGAATCCGAATCCCGAACTTTTACAAACTCGCGTGGACGATGCCAAGGCGGACGGTTGAGATGAGCAGCCTCGGCGCCCACTCCTACGGCTCGATTTCGCAGAAAATCAGCGGCATCGTGCTGACGGCTGGCACGGCGCGCTGGTGGGTGATCTCCTTTGCCGCGTGTTCGCTGCTCACGCTGGTGTTCTTTGGCGCGATCGGATATTTGTTCTACACCGGGGTCGGCATCTGGGGATTGAATGTCCCAGTGGTATGGGCCTTTGACATCACCAACTACGTCTGGTGGATCGCCATCGCCATGTCCGGAACCTTCATTTCGGCGGTTTTGCATCTGACGCGCCAGCCGTGGGGCGCCTCGATCAGTCGCTTTGCCGAAGCCATGACCGTATTCGCGCTGGCGATCGCCGGCCTGTTTCCGATCCTTCACCTGGGCCGACCCTGGTTCTTCTATTGGCTGACGCCCTATCCGAACGTGATGGCCCTGTGGCCCCAGTGGCGCAGCCCCCTGGTTTGGGATTTCTTCGCGATCCTGGCCTATCTACTGCTGTCGATATTGTTCTGGTATCTGGGGTTGATCCCGGACTTTGCGACCTTGCGCGATCGGGCGCCGGGGCGCGGTGCGCAAATCACCTACGGGCTGCTGGCGTTGGGTTGGCGGGGCGAAGCGCGCCATTGGCAGCGCCGCCAAAGCGCGCGGCTTCTGCTCGCAGGCCTCGCCGTGCCGCTCGTGGTTTCCGTGCACAGCGTGGTGGGCCTGGACTTTGCGGCCGGCAATACGCCGGGCTGGCACTCGACGATCTTTCCACCTTTTTTCGTCGCCGGTGCGATGTTCTCCGGTTTTGCGATGGCGATGACGATCGTCGTTCTGCTGCGCCGCGCATTTCAGCTCGGCGACTACATCACCGTGCGGCACCTGGACAATCTGGCCAAGCTGATCCTTGCCATGGGCCTAGTGCTCGCCTACAGCTACGTCATGGAGCTGTTCATGGCTTGGTACAGCGCCGATCGGTACGAGATCTACACTGCCCTTAACCGCATGCGCGGGCCCTATGCACCGGTCTACTGGTCCTTGATTTTCTGCGTCGTGGTGGCGCCGCAGGCCTTGTGGTCGCGGCGCGTGCGCCACTCACCGTGGGTGCTATTCGGCATCAGCATCCTGATCAACGTGGGCATGTGGCTCGAGCGCTTCATGCTGATCGTCACCAGTGAGCACCGCGACTTTCTGCCCTCCGCCTGGGGCATGTTTTACCCGACCGTCTGGGATTGGGCGATCCTCGTCGGCTCGATCGGCTTTTTTGGCTGGCTGCTGCTGCTTTTTGTGCGCTTCGTGCCCGTGATTTCCATGGCTGAAATGCGCGAATTGCTGGACCACCAGCGGGGTGCATCATGAATCCGGAGCACGAGGTGTACGGATTGCTGGCCGAATTTCCCGGCCCGGCGGCCTTGTTGCACGCGGCGCGCGCGGCGCATGAGGCCGGTTATCGGCGGCTCGAGGCGTATTCGCCCATGCCGGTCGAGGGCCTGGTCGAAGCGCTGGGATCAACGGATGAGGGGCTGCCGCGGCTCGCGCTCGTGGGCGGCATCGTCGGCGGTGTCCTCACCTTCGCTCTGCAATGGGTGAGCGTGACCATCGACTATCCCCTGAATGTCGGCGGTCGCACACCGGCCTGGCCGGGGTTGATTCCGGCCACCTTCGAGATGACGGTGCTCGGTGCGGTGCTGGCGGTATTTTTCGGGGTGCTGCTGCGCAGCGGATTGCCCCGACTCTACCATCCGGTGTTTAACGATGCCGGCTTTGCGGCTGCATCGAGCGATGGCTTTTTCCTCTGTATCGACGCCGCCGATCCACATTACGAGCCGCTGCAGACGCGCAATTTTCTCGAGAGCCTGCAACCGGTACGCGTCAGCGCGGTCGATACCTGAGGACCCGCCGTGAACCGAACCCATACAAGTGGCGTTTTTTCGATGATGCAGCTCATTCTGGCCGGTCTGTGTCTTTCATTGCTGCCGGGCTGTGAAAAAGCCATGCGCAACATGTACGAGCAGCCGAAGTACGAACCGCTCGCGGAGAGCAGTTTATGGCCGGACGGTCAGTCGGCGCGCCCGATCGAGCCCGGCGTCGTCGTGAGTAGCGCTGGCACGTTCGCCGCTTCGTCGAGCGGCCGCCGGGGCGATCTGGCGCAACCGGTGCGTACGCCGCCGCGGGTGACGATCGAGGCCCTGCGGCGCGGGCGCGAGCGCTACGACATTTATTGCGCGCCTTGCCACAGCGTCACCGGAGATGGCGACGGCATGGTCGTGCGCCGCGGCTTTCCCGCGCCGGCCAGCCTCCATACCCCTCTTATGCGCGCAGCTTCGGACGCTCATCTATTTGATGTCATCACCAGCGGTTATGGCGTGATGTATCCTTTTGCCGACCGGATCGGGCCGCCGGATCGCTGGGCCATCGTAGCCTATGTGCGCGCATTGCAGCTCAGTCAGCACGCCAGCATCGTCGATGTACCGCAGGTGGAACAGCGCGTGTTGCGCGAGGAGGCGCCTTAATGGCCGCTGCGACTCGCGCCGCGCGGCGTCTGGCCGCGGTTTGTTTGTTGGCGGCGGGCGCCGGCGTGCTGCTACTCATCGGGGTCGGCCGGCAAGGCGGCCAGCCGTGGCTGCCCTCGTATCTGTTCGTCTGGCTGTTCGTGCTCGGCCTATCGCTCGGGAGCCTAGCCTGGGTAGCCGTGCACAATCTGACGGGCGGTGACTGGGGGCAGGCAGCCGGGCCATTCTTTCAAGCTGCGCTGCGTCTCTTTCCGTTAAATGCGTTCCTCGCGGTGCCGCTCCTTGTTGCTCCTGCCGGGTTGCTGCCATGGATGCGCACGGCTGGCGCCCCGGATGAGGGCTTCGTAGCGGCCCAGCACTGGTACCTGAACTCGGCGTTTTTCTACGTTCGCGCGATCATTTACTTTGCGATCTGGCTGGGGATTGCCCAGCAGTTGCGGAGCGACGGTGCTTCGCCGCCGCACCCGCGCGCTCGGCGCCGCCCCTCGTTGCAGGCCGTTTCCGCTGTCGGCTTCGTCCTGTACGCCATCACCACGACCTTTGCCGCGGTAGACTGGACCATGTCGCTCACGCCGCCTTGGCACTCGACCGTATTTGGCCTGCTCATCGGCACCGGGCAGGCGCTCTCGGCGCTCGCCGGCGCCATCGTCTTCGGCGCCGCGCTGACGCGTGAGGTGGATGAGCCGCTGCGCCGGCGCTTTCACGATTTGGGCAATCTGGCGCTGGCGCTGGTCATGGTGTGGGCGTATCTGGGGCTGATGCAGTTTTTGATCATCTGGATCGAAGACCTGCCCGACGAGATAGCCTGGTTCCTGCTGCGCAGCCAAACCAGCTGGAGCGCCCTCACGTGGTTCGTGGTCGTGGCTCATTTTGCGCTGCCCTTTGTGTTGCTGCTATCGCGCGGCGCCAAGCGCGCGCCGGCGGTGCTGGCGGCGGTGGCCAGCCTCGTGCTGCTGGCCTGTCTAGCCGACAGCTTCTGGCTGATCGTGCCCAACTTTCGTCCGCGCGGATTCGAACTGCAGTGGAGCGACTTGGGCGCCCTGCTGGCCATCGGCGGGCTCTGGTTGGGTTGCTTGCTCTTCATCATCGGGCGCCCGGCGGCCGACCCGCTGCCTGGCCCAAGGAACTTGAGCGTGGCACACAACACATCTGAGGGCAGAGTGCCGCCCGTGCATCGCGGACAGCACAGCTTCGATCTGGATGTCAGCTTCATCCGCTGGTTTTCGTTCGGAATCGTGGTGCTGCTGATCGTCACCGCAGCGTCTGCCTTTGCCATGCTCGGCGGCTTTCGCATTCCCCTTCCCCGCGCAGCGTCCAGCGCCGCCCCGGACACGCCAGGATCGGCCACTGTGCCATTCGCGACCCTGCAAAGCGCGCCGCAGAACGACCTGCGCAGCTACCGCCGCGACAAGGCGACCGCACTCGAGGGTTACCGCTGGGTCAACCGCGCCGGCGGGGTCGTGCAGATTCCCATCGAGCGCGCGATGGAATTGGTGGCCTCGGAGCAAAGCAGGCAGAACGTTGCGCCCGGAATCACGCCGGCGGCCCCCGCGGCGCCCCAGCCAGGCGGGGCGCAGACACGATGAAAACTCTGACCGGCACAATCATGACTGCCCTCGCCCTTCTGCTGGCCGCACAGCAGTTGGCCGCACAGCAGTTGCCTACGCGAACCGACCTTGACCGCACGATCACCGCCAGCGCGGATTTTGTACAGCACTTGGACCGGAGTCTCCCCACCGATCTGCAATTTCATGACGAGCGGGGCGACACGGTGCGGCTGGGCGACTTCTTCGGCGCCGGTCCTTTGGGCTTGGTGTTTTCTTACTATGGCTGTTCGAATCTATGCCCGATGCAGGTTCGCAACCTGGCCCAACGGCTGGCTCAAACCTCGGCCGGCGCCGCGGAGCAGGCGCAGATGCTCGTCGTCAGCATCGATCCGCTCGATTCGCCGGTATCGGCAGCTCAGGCCAAGCACAAGTTCCTCGACAATTTGCTGCCCGCTGCCCGGGCCGAGCGCTGGCATTTCTTGAGCGGCGCGCCGGCCGACATCGCCTACCTCACAGAGTCGGTTGGATTTAGCTACGGATACGACCAGAAGACGCACCAGTATGCCCACCCGGCGGGATTTGTCCTGATCACCTCGGCGGGAAAGATTGCGCGCTACTTCTTTGGCTTTGACTATACCGCCGACGAACTGGGGCGCGCCTTCGACCAAGCCGCCGCCCACCAAATCGCCTCGCCGATCGCGCGGCTGCTGATGGTATGTTTTCACTATGACCTGGCGAGTGCGCCATACAGCGCCCTGATCATCGAGGTGCTGCGCGTGGCTTCCGTCGTCATGCTCCTCGGCCTGCTGGCGCTTGCCTGGATCTTGCTCAGGCGCGCGCGGCGCGCCCGGACCTCGGAAGCCTGATCATGAATTCTCTGCCTTTTTTTCCGGTTCGCGCCTCGACCACCGCCGGCCAAGTCGACAATCTGTATTTCGCCTGGCTCGCATTGTCGGGCGTGGTCGCGCTCATCGTCGCGCTGCTGCTCGTCTGGTTTGCCATCCGCTACCGGCGGGGCTGAGTCCGAGAAGAAGATGCACCGAATCGAGATCGTCTGGACCGTCGTGCCGCTGGCCTTGTTTCTCGCGATGTTCGTGTGGAGCGCCCGGGTCTACTACGAGAACGTGACGGTCCCGAAGGGAGCGCTGCCGATCTACATCGTCGCCAAGCAATGGATGTGGCATGCCGAACATCCGGCCGGCGAGCGCGAAATCAACGAGCTGCACGTCCCGCTCGGCCGCCCGGTCGAACTCCTGATGACCTCGCAGGATGTGATTCACAGTTTGTCGATCCCGGACTTTCGCATCAAGCAAGACGTCCTGCCCGGTCGCTATACGACGCTGTGGTTCACCGCCAACCGCACCGGCGAGTATCACCTGTATTGCACGCAATTCTGCGGCGCCTCGCATTCGCACATGGTCGGACGGGTGGTGGTGATGGAGCCGGCCGCCTTCGAGGGCTGGTTGTCGGCGCACGCCAGCGCGCCGACCATGGCCGCGCGCGGTGCGCAGCGCTACCGTCAGCTCGGCTGCAACGGCTGCCACGGTGCGCAGGCCATGGTGCGCGCGCCAAAACTCGAGGGCCTGTTCGGCACGCCGGTTGAGCTGCGCGACGGCCGCTCCGTGCTCGCCGACGAGCGCTTCATACGCGATGCGGTGCTGCTGCCGAACCGGGATGTGCCGGCCGGTTATGATGCAAGCATGCCATCGTTCCGCGGACAAATCGGCGAAGAAGAATTGCTCGAGATCATCGAGTACCTGAAGTCCCTGGGCAATGCAACCCAACAGGTGGTGCCATGAACAGCGCTGCAATCGCATCAGAGGAAAACTATTTGACCACCGGCTGGAACTGGTGGTCGTGGTTGACGACCCTCGACCACAAGCGCATCGGCATTCTGTACACGATCACGATCACGCTGCTCTTCGGCATCGGCGGTGCGGCCGCCGCCATGATCCGCCTCGACCTGCTCACGCCGCACAGCCAGCTCGTCAGCGTCGAGACCTACAACAAGCTCTTCACCATGCATGGCGTGATCATGGTCTGGTTCTTTTTGATTCCCTCGATCCCGGCGACGCTCGGCAACTTTCTCATTCCCATGATGGTCGGGGCGCGCGACCTGGCATTCCCGCGCCTGAACCTGGCAAGCTGGTATTTGTTCGTCGGCGGCGCCCTGTTCACCATCTACGCATTGTTGGCCGGCGGCGTGGACACCGGCTGGACTTTCTATGCGCCGTATTCGACGACGTTTTCCACCTCGCAGGTGTTTGCGGCCGCCACCGGCGTGTTCATCGCCGGCTTTTCGTCGATTCTGACCGGCTTGAATTTCGTCGTGACCATCCACTCGATGCGCGCGCCGGGGATGACCTGGTTTCGCCTGCCGCTGTTCATTTGGGCGATGTACGCGACCAGCCTCATACTCGTCTTGGCCACACCGGTTCTTGCAATGACCCTGATGTTGATGGGCATCGAGCGCATCTTCGGTATCGGCGTGTTCGATCCGGCGTTGGGCGGCGATCCGCTGTTGTTCCAGCACCTGTTCTGGTTTTACTCGCACCCGGCCGTCTACATCATGGTCGTCCCAGCGATGGGGGTGGCGAGCGAAATCATCAGCTGCTTTTGCCGCAACCCGATCTTCGGCTATCGTTTCATGGCCTATGCGATGCTGGCGATCGCCGCCTTCGGATTTTTGGTTTGGGGTCATCACATGTTCGTCAGCGGGCAGTCGGCTTTTGCGGGAACCGTGTTCTCGCTGCTGACCTTCCTCGTCTCGGTGCCCTCGGCCATCAAGGTGTTCAACTGGACGGCGACGCTGTACAAGGGTCACGTTTCCTTTCATGCGCCCATGCTCTATGCGCTGGGCTTCGTCGGTCTGTTCACCATCGGCGGTCTGACCGGGCTGTTTCTGGCCTCGTTGGGGCTCGACGTGCAACTGCACGACAGCTATTTCGTGGTCGCGCACTTTCACTACATCATGGTGGGCGCCGCGGTCATGGCGTTCTTCGGGGGAGTGCATTTTTGGTGGCCGAAAATCACCGGGCGCATGTACCCTGAAGGGTGGGCGCGCTTTTCGGCGATCCTGACCTTCATCGGCTTCAACCTCACCTTCTTTCCCCAGTTCATCCTGGGTTATTTGGGCATGCCGCGCCGCTACCCGGTATATCCACCCGAATTTCAAGTGTGGAACGTCTTGTCCTCGGCCGGAGCGTCGCTGCTGGCTTTCGGCTACATCCTGCCGCTCATTTACCTGCTGTGGTCGCTTCGCTACGGCGAGCGCGCACCGGCCAATCCGTGGGGCGCCAAGGGTTTGGAATGGGAAACGGCATCGCCGCCGCCGTCGGAAAATTTTCATGCCACGCCGGTGGTAACCGAGGAAGCGTATGCCTACGCACGCACGGAGGCCCCCCATGGCTGACGCCGTCGCGGCCATAGCTCCGCAATTCGACGATGCCGAGCAGCAGCGCACGGCCGCGAACCTGGGCATTTGGATTTTTCTGGCCACCGAGATCCTGTTCTTCGGCGTGCTGTTTGCCGCTTACGCGATCACGCGCGTACGCTTTCCGGAGGCATTTGCCGCCGCCAGCCGCCTGACCAACCTGCCCCTGGCCGGCACCAACACCGCGGTGCTCCTGACCAGCAGCCTGACAATGGCGTTGGGCGTGCACGCCGCCCAGCATGGCGCGCGCCGCGCGTGTGTCCACTGGCTCGGCTTGACCGTCGCACTCGGATGCGCCTTTCTGGCGATCAAAGCCGTCGAGTATCGCCTCGACTACCTCGAACACCTGGTGCCGACGCTCGATTTTCGCTATGCCGGACCCCAGGCCGACCAGGTCGAGCTCTTCTTCTACCTGTATTTTTTCATCACCGGCGTACACGCCCTGCATGTGCTCATCGGCATCGGCTGCATCACGACGATCGCGGTCATGGCCTCGCGCAATGCGTTCAGTCCGGACTACTTCACACCGGTCGACGTCACTGGATTGTATTGGCACCTGGTCGATGTCATCTGGCTGTTCGTGTTTCCCATTCTCTATCTCATCTCGCGATCATGACGAACCGCACCTATCCGCGCCCCATGGTCTATGTCGTGGTCTGGCTGGCCTTGCTGGTCCTGTTGGCCGTGACGGTGAGTTCCGCCTTTCTGCCGCTGAGCTGGGCCAACACGCCGCTGAACCTGGCGGTGAGCGTGACGCAAGCGGCACTGGTAATGCTTTTTTCGATGCACCTGCGCTCGGCGCATCCGCTCATAAAGATCATCGCGGTAATTGGGTTTTTCGGCATCGCGATCTTGATCGTCCTATCGCTGTTCGATGTGCTGACACGCTAGCTTGACTGACACGTTAACCGGGGGAGAATCCGTCATCAATTCGCTCAACTCCATGCCCGCATCCGACCAGGTCCACACTGGTCCCGCCCTCATTCGCGCGCTCGCCGCTGCCGCCTTGCTCCTGTGCCTGTGCGTGGTCGTGTTGGGCGCGTACGTCAGACTGAGCAGCGCCGGACTCGGCTGCCCGGATTGGCCGGGCTGTTACGGTCACCTGACGCCCACGGGCGCGGCGTCCGACGCGCGCGTTCTTTCCTCGCCCCTCGCCGGCCGGCCGCTCGAAGTCGGTAAGGCCTGGCGCGAGATGGCGCATCGCTACGCGGCCGGCACCCTCGGACTGCTGATCCTGTCGCTGGTGCTCATCGGCGCCAGCCGGCGCGAACGAGTACTGCCGTTGCGCTACGTCACGATCCTGTTCGCGATCGTTCTGGCACAAGCGCTCCTAGGCATGTTGACCGTCACGTGGCAACTGAGGCCGCTCGTGGTCACGTTGCATCTTTTATTCGGCTTCGCCACGCTGTCGCTGCTGTTGTGGTTGGTGCTGTCACTGCCTCAAGTCGCTCGCTGGTGGCGTGCGGCGCCGTTCGAGGCACACGGCACCGCGGCACGGGCGCGGCTGTTGGCACTGCTCGCTCTCATCGCTCTCGGCGCGCAGATTGCGCTCGGCGGGTGGACCAGCAGCAACTATGCGGCGCTTGGTTGCCCGGACTTTCCCACCTGCCAGGCGCAGTGGTGGCCGCAGGGCGATTACCGCGCAGCCTTCGAATTGCAGGGCGCGGCCGACCGCACTTACGAGGGCGGCGTGCTGGATGCAAAGGCGCGCACGGCGATTCAATTCACCCATCGCTTGGGGGCACTCGTCGTCGCGATCATGCTGCTCGGTGCGGCGGCGGCGGCGTTGCGGTTGCGCGGGAAGATCGCACGATACGCAGCCGGCCTCGTGATCGCGGCGCTGGCGACGCAGTTGATCCTGGGCATTTCAATGGTAGTGCGCGGATTTCCGCTGTGGCTCGCCACCGCGCACAGCGCCGGCGCGGCACTGCTGCTCATGACCACCGTCGGATTGAACCGTGCGCTGCGGCCGCCCGTATGAACCACGCTGAAGCACGCGCCGCGAGCGTCGCGCCCACGTGGCACGATTATTGGCAGCTCACCAAGCCGCGGATCGTCGCGCTCATCGTGCTGACATCGCTGGTCGGTTCGCTATTGGCCGCTCCGGGCCTGCCCAGGCTCGACACCCTGCTGCTGGCGAACCTCGGCATTGCACTCGCGGCCGGAGGCGCCGCCGCCATCAACCATCTCCTGGATCGCGGCATCGATGCCCGCANNTTGCCGGCCGGACATCTGAAGCCGCAGCAGGCGCTGTGCTTTGCCCTCGCGCTCTGCATCGCATCGATGCTGCTCCTGGTCCGCGAAGTGAACGTGCTCACGGCGGTGCTGACATTCGCGTCGTTGTTCGGTTATGCCGTGATCTACACCGTGTGGCTCAAGCGGGCGACTCCGCAGAACATCGTGATCGGCGGCGCCGCCGGCGCCGCGCCCCCGGTGCTCGGTTGGACCGCCGTCACCGGCCACTTCGAGTCGCAGGCTTTGCTCTTGTTCCTGATCATCTTCTTGTGGACACCGCCGCATTTTTGGGCGCTGGCGATTGCCCGACGCGCCGAATACGCCAAGATCGATATTCCCATGCTGCCGGTGACGCACGGCGTGGCGTTCACCAAGCGGGCGGTGCTGCGATACACGATCGCTCTGACGATCATCACGGCGCTGCCGTTTCTGCTGCGCATGAGCGGTCTCATCTATCTGGGTGCGGCGGTGATTCTCGATGCCGGGTTTCTGCGGTGCGCGCTCGAGCTCAAGCGATCATCGAGCGACGCGGTGGCCATGCGCATGTTTCGCTATTCCATCGCGTACCTCGCGTGGCTCTTTTTGGCTCTGTTGCTGGATCACTATCTGCCGACGACGCAGCGTCTCTGAGGCGATCAGCCGGCGAGACGCAGCCCCTCCAATTGACGCATCAGGCGCGCACGGGACGCCAGGGCCCGCACCGTTGCCGTGGTTCTCTTCTGGTCGACTTCGATCACCAATAGGTGCGACAGGCCGCTTTCCTCGAACACCCGCAAGAGGTCGCCGGCAGACGCCGATTGGATGCTTGCCCAATCTACCGCCAGCAATTGATCCCAAGGCGTCATGATGTCGGCGACTCGGATGTCCTGATGGCGGTTGTAATTGGAGGACTGCAGGAACTGCATCGGCTTCTCGCCCTGGATGTCATACGAGGTGATGAGACCCACGAGGCGTTGATCCGTCGCCACCAGGAGCGCACGCACCCCCAGCCGGATCATGTCATTCAACGCATCGTCGATTTGCCGCTCGGCATCGACGGTGACCGGATACTCCCGGGTGAAGTCCGTGACCGCATGAAGGGCCGGGTCGCCGGGTTGAAGCGAGTGCCCATCCTGTACCGAACGGCGCGGCAGCACCGCCTCGCCGACCCTTTGCATCGAGACCAATGACATTGTTGCCGGTGCCGCGTCCTTCATAGCGATTTGGAGCATACGCGGCGCGGCATGGTTCCCGCAAATTGGGAGTCACGACCCGCTGAGCGCCCTCCTTTGGCGCCCCTGCTCTGAATTCATGCTATATTAATTAGATTACTAATGATTAGGGTGTGCTTTAATGCCCGATCTGGAAGAGCGGTTCGCCGATGCCCTGCATGGAACCGCACGAGCCTGGCGCCAGGCGGTCGATCGCCGGCTCAAAAGCTTAGGGTTGAGCCAGGCCAGCTGGATGACCATCGCGGTGGCCGCCAAGGCGCGCACGCCCTTGTCGCAGTCCGAACTCGCCGATCGTCTGGGGGTCGAGGGCGCCACCATGGTGGCGATGGTGGACCGGCTGGTGAAGGCGGGATTTGTCGCCCGTCAGCCATCGAAGACCGATCGGCGCATCAATCGCATCGTGGTCACCGAAGCCGGCAACCGGCTTTTCGCCACGGTTAAGACCGAAGCCGCCGCGGTGCGCAAGGAATTGCTGGAGCACATAGACCCCAAAAAGCTCGCGCTGGCAACCGAATTGCTCGAGACGCTGCAAGGGCTCATCGAGGGAGAGGCATGACGGGATCCGACACCCTTCGACCGCTCGATCGACGCATGATCACGCTGTCCATCATGGCGGCAACGATCATGCAAACGCTCGACGGCACCATTGCGAACGTTGCCCTGCCGCACATGCAGGGCACGCTGTCCGCGTCTCAGGATCAGATCGCCTGGGTATTGACGTCCTACATCGTCGCCGCCGCGATCGCCACACCGCTCACCGGTTGGCTCGTGGATCGCTTCGGGCAGAAGCCGGTGTTTCTGGCTTCGGTGATCGGTTTCACCC
>OKRD01000007.1 GCA_900290335.1 Burkholderiales bacterium | reverse complement strand
CGAATTCGCCCGCCGCGCCGACGACAACCGCGAGACGGTCGTGGCGCGCCTCGATGCCTATCACCGCCAGACCGCCCCCATCCTGCCGCACTACGCCGCGCAGGGCCTGCTGCGCCCGGTCGACGGCATGGCGGATATCGACGAGGTGGCGCGGCAGATCGACGCGGTCGTGGCCGGCGCCGCACGCGCTTNNGCGTTGACTTGCCGGCCGCGGCACGTATAGTCCGCCGCTCCGGTGCAACCCCATATGGATTGCGCCCCAGCGGCCATTCCCGCTTTTCGACGCAACAACCCCCCTCGGCGGGGCGATAGGAGTTATCGGCGTGGCACGTATTGCCGGCGTGAACATCCCGACCAACAAGCGCGTGACCATCGGGCTGCGCTACATCTACGGAATCGGGCCCACCGGCCGCCGACATCTGCAGCCAGCTGGCCATCCCCGACGAACGCCGGGTGAACCAGCTGTCGGACGATGAGGTGTTGCGGATCCGCGAACTGATCGATCGCGACTATCGCGTGGAGGGCGACCTTCGGCGCGAGGTGGCGATGAACATCAAGCGCCTGATGGACCTCGGCTGCTACCGCGGTCTGCGCCATCGGCGCGGCCTGCCGGTGCGCGGCCAGCGCACCCACACCAATGCCCGCACCCGCAAGGGGAAGGCGGTGGCCATTGCCGGCAAGAAGAAGGTCACCAAGTAACCTCCCTCAGCCGCCGCTCCGCACCAATCAGGACCCGTCGCTGTCGTATCCCGGCGGCGCAATTTCGAATAGGACAGCATCATGGCGAAGCCAGCCACCACCGCGCGTCCCCGCCGGCGGGAGCGAAAGAACATCACCGCCGGCGTCGCCCACGTCGCGGCGACCTTCAACAACACGGTGATCACCATCACCGACGCGCAGGGCAACGCCATTGCCTGGTCCTCCGCCGGCAGCCAGGGCTTCAAGGGCAGCCGCAAGTCCACGCCCTATGCCGCCCAGGTCGCCGCCGAGGACGCCGGCAAGAAGGCCCGCGAGCACGGCATGGAGATGCTGGAGATCGAGGTCAGTGGGCCCGGCTCGGGACGCGAGAGCGCCTTGCGGGCGTTGCAGGCCGTGGGTTTCTCGATCTCCGCCATCCGCGACATGACGCCGATCCCGCACAACGGCTGCCGGCCGCGCAAGC